>JAFUUL010000158.1 GCA_017483805.1 Prevotella sp.
GTGATAAGTGATGAGGGAGGAGTGATGCGTGAGGAGTGATCGGAGACGTGGTTGTCCAGCAGGTTGAGTTGCATGCCTTCGCGCAGAATCTTCTGCAGATAGCCGAAGTCGCGCCCCTCGTCGGTATTGCCGTAGTCGACGGTGATTTCGCCGTCCTCGGTCTCAGCCTGAATGGTCTGGGCGTCAAAGGAACGGACGATGCAGCGCACGTATTCGCGGTTGATGCTGAGCCCTTTGGGTTGCGGCTTCAGGTTGACGGGCAGCACCTGCAACAACGAGCCCGGCACGTCGACGGAGAAGACCGCCGAGATGAACAGCGTGACAGCCCGCAGGTCGTAGAGCCAGTCGTCGCCCTCGATGGGCTGACTGGTGTTAGAGTGGCGGCGGGCCGTCTGTATGGCTCGCTTCTGGTCGGCCTTCAGTCCCAGTTGCTTGCAGAGGAAGTCCACCTGCGAAAACAGGTTGCCGAAGGTGCCGCGATGCTGCTTGCAGCCCTCAGCCGCACACAGGGCGATGACCTCATGCATCTGCCTCGTGCCCTGCGTCGATGGCCCCGCCTGCACCAGTTCCCTGCAAATCCCAAATAGTTCTCCCGCCTCCATAACTCTTAATTCTTAACTCTTAATTACTTCAATCCCTCCACGTACTCCCACAGTTTCTTATAGAACGGATGGCGCGTCAGCGTGGGACGGTCGCCCAGGATGATCAGTTTCATGCGGGCTCGGGTGATGGCCACGTTCATGCGGCGCAGGTCGCGAAGGAAACCTATCTGCCCCTCGTCGTTGGAGCGCACCAGCGAGATGACGATGATGTCGCGCTCCTGACCCTGAAAGCCGTCCACGGTGTTCACGCTGATGCTGTGGCGAAAGGGCTTGAAGAACTCCCGCTTGCGAATCTGCTGGCGCAGATACTGCACCTGAGCCCTGTAGGGTGAGATGATGCCCACGTCGAGCCGCTCCTGCAGGATGCGCTCCTTGCCTATCAGTTCGAAGTAGGCCTGCAGCGAGAGCAGCGTCAGCATGGCCTCCGTCTTGTTGATGCGGCCAAACGACTCGCCGACGAACTCCTCCTTGCCTTCGTATTCAGAGGTGTCGATCCACGTGATGGGCAGGTCGAGGTCCAGGATGCTGCGATGCTTCACCTCTGGGGCCGCCACCATCTGGTTGTGGTAGAACCAGTCGCTGCTGAAGCGCATGATGTCTTCGTTCATGCGGTACTGCATACGCAGCAGCGTGACCACCTCGGGCTTCTGGTTGGCGATGCGCTCCATCAGCGTGCGGCCCAATCCGCCCTTCAGTGCCTCGTAGCACTTCACGGTGGGCGGCAGTTGGCAGTGGTCGCCGGCAAAGATGACGCGGCCGGTCCGTCGGATGGGAATCCAGCAGGCGGCCTCCAGGGCCTGGGCAGCCTCGTCGATGAAGAGCGTGCCAAACTTCATGCCGTCCAGCAGACGGTTGGCACTGCCCACCAGGGTGCAGGCGATGACACGGGCCTCGCCGAAGAGTTCGGCATTGATGCGGATCTCCAGTTCCGTGGCGCGGCTCTTCAGACGGTCCATCTTCTGATGCCAGTTGTCGCTGCGCTTGCGCTGGTTGCGCAGTTCGCGGATGGCCTTGCGGATGGCCCAGAGTTGGGGGTAGTCGGGATGGGCCTCGAAGCGACGCTCATAGGTGAACGAGAGCATCTTGTCGTCCACACGGGTGGGATTGCCGATGCGCAGCACGTTGAGCCCGCGGTCTACCAGTTTCTCTGAAATCCAGTCGACGGCCATGTTGCTCTGGGCGCACACCAGCACCTGGCTCTCGCGCCGCAGCGTCTCGTAGATGGCCTCCACCAGCGTGGTAGTCTTGCCCGTGCCGGGAGGGCCGTGTACGATGGCTACATCCTTGGCGCGCAACACCTGGTTGACGGCTTGCTCCTGCGTCTTGTTCAGGTAGTCGAAGCCCATATCTGGAAAGGAGAAGGTCTCGGCCTTCTGATTCGAATAGAACAGGTCGCGCAGATAGCCCAGCCGACCCTTGGCCCGCATGGTGCGCTCCAGGGCCTCGAACATCAGGCGATAACTGGTCTCGTCGAAGAAGAGCATCACGCCCACCTGTCCGTCGCTCACCTGCAGGTCGCCCAGCGGCGCCCCGTCGGGCACGCTGACCACCATGCGGTCGCCATCAACGAAACTGACGGTGCCGGTGAAAAGAGAAAGACTCTCCCCCGACCTCTCCCTATAAGGGAGGGGGGTAGACAGTTTTGCTGTTGGAGTCTGACCACTCCCCTCCCTCACAGGGAGGGGCTGGGGGAGAGTCTGCTGGGATTTAGTCTTAAAGAATTGCACGGGCCGTCCGAACTCGAAGTTGTGATCGGTGTCCTCCTCCGTCGAGTTGCGGAACACCTCTACGCAGAGTTGGTTCAACGAATTATAATAGGAACGCCCGATGCGCAGGGGCAACCAGGCATCGCCGCGGCTGACCAGCCGACGGATGCCCATGGCCTCCTTCTGCTGCATGAAGGCCTTCTTCTCCTCCTCATACTCCATCTGCAGCAGCGCGCGCTGTCGCTGCAGTTCCAGAATGGGTGCTCCTGTCGTTTCTTCTTTTGCTTTCATAACGATTACTGCTTACAAAAATAGCAATAAAAACAGAACTAATGCACTTCTGCCGCCAAGAATTAAGAAATATTTAGGTATTGATAGCGCGGTCTCAGTTTTTTTTCGTAACTTTGCCCGCAAAACAGGTGCGTTATGGCTATCAACTATACCCGTAAGGAAGAACTCTGGAACACATGGACTCACGCCGGAGGGGCGATGATGGGAGGAGCCGTGGCCATTGCCTTCATCATCGTGATCTGCCTGGGCAACTACGACCGCAAGTGGGCCAGCCTGGGTGTGGGACTCTATCTCTTCGGTATGCTGGGCAGTTATCTGGCATCGACCATCTACCATGCCCTGAAGGAGGAAAGCAAGTGGAAGAAGCGTTTCCGCAAGTGGGACCATGCGGCCATCTACTGGCACATAGCCGGCTCCTACTCACCCATCACGCTGCTGGCCATGCGCGACCATGGCTGGTGGGGCTGGACGCTGTTCATCTTTGTTTGGGCATGTGCCATCGTGGGCACCATCATCAGTTTCATCAAACTGAAGGACCACTCCAACATCGAGACGGCCTGCTTCGTCATCATGGGCATGAGTGTGCTGGTGGCCTTCAAGCCGCTGATTGACACGGTGGCCACCTGGGCCGTCATCATGATCATCCTGGAGGGTGTAGCCTACATCACTGGTGCCGTGTTCTACTCGTTCAACAAGACGAAATACATGCACACGGTGTTCCACTTCTGCGTGCTCCTGGGCAGCATCTTCCACATCATTGCCGTGTGGGACATCCTGGTGGTCGACATTTTCTAACCTAAAAAATAAGAGACAATGAAAAGTACCGTTAAAGCAATGCTGATGCTCCTGGCCGTCATGCTGATAGCCGGATGCGCACAGAAATCGAAACTGAAGGACATCGTGGAACAGGAAAACGCCGGTTGCCCCTACTTGCTGGAAGACGGCGTCACCGTCACCAAGGTGGAACTGGCCAACGGCAACACCGTGGCATTCTTCATCAGTCTGGACGACACCTACGGCGAGTTTCTGGGTGAAGAGGAAGGAAGGGATCTGCTGAAGGGTGGTATGCTCCACTGGTTTACCGACGGCGACTCTCCCTTCAAGGAAGCTGTCGAGGCTGTCATCAACGAGGGTGGCACCATCGGATGCGCCTTTCAGAACGAGGAGGGCACAAAGTGGAAGTGCGAGTTCGAGAGTTACGAACTGGAGGAGGCCCGCTATGAGAATGCCAGCATCTTCGATGACGACGATGAAGAAGAAATCGCTGATTCCATCGCTTACGAAGACTATGACGACACAGAGGCCGTTGACTTCGAGAGCCTGGCCAACAACAGCGACGACCTGGACTTGGACAACATGAGCGACGGCATGAAAGAGACGGTGCTGAAGTTGGGTATCGAAGAGGCCAACAAGACAATGCCGCAGGATCTGGGCGATGGCCTGACGATGAAATCGGTCAAACTGGCGGGCAGCAACCTGGTCTACACCGTTGGCGTCGACGAGGACCTGATGGATATCGCTATGCTCGAGATGGCCAGGGACGTGATGAAAGAGGCGATGATCGGCATGGTGAAGGAAGGTGACCAGGACATGCAGTTCATCTGCCGACTGCTGGTTGAGACCAATCGCGGCATGGACTTCAAGTATGTGGGCAACACCTCGGACAAGTCGGTCAACATCCACCTGACGTCCAGCGAACTCAAGCGCGCCATAGGACTCTGACGCTCAGCGTCTCGGCGTCGAACGTGACGTCTCCCCCACGCTCTATGAACTGGTGCAGCACACCCTGTGCTGCCAGTTCATGGGGCGTTCCTATTTTCAGGCCCTCCGTGCGGCTCATCAGCCAAACGGTGTCGGCCACCTGCAAGGCCAGTTCCAGGTCGTGGGTGGAGAGGAAGATGGTCTTACAGGCCTCGCGACTGATGCGGCGCAGCAAGAGCAGCATCTCCACCTTGCTGGGATAGTCGAGGAAGGCCGTGGGCTCGTCCAAATATATAATAGGTGTCTCCTGGGCCAGCGCCTTGGCTATCATCACCTTCTGCCGTTCGCCGTCGCTCAGCGTCTGCACCAGACGGTCTTTCAGGTGGTCGATGCCAATCAGGCTGATGGCATCCCTGCAGGCCTTGCGGTCAGCATCGGACAGGCGCCCCCAGAAGCCCGTGTAGGGGGTGCGCCCCATCTCCACCAGTTCCATGACCGTCATCTGCTGCACGTCGGGCTTCTCCGTCAGTACGATGCCGATGAGCCGGGCCAGTTCGTGCTCGCTGTAGTCCTCCAGCCTTTGGCCCTCCAGCAGGATGTCGCCAGAGAGTTTTGGCTGGAAGGCCGAGAGCGTGCGCAGGAGGGTCGACTTGCCCACGCCGTTCTCGCCCAGCAGACAGGTCAGGCAGCCGCGCTGAAGACTGGCCGACACATCGCTGGCCACCACGCGGATGCCCTGCTTGGTGTGATAGCCTATGCTGAGATTCTTCAGTACGACCGATGCGTCGCTCATTTGCCGATGAACTTTCTGCCCTGTTGGATGTTGATGCCCCGCTGCGGCTGGGCCAGACGGCGACCTTGCAGGTCGTAGACGTCGAGCGAGGAGTGATCAGTGATGAGTGATGAGTGATGCCCAGTGTGGCAGCCTCAGGCGTGATGGCGCGTCCCAGTACACCACTTTCTGATATGCTCTGCACGCAAACCTGACTGCCAGTTGCATAGTTGACCGACTCGTCGGTGGTCAGTGTAGCATTGCCGTCAATGGTAACCAGATAGCAGGCGGCCTGTCCTGTAGGATCGCTCCATGTCAGACGGTCGGTGCCAACGGTCATTTTCGGTGCATCGAGTATCCGGCCTGCTCCGTCGGCATCCCACTGGTCGGTGCCGGCAAGCACATTCTGCACGGTGTAGGCCGAGACCTCAGACGCCGTGAGTACGGCTTTGCTGGTGACGGTCTTCCCATCGGCCGTGAAAGAAGTCTTGCGCTTTGACAGGTCGACGGCTTGTCCTTGTGCGTTCGTCGTGTTGTATTCCGCCATCTGGATGGGCAGTCCGTTCATGTCGCGCCAGCCGGCTTCATTGATGCTCACGTTTGCGGCCAACTTTGTGTCGATGAATGCCACTTTCGGCGTGTCGCCCCAAGGGCGTCCCAAGTCGGTGGTAGCCGTGGCGATGCCATCGGCAGTGGTGATAAAGGCGTCGCGGAACACGTAGCCCCAAGTGGGATTGATGTGCGACGGAGCCACGATGACATTGGTGGTGTTTGTCAGTTCCAGTGTGTCGCGGTCGAAGAACACATCGCCGGCATTGTAGATGAAGTCGGTGGTACCGCTGACCAGACACTCGCGCACCAAGTGGCGCTGACCGCTCTTGCCTGTGCGATAGGTGTCCTGCCAACCGTTGATTCGGCACTGGGTCACGGTGATGCGGTCGCCCAAGGTGTAGAGTGCCAGAGCCTGTTCACCACTGCCGAAGGTGTTATTGATGGTCAGGTTGTCCAGGTTAACGTCACTGGCATTGACGTAGACGGTGGCCGTCTTGCCCAGGTCGCCATTGTATGACTTCGACTTGTTGTCGGTGATGATGACCTGCAAACGGTCCTGACCTGTCAGGTGGATGTATGGCTTTGTGATTTCCACGTGCTCTTGATAGACACCTTTCTTAATAAAGATGTGATAGGGAGCATCTTTTGTGGCCATTTGCTCAGCGGCAGCAACGGCCTCTGCGATGGTCTTGTAGTCGGCTGTGCCCGACGGGTCGACGATGGCGTTGAAGATGTTGCGCTTCTCCACGGCCTGAGCCTTCTTGTAGGGCGTCAGGTCAATGGTGCCGTCAGCCACGCCGTTGAGGAACACTTCCAGATTGGAGTAGCCGCTCTCTGTCAGCAGATAGCCGTCGGCAGCACTGTTGGGATTTAAACCTACCGACAGTTCATAGCCATCTGGCATACCGTCTTGGTCGGTGTCCTGCACCAACTGCTCGTCATCGTCCATTCCCAGCCAAGGCCACATCTGCGTCTTGATGGTCTGACCTGTGGCTTCGTCGAGGGCATAGAACTCGTCGTAGCGTGACAGCGTCAAGTCAGCAGGCGAGTTGATGATACCTGCAGCCGGCGTGATGGTACTGCCATTCTTAGTGCTTACAAAACTGCTGCCCTTGAACCGCGGGTCTTGGCTGCCAGCAGCCTCGGCCAGCAGTCGCTGGTCTACCTCATCGTAGCGGGGCAGCGAGGCACCAGCCTTCTGCACCACAGCCTGATAGGCCTCGCTGGCCGTCTCGTAGGTCAGACCGCTCAGAGCGTAGGGCAACTCATGGAGCAGAGCCTTGTCGGCCAGCGCCTGCGAGGGTGACACCGACCAGAAGTTCATGGCTCGCGAGGCATTGTCGCTGACGAAGCCATAGTAGTTGTCGGCATTGACTTTCTGCAGTTCGGTGTTGGTCCATATCGTGGTAGATGGTGCCCACTTGCTGCTCAGTTCAAACTGGTTGCCGCTGAGGTACCACTGACCCACTTGGTTGATGTTGTCGCCAGTGGCCGATACGAAATAGCGACGGCTGGTGGTGCCCACCTTGGTGGCTGGTCCTGGGCGATAGTAGTTGTTGATCATGTAGACACGATCGTAGTCGTTCTCTCCCGTCACCGTGCACTCACCACCATAGATGGAATTGTGGCTGCCCCAGTTGAAGATGACATTGTTGGCAAACTCGTTGTCCACCTGTCGGTCGTTGGTGCTGGGACGTGCGCCGTTGAAGCGCGGCATACGGCTCATGCAGTTGCTGATCAGACAGTGGTGCATCGTTCCGTGCTCTCCGCCCCACTGCATGGCGTAGGAGCGCTCACCCTTCACATTCTTCGATTCATAGAGACCCTCTGCCGAGATACACCACTGCATCGTTGTCGAGTCGGTGTCGTAGAGGGTCAGGTTCTCCTCCATGGACCATGAGAACGAACAGTGGTCGAGCACGATGTGATGAGTATTCTCAACATCGAGGGGCGACATACTGCTGCTGGGCAAGTCGCCGGCGCGGAAGCGGATGTGCCTGACGATGATGTTGGGCTGCGACAATTTGATCTGGTAGCCGGCAATGCAGATACCACCACCTGGAGCCGTCTGTCCGGCAATGGTCACGTTGGGATGGTTCAACGATAGTTTCGATGTCAGATAGATGGTGCCGCACGTACGGAAAAGGATGGTACGCGGGGTGTCGTCGCCAGTGCGGAGCGCCCATCGCAGGGTGCCCTCCACGAGCGCATTGTCTGCACAGTCGTCATTGCGGGTGACATAGTACACCTTGGCACCGCGGTTGTCAATCATACGACCGCCAGTGGTAAACCGGCCATAGCCTTCTGCGCCAGGGAAAGCCACGAGGTCAGCCTTATAGCCGCTTATCTTGGCAAACACGGCACGGATGGTCATATCCTCATTGAGCGTGAAGGTGTACTTCTCGTTGGTTGACACCACATTGCCTTTGCCGTCCTCCCAGCGCACAAAATAGTGGCCTTTCTGGGCTATAGCGGTCAGCGTGAGAACCGTTCCGGCATTGTATCGCCCGTTGTCGCCCTGATCGCTCACGGTCACGTAGCCCATCTCGGGCATGTCGGTGCCATACGTCAGTGTGGCCTCGGGCAGTTTCGTGAAGTGTGCCTCCACCTGGGTGTCTGCTGCGATGTTGAAGGTGTGGGGATTGTCCGTTGCCACCTTCGTACCGCCTTGATACCAACCCTCGAAGGCATAACCGATGGCAGGCGTAGCCGTGCAGGTCACGTTGTCGCCCGTCACCACAGCCGTATGGGCTGGAGAAACTGAGCCGGCATTCTCTGGCACCACTGTTGCCGTGAACTGACTGGTCTGCACGGTGCCACCCAGTGTGGCCGTGCCGACAAGCGTCACATTGCCCACTGCTATCTGGTTGTTGTAGCCACTGACCATACGTATCACTATCACCCAGGCATTCTTGCTGGCAGTAGCATCAGAAGGGACGTTGAACGTGAGGTCGTCGTACTGCGCATTTACGCCAGTGTGACTCTTTATCGTAGCCAGTTTGTAGTTCTGACTCGTCTCGCCGTCAGCATTCAGTTTGCGCAGTTCCACCTCAAAAGCGTCTTTGCCGTCCGACGTCCATGCCGCAATGCTCAGGCTTACGCTGGTAGGCAGGAAGGTCAGGTCACCTGTAGGTTGCAGTTGCAGTTTCACACCATAGTCGTCAGAACCGTCCGAGCCTCCTGCTGACTTGAAGCGCAGTATCCTCAAGCCTGTCTCCTTTGTGATATAGTTTGCTGGCGTAATTGTATTCTGGAAATTCCATTTTGAGCCGAATACAACGCTCGTCTCCAGCATCTTCGACACATCGGTGCCCTCGCAGGTGATAGTCGAGGCTGTGGCATTGTTGTATGCCGTAGTACCTACACTGAGGTCTTTGATGCTCGTGTCGAGCGGCCAATGAGTGGTCACTGTGGCAGTCTGAGCCCATGCGCACATAGTCAGCAGGGCAGTGGTTAGTAGTAGAAATAACCGCTTCATATATTCTTTTGTTCTTTGTTTTAGTTACGATTCTCAAATCATGACAGACACATCAGAGCATCTGCATCAGTTCCTTCATACCCTCGCTGGCACCCTTCTGTATCTGCCGGACTCCACTTCCGGCACTGACGGGATTGGGGTCGATGAGATAGACGGGAACGCCGGGGCGCACATAGTGGATGAGACCGGCAGCGGGATAGACGTTGAGCGAAGTGCCGATGATGATAAAGATGTCGGCCGTCTGGGCCTCCTCGGCAGCCACGGTGATGTTGAGCACAGCCTCACCGAAAAAGACGATGAAGGGGCGCAGCAGCGAGCCGTCGCCGGCCTTGGTGCCGGGCGTCACCTCGCAGTTGTCGGGCGTCAGCGTGATCTGATAGCGCGGATCGTCGACGTCGCGGCTCGAACAGACCTTCATCAGTTCGCCGTGCAAGTGGATGACCTTGGTGGAACCGGCCTGTTCGTGCAGGTTATCCACGTTCTGCGTCACCACCGTCACGTCGTATTTCTCCTCCAACTGAGCCACCAGCCGGTGGCCCTCGTTGGGCTTTACGCCCCAGCACTTGCGACGCAACATATTATAGAAATTAGTCACCAGCGTGGGGTCGGCCTCCCAACCCTCATGCGTAGCCACCTGCTGAACGGGATATTCCTCCCACAATCCGTCGGCATCGCGGAAGGTCTTCAGCCCGCTCTCCACCGACATGCCTGCACCTGTCAGGACAACGATTTTCTTCTTCATAGCCTACAAAGTTTATTAAAAACTGCACAAAAATAGTAATTTTTCTCGAATTATAGCCACAAAGTCAGAAATAATTGCTAATTTTGCACGATTTTTCTATCGTAGACACATTATTAATATAAGAGAAAGCATGGATAAAGTGAGTTATGCCCTCGGTTTGGGCATCGGACAACAACTGGCACAGATGGGTGCCACGGATTTGAACGTAGACGACTTTGCACAGTCGATCAAGGATGTGCTCAGCGGCAGCGAACTGAAGGTGTCGCATCGCGAGGCACAGCAGATTGTGCAGGACTATTTCGCCAAGAAGGAGCAAGCCATGAACGCCGAGCGTGCCGAGAAGGGCAAGGCTGCCAAGGAGGCCGGCGAGCAGTATCTGGCTGAGAATGCCAAGAAGGACGGCGTGATCACCCTGCCCAGCGGCCTGCAGTATCAGGTGCTGAAGGAGGGCAACGGCAAGAAGCCGACAGCCAAGGACAGCGTGAAGTGTCACTACGAAGGTTTCCTGATCGACGGCACCGTGTTCGACTCGAGCGTACAGCGCGGCGAGCCTGCCGTGTTCGGTCTGCAGCAGGTCATTGCCGGCTGGACCGAGGGTCTGCAACTGATGTCGGAGGGTGCCAAGTACCGCTTCTTCATCCCCTATCGCCTGGCCTACGGCGAGGGTGGTGCCGGTCAGTTGATTCCCCCCTACGCTGCACTGATCTTCGACGTGGAACTCATCGAGGTGGTGTAAAGGGAGTTAAGAGTTAAGAATTAAGAATTAAGAGATGAAGATATGAAAAAGATTTTTGCTTTGGCCGCAATGGCCATCGCCGTGGGCACGATGGTGTCGTGCAACGGCAACAACCCGAAGGCAAGCCTGAAGACCGACGTGGATACGCTGAGTTATGCCATCGGTGTAGTACAAACTAACGGACTGACCGACTATCTGGTTCAGGCCAAGGGTGTCGACACAACCTATATGGCCCAATTCATCGAGGGTCTGCTGGAGGGTGCCAACTCTGCCGACGACAAGGGCAAGGCTGCTTATCTGGCTGGTATCGAGATGGGTCGCCAGATTGGCGACGGTGCTGTGAAGAACATCAACTACCAGTTGTTCGGTGCCGATTCCACGAAGACCATTTCCGCCCGCAATCTGCTGGCCGGTCTGATCAATGCCCTGACCAACAACGACCAGAAGATGAGCATGGAAGAGGCCGACTCGATTGCCAACACCCTGTTTGAGCGCATCAAGAGCAAGACGATGGAGGAGAAGTACGGCGAAGTGAAGGCTGCCAGCGAGGCTTTCCTGAAGGAGAACGCCAAGAACGACAGCGTGAAGACCGTGTCCGTCACCGTCACCCTGCCCAACGGCAGCACGCTGGACTCTTACTTCCAGTACAAGGTGCTGAAGGAGGCTGACGGCGTCATCCCCACCGACAGCAACCAGGCCATCGTGAACTATGCCGGCCGACTGATCGACGGCACCGAGTTCGACAACTCCTACAAGCGCAACCAGCCCCTGACCGTCAACATGAAGGGCGGCGTCATCCCCGGCTGGATCGAAGTGCTGAAGCGTATGCCCGCCGGCTCTATCTGGGAGGTCTACATTCCTCAGGAACTGGCCTACGGCAGCCGCGAGATGGGCAACATTCCTCCCTTCTCTACGCTGATCTTCAAGATGGAACTGCTCGAAGTGAAGTAACATGACGATGAAGAAATATGCTATACTGGCACTCGCCCTCGTGGTGGGTGCCTCTTTCAATACCGCAGACGCCGCCAAAAAGAAAAAGAAGGAACAGAAGGTGGCAGAAGTCGTGGAGGAGGTGAAAGCCCCCGTGACGCTCAGCAGCAGCCGCGACTCGGTGAGTTACGCAGCAGGCATCAGCCTGACGAATGGCCTGTTGCCCTACCTGCAGCAGCAGGGCGTCAAGACTGAATATCTGGCCGACTTCGTGAAGGGCTTCCAGGAGGCTGTCGCCACGAAGAACGACGAACAGCAGAAGGCCCGTCGCATGGGCATGCAGATTGCCGACCAGGTGGTCAGCCGTATGCTGCCCGGCATCCTGGCCGACTTTGCAGATACGCCCGATTCCATCGCAGAAAACCTGCTCTTCCGCGGCTTCACAGATGCCGTCGAGAGCGACACCACCGTGATGCTACAGAAGCAGGCTGAGACGCTGTTCCAGCAAAAGAGCGATGCCAACAAGCAGGCAAAGACCGAGAGGCAGATGGCCGCCGGCAAGGCCTTTCTGGCAGAGAATGCCAAGAAGGAGGGCGTCATCGTCACGCCCAGCGGCCTGCAATATAAGGTGCTGAAGCAGGGCGACGGCCAGGTGCCTCAGGTGAGCGACAAGGTGAAGGTGCACTACGAAGGCCGACTGATCGACGGCACCGTCTTCGATGCCTCGTCGAAGCACGGCACCGAGCCTGCCACCTTCCAGCCCAACCAGGTCATCAAGGGATGGACCGAGGCGCTCACCATGATGCCTGTCGGCTCGAAGTGGCAACTCTACATTCCCCAAGAACTGGCCTATGGCGCCCGCCAGGCCGGACAGATCCCTCCCTACTCCACCCTCATCTTCGATGTGGAATTGGTGGAAATAGAGAAGTAAACAGAGCGTGGAGAACGACAAATTGTAGCCGTTCTCCACTTTTTTCTACACTTTTCTTGCCAAAAGGTTGCACGTTTCAATTTAATTGCTTAATTTTGCTGACAAATTGTAACGTAATCAACTTCAAAATGGAAAAGATTGACAACCTGGACAAGAAAATCCTCAGCATCTTGTCAAAGAATGCCCGCATCCCGTTCAAGGATGTGGCTGCCGAATGCAACGTATCGAGAGCAGCCATCCACCAGCGTGTACAACGACTCATCGAGATGGGGGTCATCACAGGCAGCGGCTTCGACGTCAACCCCAAGTCGCTGGGCTATCGCACCTGCACCTATGTGGGCATCACGCTGGAGCGCGGCTCCATGTATAAGGATGTGGTGAAGCGGCTTGAACTGATCCCTGAAATCGTGGAGTGCCACTTCACCACCGGCCCATACACCATGCTGGTCAGACTCTATGCCCGCGACAACGAGCAACTGATGCACCTGCTCAACGGCCAACTGCAGGAAATACCCGGCGTGACGGCCACCGAGACGCTCATCTCGCTGGAGCAGAGCATCAAGCGCGAGATACCCGTACACTTTGAAGAATTAGCCGAACAGGAATGAACAGATTCTACCTCAATGCCCGTCTCGCTGACATCCACCGGCAGTTTCCTGCCGCACAGTGTCAGCCCGTCATCGGCATTACGGGCAACTATGCCGACCTGAACTGCAAGTTAGGCGAGGGCTACTACAAGCAGGTGATTGCTGCTGGCGGCACACCGCTCATCATCCCGCCATCGGCGGACCCTTCGGTCATCATCAGCACACTGGAGCGTGTCGACGCCCTGCTGCTCAGCGGCGGTGCCGACATCAACCCGCTCTATCAGGGCGAGGAGCCGGTTCCTCGCCTGGGCGGCATCAACCAGGAGCGCGACCTGCCCGAACTGCTCATCACCCGACTGGCCTTCCAGCGCCAGTTGCCCATACTGGGCATCTGTCGCGGCATACAGACGCTCGTTACCGCCCTTGGCGGCCGCGTCGAGCAGCACATCGACACCACCGTGAAGCACTCGCAGGAGGCCGACCGCTCTGAGCCCACCCACAGCATCACCATTGACAAGGACTCCACGCTGCATAACATCCTCTGCGACAGACTTTTCACTCATCACTCATCACCCTTCACTTCCTATGTCAATTCCTTCCACCACCAGGCCGTCAGCGACCCTGGTCCCCATTTCCGTGTGACGGCCCGTGCCACCGACGGCATCATCGAGGCTATCGAGAGCACGGAATACAAGCCCATCATCGGCGTGCAGTGGCATCCGGAATGTCTGGGCGAAGACGGGCTGCCGCTGTTCCAGTGGCTGGTTGGCCAGGCGCAGAAGTTCCACGAGGTGAAGCAACTGCACAGCCGCATCCTGACCCTCGACACCCATTGCGACACCCCGATGTTCTTCCCCCAGGGTGTCCACTTCGACACCCGCGACGACCGCCTGCTGGTCGACCTGCACAAGATGACCGAAGGCCGGCTCGACGCTACCATCATGGTGGCCTATCTGCCGCAGAAGGAGTGGTGCCTCGCCGACGGCCAATGGCAGAAGAACAGCGAGGGTGTGATGCCGCGGGAGTTTGCCGACCATATCTTCGATGAAATCGGACAAATTGTAAGTAAGAACAGCCGCTATCTGGCCGTGGCCCGCACACCGGCCGACCTCTGGGCCAACAAGCAGGCGGGCCGCAAGAGCATCATGCTGGGTATAGAGAACGGACTGGCCTTGCAGGGTGATATCACCAATGTGGCACACTTCCGCGAACGGGGCGTCGTCTACATCACCCTCTGCCACAATGGCGACAACGACATCTGCGACTCCGCCCGAGGCGACGAGACCCACGGTGGCGTGAGCGACTTCGGTCAGCAGGTCATCCGTGAGATGAACCGTCAGGGCCTGATGGTCGACCTGAGCCATGCCCACGAGCGCAGTTTCTACGATGCGCTCGACATCTCAGAGACGCCCATCGTGTGCAGCCACTCTTCGGCCCGTGCCCTCTGCGACCACCCCCGCAATCTGACCGACGACCAGATGCGGGCCTTGGCCCGCCGGGGCGGCGTCTGCCAGATCACGCTCTACAATGGTTTCCTGGTGAAGGACAGCGAGGCTACCATCCTCGATGCCATGCGCCATCTGGATCATGCCATCCAGGTGATGGGCATCGACCACGTAGGACTGGGCACCGACTTCGACGGCGACGGCGGCGTCCGCGGCCTGGCCGATGCCAGCGAACTGGTCAACTTCACGCGCCAACTCCTGGCCCGCCGCTACAGCGAGCAGGACATCCAGCAGATCTGGGGCGGCAACTTCCTACGCGTCATGCAGCAGGTACAGGATTTTAGGTCATAACTATTTCCTTACCTTCGGTACCCAAGTCTCTCGAGGTGAGGCTGGTTTGGTATAGCCACTCATCTTCTTGACTTTTTCGCGGATCTCGCGCATCTTTCGTTGTATGCTGGGTACATCATCGAAGTCCTGCTTGGAATAACGCTCAGGATAAAGTTGCATATTGATCAACTGATCATCCCAACCAGTATAGGCACGGTCGAGATTCTTTATCGCCACATGATCTACCTGCTTTGCCTTCTTTGCGGGAGGCAGTGAGGTGTTCTTCTTTTTATTCGACGCATTATTGCCTGTATTCGTTCCGTCATCGTAGTCCGAGGTATCGTATGCCGTCGCATCGAAAGCACCGGTGGTGGGCATGCCGACCTCGCCGACGGTGGTGGGAGCCTCCTCACCATTGATGGCGGCGACAGTCTCGGTGGTGCTCTTCATGATGTTGTTGGCGGCCTGAAGGCCCTCGGTACCACCAGTAGATGCGGCATAGCCGGCTCCCGCCATACCAACCACGGCCACAAAGACCGAGATCGTGGAATTGAGGCGGTTCCATCGACGCTCCTTGCGGTCGTTCTTGGCCATCTTCAGGTTGTCGGCGATGAGTTTGTTGTCGGGTGCCAGTTCGTGAGCCAGTTTCAGGTTGCGCATACCTTTATTATAGTCTTTGATATCGATGTCCATCAATGCCAGGTTGTTGAGTGCCATCACGTGGTTGGGATCGATATTGAGGATGCGGTTGTAGACCTTGCGGGCCTGACGTTTATCGCCGGAAGCATCGTAGTTGAGGCCCGTGTCACAGAGTTTGTCAAGCAGTTCGGGTTGTACGAAGCCATCGGTATCGATCCATCCGCTGACACCGGCTACAGTCACCTGAGCCCGTCCCTTGGAGAAGGCACCAATATTGTCGAAGAGCGGATGGAACAGGTAGTCGCCCTTCTCGCTATAGACACCATAGCACTTCTCATCGTTGAAATCAGTATACTGTACGATGTAGAGGTGGTTGGCAGCATCATAACGGCAGTCCGTATAGATCGACGGCACGATGGTACGTCCGTAGTTGTCGCGGATGCCCTTCTTGCCATTATCACCAGCAACGGTCTGGAAGGTCAGTTTCTGGTACCACGTGGAGTCGTTGATGCGCTTGTTCACCTCGCGACTGGCAGCCTGAATGGGGTCGGTGACCTTGGCATAGACATCGTTATCGCGCTTCGTCTGGGCATCCTTGACGGCAGCGCGATACTCTTTGTTGGATATGGGCACGGTGGTCATGGCCTCCTCGACGACATACTTACAGGGCACGACCAGCGTGCCGGTAATGTCGATGGCACCGTACTTCCCGTCCATCTTGACCGATGCCAGGAGGTTGTCACGGAAGTTTTTCGCATATTCAAACTGCGGTTGGATGACCACCTGTCCGCGCTTGTTGACATAGCCATACTTATCGCCAATCTTCACGGCAGCCAGTCCCTGTGAGAAACCGCCCAGGTGCTTCATCGGCTCAAAGCGCGGCTCGATGATGAAGCGGTTGTTCAGGTCGATGAAGCCCACCTTGCCGCCAATCTCTACGGCAGCGAGGTTCTCCTCAAAGTTGGTAGCGGCGGCATCGTACTGTGCGGGTACCACCCAGTCGATATTGTTCACATAGCCCGACGCCAGGATATCCTGACCGGCCTTTCCCAGTACCTTGATGGCCGTCTTGCGAAGACCGCGGATCGGACTCTTCCGGTTTTGGTTCTTGCTGGCATAGCCCCATTTGTCGGTGTTAGGGTTTTTCAGCAGCATCACATCGTTGGCGGTAGTCTGCGCAAAACCAACGAGCGCAGAAATGAGCATTAGCCCCAGGATTGTTTTTCTCATGATCTAAGAATATCAAATTTGTCTGCAAAGGTAGTTCATTTTCTCCAAACAACCAAAAAATATAAAGGAATAATCGTTATGTCCAACATAAGCCTTTCGCTTGGTTCACCTATGAATTTTGATGATAATATTCTTTTTCAAAAAAGGTAAAAAATGGCTCGAGCCGTCATATTCGCGGTTAATCTACTGATACTTAGGGTTTTAGCCTATGACACCTCACCCCTCAAGCCGTCATAGAGGTGTCATATTGCCGTCATTTTTAGGTTGGGAAGTAAGCGTATCCGCTTTAGCATCTATTTTTTGGCGTTGTCCTGTTTCCATCTGTCCGGCAGCAGTTCCCTGTATGTGCTCAAGTGAGTGTTAGGTGGCAAAGCAGCCGCCTTGTTGATGACATCGGATATGTACTCGAAGA
>JAFUUL010000025.1 GCA_017483805.1 Prevotella sp.
ATCCTCACCCTCGAACCTCACATTCACCCGGGCAATTCCGTTGTCGTCCTGATAAATCAGGAACGCCTGATTCCTATTCACCAATTCGTTATTCTCTTTCTTTGCCATATATCTATAACGTTTTTATTCCGTTCTTATTTCTTATAAACCATTAACCTTGAACCATTAACCATTAACCATATATATATTATAGTATCCAAATCTCGAAAATGTTACATTCCCGGTGCCTTCAAATTATATCAAAGTTCCTGTCCCTGTAATTTACTACTTTATTCTAAGCGTCCTATCTACGATATGAGTTAGGTAAATCCTATCATAGGACGAACTAATCTCTGGCTTCTCCATATTCTCAAAATAGTCATACTCGTACATGTTTACATAAACAATCAACCAATATTCGTCAATGCTTTTATGCAGGTTCTTATATAGAGACAACTTCTTTTCTTTCTTTCTGATAGTCTGTTCCAGTATCTCTGTATTTACATGCTGGGATACTCCGATTGAGCAAACACTCGTAGGGAATTCACTTTCGGAATCGATTTCCCATTCGTCTGCTGATTGAAGATGTTGGGCATCATAATACTCATCTGTCAGGAGATTATCAATTTCGTCTAACAATTGCTCCTCACTCTTCTTCCTGTTGAAAGCAGTAACATTTTCGTCAAAGACTATTACGCTTGTAAGTTTCCCCTTTTTGCCCTTGTATCTGTCAATTGCTTTTTGATAAGCATTGCGTGCTTCTGTCTCCTTCGAATTTCTATGATATTCCACAATCTCCGCCCCAATCTGTTTCCCTTCATAATTGAATATAAAGTCAGGACTTTCCGATTCTATGATACTGTCACGTGGAATCCGTAGTTCGTCGGTTAAGATATTGAGAGCAAAACGCTCTCCATACTTTTGCCAATCAATAGTTGCCATTCCTTTCATATTCTCATATTTCATTCGTTTTTAGGAAAGAATTCGTCTAACCAACCACGTTTCCATGCAGTTGCGTATCCGCTTGGACATTCTTTTCTGAAACCTGCTCTTGAACTGTATTTTCTTGCCTCTTTTAGACAAGCGTCTTTGCTCCATTTGGGTTCCCATAAGACTTCGAACCATACGTAATCCTTAAGCCATCCTTTAGCAAGTGCAGTCTTGTATGCCGAATGAGCCATCTTCTTGAATTCGCTTCTGGACTTGTACTTTTTGGCTTCATCGAAACATTTTTCGTATGTCCAAATTAGTTTGGTCGTGTGTTCCAACCATGTGTACTCACTAATCCATCCATTCCTTGTTGCTGCACTAAATGCTCCCATGCTATTTTTACTAAACTTTGAAAACGATTTATATTTTAGTGCTTCTTCATAACAAGAATCTCTGTCCCATCTATGATTTCTATTTCTATGTGGCTCAAACCATGTGTAATCTTCTAACCAATCTCTTTTCCACGCCTGAGTATAAGCACCAACACTTCCATGCTGAAAATCTTTACGGCACGTATATTTTTTTGCCTCATTATAACAGGCGATTCTTGTCCATTTGATACCACCTATACTTCCTATAGAGCTTAGTCCTATTCCTGTCTTTGCTTTGTTCAGAACATTATATCCTTGATGCGCATAATAGTTTCGCCAGAAATCCTCACGCTCTTGTCCTTGTTCCAATGTGAGTTTATCTTCCAATATTATCATTGGGGGAACAGGACAATCATGTTTCAATGCAAATTTGGCTACACTGTCGTTTTCTGTATTAAAAACATGTTCCCTGTCACGCCTTTTTTTATTTACGGTTCTGCCAATATAAACAGCATTAAAGATTTCAAAATAGTACATATACACGCTGTCTACAGCATCAGTAATGACATTTACCCTACTACTTTTCAGCCAACTAAAATGTTTCAGCCATCCATATTTCGTAGCAGCGGAATATGCACCACCATTCCCTTGTTTGAATTCTTTTTTCGTTTTGAATTGTTTTGCTACCTCAAAACATTTCTCAAAACTCCATACAAATTTCTCCTCAAACCATGTATAATTGTCAAGCCAATTATTCCGATATGCGGCAGTGAATGCTCGTGGGTCTTTTTTCAGGAATTCTTTTTTCGTTTTATATTTCTTTGCCTCCTCATAGCATTTCTCAAAAGTCCAAAATCCTGCTGGGGTAAAATTGGAAGCAAGCCAGATATAATCATCTAACCATCCTTCTCTTTTTGCTTTATTGTATGCAGTTTGTGATTCTTTACGAAATTCACTTCTTGACTTATATTTTCTGGCTTCCTCAAGACAAGTCTCATAAGTCCAGTAGCCACCCGGTTTTTGTATCTCTTCAAACCATGTGTAATCTTTTAACCAATCATTTTTCCGAGCTACATTATATGCAGAACCAGCCCCTTTACCAAACTCCGAGCGCGTTTTATACTTCTTTGCTTCCTCTATGCAGGTATTATAAGTCCATTTTAGTGGTCGAGATTCAAACCACGTATATTCTATCAGCCATCCTTTATCTTTTGCTGCATCATAAGCTCCGGCAGCATTCTTTTTGAAATCTGCCTTTAATTTATATTTCTTTGCCTCAGCAAAGCATCTGTCATGAGTCCAATATCCGGATGGTTTCTTATCGGGCATAAAGATAAGAGTTATTTTGTTAGTTTCTCCACTAATGCCATCGTACTCTCGTCTGGAAATTTCTCCAGTCTCTTCTTTACCCATGCTATGAAATCGGGTTCGCTGGTAAATTGAATGTTAAACATCTTTGTGGAGCTGTTGTTGTATTGAGTTTCTATTTGGGTAATGACATCGTCCTTGATTCCTTGCTTTAACTTATCCAGCGTCTCTTCGCCAAGCATTATGACATTAGTATCATCGAAGTATTCTGCATTGGCATAGCCGCCAAAGTTTCCAATGATTTGCCGGATAACGCCCATATCTGTGTTAGGGCGGTTGGGAACATAAATCTCCATTCCGTAAATGGGATTCTCTTCGCCATATACAAGAGGCGACGAGCAACGCACCCCAGCATCTTCTCCTTCTTCATCAGAAACCACAGGAGGATTCCAATTGTAGTAAGACGTGTCAATGCTAACTTGCTTTATCGGCTCTGGCGTTGTCTCATATCCTGCATAATGACCTTTGAATATCTCTTGCAGTTCTGCTTCACTTATCTTCAGAGGCTTCCATCCGTCATGCTCATAGCAAAGCAGGCGATTCAAGGCCTCTTGCTTTATTTCAGTTCCCATAACAAGAATCTGAGTGTCACGTGTCAATCCATCTTTGCTCTTTTCGGATGCCCCAAACTCTTTAACCTTCTTGACGAGGGCTGCACGGTTCTTAAACTTCCCAATGAAACCGACACGTCGGTCAGTCAATGGATTCTGTTGTATTGTGGCATTGTCGCCAAATAAGTCTTGCTGTTGAGTACTCATATTGTTTAGAGATTAGAATCTATTATAAAACTCTGTTTCACTTAAAATCTCAATATCATAGCCTTTTTCTAATAGTTTTAAAGCTTTTTTCTGTTTACTGCTCATTCCATCCTCTCCTACGACTCTATAATCTTGTTGCCCTACAACAAGTACATTAGTGTCTTTTGTCACAGAATCCATAGGAATACCTCCTACATCCTTGATTTTTTGAAGCAGGTCTTTTCTTACACCATATTTGCACGTTCCTGTAAAACAAACTGACTTCCCGAAGAAATAATTATTTTCATCCAAAAGGTCGGTATTTGTTTCAAGAGACTCTATAATGGACTTGTACTTATAAACTTTCTCATTTTTAAGATGTGCCTTAAACTTGTTTGGCGCAAAGGCCCCCCTATGAAAGTCGTATTTACTTTCCAAATCTTCAAGCGTACTTCCATCCATTTCTAGACACTTTAGAAGTAGCATTGCACAAGCACGAGAGTCGCTATCTGCCTTGTGATGCTGCCCCATATTGATGCCAAGATGGTTCAATACCACATCCAATGAATAACTATAACATCCCTTTATTGTGTATCGGGCAATACGCAGGGTACAATAGTAATCAAAAGTTGGATATTCCATTCCATACTTGTCAAATGCATTCTTCAATGCATACATATCAAAAGAAGTGTTATGTGCAACTACGATTTTGTTTTGCAAGTATGGCTGAACTTCTTTCCAGACATCAGGGAATGAAGGGCTGTTTTTTGTATCGTTGGGTGTAATACCATGTATCCAGATATTCATTGAATCATATCTATTACCCTCTGGTTGAACCAGCCAACTTTTTGTATCGCAAATTTTGCCATCAACAACCTCTGTTATACCTATCTGACAGATACTGCTTCTATCTGATGTGGCTGTTTCTAAATCAATAGCAATAAAATTTGCTTTAATACTACTAGAATATTCTAAGACCACAGGAGACTCTTCGATTGTTTCTCCCATATTCTCTATAATATCATCCTCGTCTTCCTCATCATCAAGATTATCTGCAAGCTGATTTATAATGTTGCTCATCTCTTCTTCTGGTACATCCCCATATTTCTCGTGAATGGTCTTTAACAAAGCGTTTTTTACCATTTCTTCTAAATTGAAAGAGAAGTCTGGCATAGGTTCTTTTTCTAAAGGATGAAGTTTTGCATAATCTCGACATTCTTGCCTCAAAAGTTTGTAATTAAAGTCTGCGGTTAGTGGGAATACTAACCAGTTTGATTCTTTTCTATGATCATATCTCCCACTATGCTTCTCAAAAGATTCTGAGATAATGAAATCCATTGAGCCATAAGGGAAAATATAAATATTAGCATTGTCTTCTGTCATTCGATATTTTGATTTAACAAAATCTATAGCACTACGCAGATTTGCTTCCGTCAGTTTTCTTATAGGATTGTATCTATCCTTCCTAATCAGTAAATCCTTACCATAGAAAAAAACGCTCATCCCCTTATGTGATAGATGTTCCTCAAAAGTTACCCTATCTTCGCCTTCCCCAAAATATGGCTTAACTTGTTCATAAGCATCAATAATTTCTTGTGTTGGTGCTTCATTCGGAAAAAGATAGTACTTTTCTCCCACTCGCGCACCATAACGTTTCCTTGCTGTATCATCGTCAACAAGGTGTTCATTGTACTGAATATTGATTTCAGATACTATGTTCTGTATCTTTAAAGCGTACTCTTGAGCGATTTCTGAATAAACTTCTACCATAACTGAATGATTTTATTTAGTGGGGGAAAATGAGTCATAAAGAATAGTATTGTTAAAAATACTTTGGTTGCGGATAGTCAAGCGGAATAAACTTGAAATTGAACGGCAACGTCATCTGTTCCATCTCTTCGCAGTGCTTGTCGAGCAAGTTGTTCTCCTTTGCATACAGATAGATCTGCTTCAGGTAGTGAACCAAGATCGGAACGGGAGGGAACTCATGGCGATGCTCAAAGTACCACTCCAGCAGGTCGGTATCGCGCTTAGAAGAATTGCAATGCTTGCACACCATGATGATGTTGTCCATATCATTAGTGCCGCCTTTGCTGCGAGGGAACACGTGGTCAACGGTCAACTGCGCCTTCTCCTCAAACACCTCGCCGCAGTACCAGCAGACGCTGTCGGACTTCATCTTTGCGATGTTGTTTTCAAACAGGTCGTGGATATTCCACCGCCCTTCCTTGTAAGCCTTGAACGCCTTTGCACGAACCATATAGCACGAGCGGTCGTACTTCGCCTTCCCCATACTAATGGCGGCACACAGCATCTGCAGGTTTGCATACGACCAGAACAGCATCTCTCCAAAGCCGTTGAACCTCGGATACCGATTCTCGTTCTCTTGCAATATGTTATAGTCTTCAGCCATACTACCTTGGGCACTTTGTCGCCACAAAATTACGAAATCTTTTTGAGAATATAACGATGTGCCACAAACTTTACACATTATTTAAGAGTGAAACGCGCAAGGGTAACGATTCACCGCTGGTAAATCGTGGAATAACCTCGGAAAAATGGCAAATTACCTCAATCTTATTTCTGCATCGACAATAAAGATGTCACCGCTCCTGTCTTTCAACACGTTTCTGGGCACCAAATCCCATACCTCAAAGTCGGCGTTGGCATAACGCCCCTCGCTTAGTTTCGAGAAACCGATTGCTGCCATATAGGTGTCAATCTCTATGGGCGTAGCCAGCGTGGCGTTCTTTACGAGACGCTGCTGTAGGATAGGCATGATGGTACGTCCATCAAACCCCGTAAAGCCATAAAGGGCATAGAATGTGTCGTAAAACAGAATGTTGTGCCAAGAAATCTTTTCCAACAACTTTACAATACTGCCGCTATTCAGCAGATTGTTGACCTTATAAACGATGTCATTAGAAACATAGGTGTCGTTCTCGTTACCGCTTGGACCTGGCGTACCCAAGTCAAAGACTTCGTGCATGGGAACCCATATGCCATTCTCTTTGGCATATTGTTCCGCTGCACGCTGTTCCGCTTCGAAACGGCTTACATGCCCTTGGCCATCTCGAAGTTGTGCTTCATATAGTTGGCTGCGTCTAAGGAGTTCATCGGTGACTTCATAGATTCTTCTATTTTCCGCAATTTCCTCTCCACGGCCTCTTTGTGAAACTGATTGAGATATGTCATCGTTCATTCTGTTTATATGTTTTGTGCAAAGGTACGATTTATTTCGTAATTTTCCAATGTTTTTTCATTTTTTTGTATCGCTCGATAGCATTTTTGTGCCATTCAACGATCTCATCTGCCAGCGATTGTGGCTCCAAGGCATCTATCCACTGCCTTGTCATGCTTTATCTTCTTTCGGAATCTGCACCTCCAGATGGTCGCGGTGGGCGAAGATGTGGGGCGACATGATCTCTACGCCGGCACGGTGGAAGTGGTCGAGGATGTTCTGGTGGAGTTCGGAGTAGATGTCGGAGAGTTTTGCGGAATGGGTGGTGAAGGCATTGATCTCGTATTCCACGTAGAAGTCGTCGAGGGCCGTCACTCGGACATAGGGTGGGGGCGTCGTCTGCAGCAGGGCCGTGGCCTTGGCGGCATCCAGGAGTAACTGCTCGATGAGTTGGTGCTGCATGTCGTAGCCGATGGTCACCTTCGTGTGGACGATGATGCCGTAGTTCTCGGCAGCAAAGGTGAAGTTGGAGGTCTGCGAACTCATCAGGTTCGAGTTGGGGATGGTGATTACCTCGTTCTTGCGCGTGCGCAGTCGGGTGACGAGGGCCGTCTTCTCGATGACGAAGCCCTCTATGTCGCCAAAGCGGATGAAGTCGCCCACATGGAAAGGCCGCATGTAGGTCATCACGATGCCGGCCATCAGGTTGCCCACGATGGAGGTGGAGCCCAGCGACACGATGACGCCGATGAAGACCGACACGCCCTGGAACACCTGCGAGTCGGAACTGGGCAGGAGGGGCCATATCATGACGAACATGAAGGAATAGAGCAGTATGCGCAGGATGAGATAGGTGGGGTGGGCCCAGTCGGCATAGAAGCCGTTGATCTTCAGTTTGCCCGATGCCACCTCGTTGGACAGATACTGGATCGACTTCACCAGATAGTGGAAGCAGACGATGATGACGGCTATCTTGAAGACGTTGGGCAGATAGGCCACGACGGCCCCCAGTATGTCGACGAAGGGATTCCAGATGTAGCCGAAGATGGTGTAGGCAAAGGTCTTCGTCTCAGGGAACACCGAGAAGAGCAGGGGGATGCTGATGAGCAGTTGCAGGAAGATGACCGCCGCTCGGATGAGGCGGAACACGACCACGAAGATGACGCCCTGACGATGCACGTTGAGCACCTCGTAGTCCTTGAACTTCAGCGGCAGCGACATCTTCATCACCATCCTGATCAGTCGGAAGCGCCAGCGCCGGTAGAGCCAGTTGGTCAGACGGATGAGCAGCCACTGCCCCGCGATGATGAGCACTACCAGGAGGAGGCCCGTCAACTTCTGCTGCAGGCCGTATTCGGCATGTATCTCCTCTATCTTTGCCGTCACGATGTCACGATACTGGGCCGCCAGTTCCTGACGGGTCGTGTTCTGCCACAGTCCGTCGATGTCGGTGACGCTCAGGATGACCTCGTCGCCAGCCATCACGTCGCTGAAGAACTCACTTTCGTAGACATAGACCGAATCGGCAAACATCGTCATCTTTCGGCCCTCAGATAGAATCTTCTCCCTGGCCTGCTCCACGCGGGCCTCAGGATAGACGCCACCCTTGCGGGCATAGAGCGTCAGCAGCGTGTCGCCGTCGATGACGAGCGGTGCGCCGGCCGTGATCTCCCGCAGCGAGTCGATGCGGGCTTTCGTCAGGGCTTTCTGGACGGAGTCCTCGCGAGCGTTCTGTCCCGATCGCTCCAACTGCTCCTGCATCATGATGCTCTGCAGTTTCAGTTCTCTGATCTGGTTGCTCAGTTGCTGCACCACCGAGTCGGTGGCTATTCTCAGCGAGTCGGCATCATCCTGACTCTGGGCCCAGAGGCCGCAAGCGGCAGTCAGGCATACGGCAACGACCGTCAGTCGGGTTAGTAGGTTTCGCATACGCACATGTACATTGTTTTGACTCTGCAAAGATACGAATAAGCGGGAAGAATGCAAAACAAAAACCGCACTTTTTTTTGTTTCGAGTTGTTCGACGCGCGGCCCAAAGGCGATGCCCGCTGTGATTGATTTAGGTCATCATTACGCTGTCTGCACGGCAAAAAGAACCCCTGGGGCTTGCAGGAACGAGAAAAAAAACGTAACTTTGCACTCGATAAACAGGATAATTAATGATGTGCCTCCGGTAACGGGCCGGAAGGAGTAAGAAACAAAGAAAGGAAACAAAGACATGAAAAAGATTGTAAGGAAGATGGCAGAGACCATCGCAAGAAACTGGAACGAGGCTAACGAACTGATCATCAGAACCTCGTATAACCATCAGTAAATCAACGCAAAACATTGAAATAGATTAAGGCGTACCCGAGGGTGCGCCTTTCTTTTGTTGAAGGAGATGGCGTATTTTGAGGTTGTAGATATAAATTATTGCCAAAAGTTTGTATTTTTAAATATAAAAGTGTATCTTTGCACCGCTTAAACTGATATTCAGATTATGGAATCTTTAGAACTGCAACCCCTCTTTAACAACTATCATCGTAAGATAGCCAAGATAGACCTGCGCTTTAAACGCTATCTCTACTCCCGCATTAACTGGGAGGCTCGTATCATTAGCATCAAGGGTGCCCGTGGTGTAGGTAAGACTACTATGCTCCTTCAGCATATACTGGATAATTACTCAGATATAGATCAGACGCTCTATGCGTCGCTTGATGACCTGTGGTTTTCTACCCATTCGTTGATTGATTTGGTAGACTGGGCAGATCAGCATGGCATCACTCGCCTTTATCTGGACGAAGTACATCGCTATGGACAGTGGTCGGAAACACTGAAGAACATTTACGACAACTATCCTGACATGAGTATCGTCTATACCAGCAGTTCGCTGCTTATAATGGATAGTGCCAAAGTAGACCTGTCTCGGCGTCAGACCACCTATACGCTTTATGGAATGTCGTTCCGTGAGTTTCTGGCTTTTGAGGGGGGAGCGCAATTGGAAATGATTCCTCTGGAAGATCTGTTGCAGCATCATGTTCGCCACGCTATGCAGATTTCGCAGAAACTCAAGATTGCTCCTCTCTTCGAGGCTTATCTTAATCATGGCTACTATCCTTTCTATCGTGAATCTGGTGAGGATTTCCCCAGCCGCCTGCGGGAGACGCTGTCCGTGGTGATAGACACAGATCTGCCTGCCGTTGAGAATTTATCGTATGAGACGCTTCAAAAGGTAAAGAAACTGGTCATGATAATCAGCGAACGCGTACCCTTCGAACCCAATATGTCTGAACTTTGGAAGCAACTCTCCACGAATAACGAGTTGGGCTTACGTATGCTCTATGCCCTTGATAAAGCGCAGATACTCTCACTGCTTACTTCGAAGGCCAAGAACTATCGGTTCTTG
This sequence comes from Prevotella sp., assembly GCA_017483805.1. Classification (GTDB taxonomy): domain Bacteria; phylum Bacteroidota; class Bacteroidia; order Bacteroidales; family Bacteroidaceae; genus Prevotella. The sequence continues at coordinate 9,952 of JAFUUL010000025.1, forward strand.
TATAAGCCCGACAAGATATTCCTCGACAACTCCTGCCTGATGCATGTGCTGTGTAATGTGGTGAACAAGGGTAATGAGCGGGAAACATTCTTCAATGCCCAGTTACGTGTAGTCCACGATGTTAAGCATCCTCTGAAAGGCGATTTTCTTGTGGATGATAAGTACCTGTTTGAGGTTGGGGGCAGAAAGAAGTCGTTTGAGCAGATTGCTGATGTTCCTAACAGTTTTCTTGCAGTCGATGATACGGAGGTTGGCTATGGTAACCGTATTCCCCTTTGGATGTTCGGCTTATTATACTGAGGTGTTATAGTAATATTGCACGGCATAAGTTTGGTAGATGAATTATTTTTCTTACCTTTGCACTTGTTTAGCGTAAGTTAATCGGTATGAGACAGAGAATCTTTAATTTGAAGAATGGCTGTGGGTGGAAGAGAATGCTTGCCGCCTGCGGCATGATGGTAGTGGGCGTGGTGGCGGCTGTGGCTGCCGACATTCACGTGGCCACGACGGGCAGCGATGAGAATGCGGGGACGGAGGCTGCCCCGCTGCTGACCATCCATAAGGCCATAGAACGGGTGCAGCCCGGCGACCGTATCCTGATACACGAGGGAACGTACTACATCACCGAGCGTATCAAGATACCTGAACTGAACACCAACCCAGACCTGCGCTGCGAGATGCGGGCTTGGCCCGACGAGGCTGCGGGCAAGGTGATCATAGACGGTACGAACATGAACCCTGCGTCGGAGATCGGCTTCAAGCAGTCACGATGCATCTACGTGAACCACCTGGCCAACTACTGGACGTTCTACGGACTGGTGCTGCAGCACGCCAAGGACAACGGCATGAAGATGGAGGGCTCCTATAACATCGTGGAGCGTTGCACCTTCCGCTACAACAACGACACGGGACTGCAGATAGGTATGTACAAGGACTTCTCTATTGAGGAGACCAAGTCGTTCCCCATCAGCGGCATGCCACAGTTTAATCCGGGCTACTCCTACTGTCGTGGCAACAAGGTGATCAACTGCGACTCCTACGAGAATGCCGATGTGGTGGCATACGGCGGCAAGAGTGATGACGGTGGCGATGCCGACGGCTTTGCCGTGAAACTCTTTCCTGGGCCCGGCACCGAGTTCCACGGCTGTCGTGCCTGGAACAACAGCGACGACAACTGGGATCTCTACATGACTTATCACCCCGTAGTGATAGACCACTGCTGGGCCTATCATGCCGGCTACTATACCAATGCCGGCGGCACGGTGGTGGAGGGCAAAAACGGCAACGGCTTCAAACTGGGTGGCGGCGGCTCGGCCGGTGGTGCTGCCTTCGACCAGTCGGTGGGTGCCCATGTGGTGACCAACTGCGTGGCGTTTGGCAACCTGCACAAGGGCTTCGACCAGAACAATGCCTACGAGGGTATGTATGTGATCAACTGTACCGCTTGGGGCAATGAGTATAACTACCGTTTCCCCACCGTCTTCAAGTTTGGTCCCATGACCATCCGCAACAGCATAGGCTGGGGGGCCACGGCCCAGAAGAGCGGCGTAGCCGTGGGCAACCACGAGTTTCTGTCGGAAGACAAGGAGGGCTACATCGCCCCCGATACCAGGTTCTGCTCGTGGCTCGAGATTGACGGCTGCAATCCCATCAAGGAGGGTATGAAGGACAGCAACAAGAACTATCTGGTGACCAAGGACCACTCTGGTGAGTTCCTGTCGCTCAGCGTAGACGACTTCATGGCCGAGCGTGAGGCTGACGGCTCGCTGCCGAACAACAACTTTGCCCGTCTGAAGCCCGGCAGCATCTTCAAGGATCAGGGAACGCCCATCATCGGGTTCACTCCGATGCGCAAGATGACGGAGGAGGACTGCAGACAGTATGGGCTGGACTACATCACGGCCGATGACCTCTACATACCCTACAACGATGGCGCTCCCGACCTGGGGGCCTACGAGATTGATGGCACGCCATTTGAATACACCATCCCAGAGAAGATCGTGTTGAAATGCATCACGGCCAACAGTAGTCAGGAGGTGGTGGAGGGGCAGGCCATTGCGGACATCGTCTATGAGTGGAATGACGTTTGCGCTGGTGCCAACGTGGAGTCGCTTCCATCGGGATTACGTTATAGCATAGAGGGCAAGACGCTGACCATCAGCGGCACGCCGACGGAAGGTGGCACTTACCGCATCAGTGCCTATCCTGAGGATGACAGCCAGTCGAAGCCTGTCGTCACGACGGGCAGCATCACGCTGGTTACGCCGTTCAAGGTGCTCACCGGCGACTGGTATCATTTCCAGGATGCTGCCGATGCTCTGCCTGCCGACCTGCAGGGCGTGCTGGAACTGATTGACGGCGACAAGGGAGAAACGACCATCGACCCCGCCAAGGAGGAGACGGCATCGGGCTACTCCGTCGGGGCGGTCAGCCTGGCGCAAAGCGATGGCGGCATCCGTCTGAACCTGGCCAATGGCCTGCTGCAACTGAAACTGAATGTTTACTTCACGGGTGGTCGCACCTTCAAGATCTCATGGACGCTGGCTGATAGTACGACGGGCTCGAAGACGACTGGGAAATACTCGAAGGGGGCCTATGAGTGGGACATCGTCGAACTGGCCGGTCTCGATGAGGCTACAGCCAAGCAGGTCCGTACCATCACCTTTGCCCAGAGCGGTGCCAACGGCGGAGCCCGCATCTATGATATGTATGTACGTGTACCTCTTAATCAGACTGACGGCATCCGAGGCGTCATGGATAGTGGCGACGGTCAAGACGGTTGCTATAAGACGATCCAGAACGGTCGGATCATGATTGTCAAGAGCGGCCAGCACTACAACCTGCAAGGACTCAAAGAAAAATAAGGGATTATGGCAGAACCATTGGCAGAACGGCTGAGGCCAAGGACACTGGACGACTACATCGGGCAGCAACACCTGGTGGGCGAGGGGGCTGTGCTCAGGAGGATGATTGACTCCGGGCGTATCTCTTCGTTTATTCTGTGGGGACCGCCGGGGGTGGGGAAGACCACGCTGGCGCAGATCATCGCCCATAAGTTGGAGACGCCATTCTACACGCTCTCGGCAGTGACCAGCGGCGTGAAGGATGTGCGCGACGTGATAGAGAAGGCGCAGAAAGGGCGCTTCTTCAACGAGGCTTCACCTATTTTATTTATAGACGAAATCCACCGCTTCTCGAAGTCGCAGCAGGACTCGTTGCTGGGGGCCGTGGAACGGGGCATCGTGACGCTGATTGGCGCCACGACGGAGAACCCGTCGTTTGAGGTCATCCGTCCGTTGCTCTCGCGCTGTCAACTCTATGTGCTGAAGTCGCTGGAGAAGGACGACCTGCTGAAACTGCTGCAGCGGGCCATCGCCACCGACGTCATTCTGAAGAAGCGGAAGATTGAACTGCAGGAGACGGGAGCGCTGCTGCGCTATAGCGGCGGCGATGCCAGGAAGTTGCTGAACATACTGGAACTGGTGGTGGAGTCGGAGAGTGGCGATGTGGTAATTACCGACGAACTGGTGGTGGCCCGCTTGCAGCAGAACCCGCTGGCCTACGACAAGGACGGCGAGATGCACTACGACATCATCTCGGCCTTCATCAAGAGCATCCGCGGCAGCGACCCCGACGCGGCCCTCTACTGGATGGCGCGGATGATTGAGGGGGGCGAGGATCCTCAGTTCATTGCCCGCCGGATGGTCATCTCGGCCTCAGAGGACATCGGGCTGGCTAACCCCAACGCCCTGTTGCTGGCCAATGCTGCCTTCGACACGGTGATGAAAATCGGCTGGCCGGAGGCCCGCATCGCCTTGGCTGAGTGTGCCGTCTATCTGGCCACCTCGCCTAAGAGCAACTCGGCCTATCTTGGCATCGATGCAGCACTGGCCCTGGTACGCGAAACGGGCAACCAACCCGTGCCACTGCATATCCGCAATGCGCCCACCCAACTGATGAAGGACCTGGGCTATCATGATGGCTATAAGTATCCCCACGACTATCCCGGCCACTTCACCGAACAACAGTATATGCCTGATGCGCTGAAGGACCGCCGGCTGTGGCACGGACAGCACAATCCGGCAGAGGAGAAACTGTGGCAGCGCATGGTGAACTATTGGGGGGAGAGGTTTGAGAATTAAGAATTAAGAGTTAAGAATTAAGAATTAAGAGTTATCGGACTTCGTCCGAGTAGGAATTAAGAATTAAGAGTTAAGAGTTAAGGGTGAATCAGGATATTCTCATAAAGATTATTGAGTTGCTGGGTACATTTGCCTTTGCAATTTCCGGTATACGACATGCGGCAGCCAAGCACTTCGACTGGTTTGGAGGCTACGTGTGCGGCATCGCCGTGGCCATCGGCGGCGGAACAATACGTGACGTGATACTGGACGTGCCCATCTTCTGGATGACGACACCTATTTATATGATATGTACGGCTGTGGCCCTGCTGACGGTAGTTTGCTTCGGAAGGTGGATGGAGCCGCTGAAGAATGCGTGGTTCGTGTTCGACACGCTGGGACTGGCCCTCTTTACGATTGCGGGCATTCAGCGCAGTCTGGATGCTGGTCAGCAGTTCTGGGTGGCAATCATCATGGGCTGCATCACGGGTGCGGCAGGCGGTGTGATTCGTGATGTGTTGCTGAACAACGAGCCGGTCATCTTCCACAAAGAGATCTACGCCATGGCCTGCGTCTTCGGTGGCATCGCCTACTGGGGCGGCATCGAGTTGGGCATTCCCGTGGGAATCACGGCGATGGCCAGTTTCGCCGTCACGTGCCTCATCCGCTTCCTGGCCGTGCGCTACCACATCTCGTTGCCCATCCTGAAGGGTGAAGAAAGGGATGGAGCATAGCACAAATCACCGAACATCTCAACTGTGACTTTATATAGTTGCTTTCTCGATATCATTTCGCAGACCGTTCTGCTGGTTGTCTGACTGTAACTCGAGATACTCTTAGGTCATAAACGTATCAGTTTTAGTTCGTATGCATTATTTCGGGGGCAAAGTATAACAAAACTACAACTGCTACAAGGTGTACTTCTAACAGGGCTTATACTGTAAATGTCAAACGACAAAGAAAAGTCGGTTCTCCTCAACCTAGAGTGGATGTGGAGAACCTCCCCCCATTTATTTTACCTTACTATGACCTTCCTCGTCGTTCCGTCATTCTTCTTGAGGATGTTGAGACCCAGACGGAGCGCAGGCTGCTGACGACCGTTAAGGTCGAACAGTTGCTTGTAGCCTTCGCCTTTATCACTCTCAGTATGGGCAATACCCGTAGTCTCTTCTATGAAGAAAAAGTCCTTCCACTGGTCGGCCTGCTGATAGGCAGAAGAATAGCCAAACGGTACGGTCAGCGTGCAGTTCCACTTGTTGATGTCATCTAGAGCCTGGGTGCCACAGGTGGGAGGCGTCTTAGCACTACTGATGAGTCTTGTCAATGCCGTGCAGTCAGAGAACGCCTCCTTGCCGATAGTCTCCACGTTACTACCAAAAGCAAAATAGCCCAGACTGCTGCAGCCAGAGAAAGCCCAGTCGCCAATGGCTGTCACGCCGTCGCCAATGCGCACGTTCTTCAGGTTGGTGCAGCCGTAGAACTCGTTCGGAGATATCTCCGTCTCCTTGTCAGTGATGGTCACCGAGCGCAGCGTCGTGTTCAGATAGAATGGTGAGTAGCCTGGGTTACTGTTTGTCGAATAAGAAATGTTGCGGCCGATGTATACAGAGTCCAGCGGACAATCGGCAAACAGGGGGCTATTGTAATTGCTACCTAATTTCAGTTCCGTTTCCTGATCAGCCATAATGACCGTATTCAGGCTCTTACAGCCACGAAACGTATAGTCGCCAATATTAATCACGCCTTGTGGGATATAGATAGCAGGCAGGCTGGAGCAGTTATGGAATGCGTATTGACCGATGGTCTTTACATTCCTGCCAATTTGCATGTCCGTCAGCGAAGTGCATCCATTGAAAGCGTAATCTCTAATAGCAGTAGCGCCTGTGCCCATCTTTACTGATTCCATACTCGTACAACCACTGTATTTGCAAATAACTTTATATCAGCCACTTGCGTGTTAAACGGTAGAAAAGTGACGGCGCAAATTCTATCGAAGGCAAAAAAGATGAAGATTTAACGTTTTTAACTTTATTAAACCACAAAAGGAGGAAAATTGTGCAAT
>JAFUUL010000159.1 GCA_017483805.1 Prevotella sp.
CTACTGGCAGAAGTGCTACGAGATACCCGAGGGCGACAAGAACTCGAAGGGCCGCGCCATCCAGAATATGCTCAACATCGAGCCCGACGACGCCATCAACGCCGTGCTGCGCATCAAGAAGTTCGACGACGAGGAGTTCCTCAACAGCCACTACGTGGTGTTCGCCACCAAGCAGGGCATCGTCAAGAAGACCTGTCTGGAGGCCTACCGCCACCAGCGCGCCATCGGCGTGAAGGCCATCAACATCAACGAGGGCGACGAGGTGGTCAGCGTCCGTCTGACCAACGGCAAGAACGAGATCCTGCTGGCCAACCGCAACGGTCGTGCCGTGCGCTTTAGCGAAGACCAGATCCGCACGATGGGCCGCGTCTCGACGGGTGTCATCGGCATGCGTCTCGACGGCGGCGACGACGAGGTGGTAGGCATGGTGTGCGTCAACGACCCGGAGACCGAGACCATCATGGTGGTCAGCGAGAACGGCTACGGCAAGCGCACCGACATCGAGGACTATCGCAAGACGGCCCGCGGCGCCAAGGGCGTGAAGACCCTGGCCATCACCGAAAAAACTGGCCGTCTGGTGGCCATCAAGGTGGTGACCGACGAGAACGACCTGATGATCATCAACAAGAGCGGCGTGCTCATCCGTCTGAACGTCGACGAGGTGCGAGTCATGGGTCGTGCCACCCAGGGCGTGCGTCTCATCAACCTGACGAAGAAGAACGACTCGATAGCCAGCGTCTGCAAGGTGCAGCGTTCGCGCGACGAGGAGGACATCGCCGAAGACCAGGATAATCCAGAAAATCCGGACACTCCGGACACTACGGAAACCCCCGAAGAACAAACTGTTTAACTAATAAAGGATAATGATTATGAGAAAACTAATGATGATGGCCCTGATGGCAGCCGCTGCCACCACCGCCTTTGCCCAGGATGCCCTGGTGAAAGAAGCCAAGAAAGTGGCCGGTAAGGGTGACTTTGCTGAAGCCATTAAAGTGATCACGCCTGCGCTCACCTCCAGTGAGACCCTCGACAAGGCTGCCGCATGGCATCAGTACAGCGACATCTTCTATGCACAGCACTCCGGCATCGCCGAGGCTGCTGCCAAGAGCGCTATCACCCACGAGGCCTACGACACGCTGACCATGTTCAACGCTGCCATCAGTGCATGGGAGGCAGCCCTGAAGTGCGACGAGTTCGACATTCAGCCCAACGAGAAGGGCAAGGTGAAGCCCCGCTTCCGCAGCGAGGCCCAGAACCGCTACAAGATCTTCGGCGTGCAGTTGGTGCAGGGCGGCCAGTTCTTCTATCAGCATAAGGACAACGACAATGCCCTGAAGGCATGGAAACTCTACTGCGACATGAAGAATACCCCCATCTTTGCCGAGGTGCAGGACTTCCCCAAGGATCCCTTCTTCTATGACATCACCTACTACACCGCCTTCCTGTCCTACCAGACCCAGGACTACGACAATGCCGTGAAGTATGCCCAGTTGACCGCCGAGAACCCTGAGAAGGTGGAGGATGCCAACGAGATCCTGCTCTTCGCCAAGAAGGACAACATGAAGAGCAAGGAAGACTCGCTGTCGTATGTCGCTATGGTGAAGGACCTGCACAAGGCCCATCCCGACCAGGACCGCTACTTCAACCTGCTGATGGACTACTATGCACACGCCAACAACCCCCAGGCCATGAACGAGTGGCTGAAGGAGGAGAGCGAGATCAACCCGCAGAACAGCATGGTGTGGGCACTGATGGGTGAGAACAAGATGAACGAGGAGAAGTGGGACGAGGCCATCGCCCTCTACGACAAGGCCATCGAGGTGAAGCCCGACTTCGTGCAGTGCATCTTCAACGCCGGCCGTTGCTACTACTCTTCCGCCATGGAACTGCAGAACAAGTTGGCCGACAAGAACGGCATGATCACCAACGAGAACCGCAACAAGGTGGTAGAGGTGGTCAAGAAGGCCGAGGGCTACTATGTGCGTGCCAAGGAACTCGATCCCGACCGTGCTGCCTGCAACTGGGCTTATCCCCTCTATCAGATCTACTATTTCCTGAAGGACAACGACAAGATGAAGGAGATCGAGGCTGTCGATCCCTCGCTGGCACAGTAAGGATTGAAAATTGAAGACTGAAGATTGATGAAGAGAACGCTATTCGTAGCACTCCTCTTGACTATGATAACACCGTGCCTGACGCTCGCTCAGAAGAAAGAGTTGAGTCAGGCACGGTCTTCTATCAAGAGCGCCAAATACGACGATGCGGAGAAGACCCTCGCCGGTCTTCTGAAAGATTCGACCAACCGTGCCAACAAGCGCATCTGGCTGGCCTACTACGATGCCGTGCGCGGACAATACGAGCAGGGCAACGAGAAGTTGTATCTGAAGCAGAAATACGACACGGCCACCTTCTTCTCCAACGTGAAGAAGATGCTCACCGTGGCCGAGACGCTCGACAGCCTGGCACCCGAGTACCGTAAGAGCCATGCTGCCCAGCAGAACAACTACAGGCCCAACATCTTCAATGGCGGTGCCTACTTCATCCACAAGGGCAAGTGGGCCGAGGCTTTCGACTACTACCAGACGTATATCGACTGCGCCCGTCAGCCCCTGTTCGAGGCCTATCGCTACGACTCCACCGACGTGCGGCTGCCCGAGGCCGGCTACTGGGCCACCTACTGCGGCTACAAGTTGCAGGACCCCGTGCTCACCCTGCGCCATCGCCATCTGGCCTTGCAGGACTCCTCGAAGGCCGACTTCACCCTGCAGTTCGTGGCCGAGGCGCGCCGATGGCTGAAGGACGACCAACTCTACCGCGAGACCCTCGAGGAGGGCTTCAGCCGCTATCCCCAGTTCCCCTATTTCTTCCCCCGCCTGATGGATGTCTACACCAGTCAGGGGCAGTACGACAAGGCCCTGGCGCTGGCCGACAGCGCGCTGACCGTCAACGACTCCAGCGAACTGTTCCTCTTCGCCAAGTCTACCGTGCTCTTGCGTCTGGAGCGCTATGCCGAGAGCATCCAGTACAGCGAGCGGCTCATCAAGATCAATCCCCTGCTGGCCGAGCCCTACTTCAATGCCGGCACGGCCTATGTCAACATTGCGGGCCGGCTGGATCAGCGCCGTGAGCGCAAACTCATGCGCCGCTCCTACGAGAAGGCCCGCCCCTACATCGAGAAATACCGTAAGATGATGCCGAAGGAGCAGGACAAATGGGCGCCCGTGCTCTATCGCATCTACCTGAACCTGAATATGGGCAAGCAGTTCGACGAGATCGACCGACTGCTGAAGAAGTGATAAGTGATAAGTGATAAGTTATAAGTGATAAGTGATAAGTGAAAAGTGATAAGTGAAAAGTGATAAGTGATAAGTCATGAAGAAGATATGTATTGTCGTGGGTGCCAGACCCAACTTTGTGAAGGTGGCTCCACTCATCCGTGCCATCCAGAAGACCGATGGCGCCGACTATGAACTCATCTATACGGGCCGCCGCGACGACCCCACACTCGAACCCTCGCTCTTCGAAGACCTGCAGATGCCCCATCCGCAGGTGTGCTTCGGCGTCGACAGCACCAAACTGAACGAGATCACCAGTCAGGTCATCGACAAGTTCGACACCTATCTCGAGTTCTCGCCGGCCGACATCGTCATCGTTGTCGACGACCTGGCCTCTACCATGGCCGCAGCCATCACCGCCAAGAAGCGCGGCATACGCGTGGCCCATCTCGTGGCAGGCACCCGCTCGTTCGACATGGCGATGCCCAAGGAGGTGAACCGTCTGGTCATCGATGCCCTCAGCGACTATCTCTTCACCGCCGGCGTGCGCAGCAACAGCGTGGCCACACGCGAGCAGGCCGAAGGCTCCAACACCTATATGGTGGGTAACATCCTGATGGACACCCTCCGCTTCAACCACCAGCGTCTGCGCCGTCCCGACATCGACGTCGAGCAGGGCCAGTATCTGGTCTTCACCCTCAACCGCAAGGCCCTTCTGGCCGACGAGGCCCATCTGCGCCAGATGCTCGATGCCATCACCGAGGCCGCCAATGGCCTGCCCGTCATCGCCCCTCTGCGTGGTCAGGCGAGCCAGGTGGTCAGTCGCTTGTTGGGCGACTCATCACTCATCACTCTTCACTCATCACTTATCACTCTTCACTCATCACTCCCTTATCTCGAGTTCGGCTGGCTCACGGCCCATGCCCGCGGCATCATCACCGACAGCGGCAACGTGGCCGAGGAAGCCACGTTCAACGGCGTGCCCTGCATCACGCTGAACAGTTACACCGAGCATCAGGAGACGGTCACCGTAGGCTCCAACGTGCTTGTCGGCGAAGACCCTCAGCGTCTGCGTGAGGAGATAGAGCGCATGGTCAGCGGTCAGTGGAAAAAATGCGCCCTGCCCGACCGTTGGGACGGCCGCACGGCAGAGCGCATCGTGAGCATTTTGCTTTCTTAGTAGTTCTCAGCCTTCACCTGGAAGTAGGCCTGGGCGTGGTTGCAGACGGGGCACTCCTCGGGGGCACGCTTGCCGATGACGATGTGGCCGCAGTTGGAGCACTGCCAGATGACGTCGTTGTCCTTTGAGAAGACGCGCTCCTTCTTGATGTTGTCCAGCAACTTGCGGTAGCGCTCCTCGTGCTCCTTCTCGATGGCGCCCACGCCCTCAAACTTGTCGGCAATCTCGTCGAAACCCTCTTCGCGGGCCTCGCGGGCCATGCGGGCGTACATGTCGGTCCACTCGAAGTTCTCGCCGTTGGCGGCGTCCTCCAGATTGGCGATGGTGTCGCTGATCTTGCCGCCGTTCAGGTATTTGTACCACAGTTCGGCATGCTCTTTCTCGTTGGCTGCCGTCTCCTCGAAGATCTTCGAGATCTGCACGTAGCCGTCTTTCTTGGCCTTCGATGCGAAGTAGGTGTACTTGTTGCGGGCTTGGCTCTCACCTGCGAATGCTTCCTGCAGGTTTTTCTCGGTCTTGGTTCCTTTCAGACTTTTCATAATCGTAATGTATTTGTTTAGTTATTAAATAGAAATTTCTCCACAGATGCTCTGGCGCATGAACTTGCGCACCTGCTCAGGGTCGTCGTACTTGCCCTGCAGATACATCAGTTTGGTGACGGCGGCCTCTACGGTGCCGTCGTAGCCGCTGATGACGCCTGCCTCCTGCAGTTGGTAGCCCGTGTCGTAGCGTCCCATCTCGACGCAACCCTGCAGGCACTGGCTGATGTTGATGATGACCTTTCCGCGGTGGGTGCCCTCGCGCAGTGCGCTGATGAGCCAGGGGCTCTGGGGGGCGTTGCCGCTGCCGAAGGTGCGCATAACGATGGCGCGCAGGTTGGGCGTGGCGATGATGTGGCGGATAAGGTCTTCGCGTATGCCGGGGAACAGCGAGAAGATGATGACGTTGTTGTCCAGCCGGAACTGGGGGTGGAAGTGGGACGACTGCGGGCGGTGGATGAACTCGTCGTGGTAGGTGATCTGCACACCGGCATCGGCCAGGTGGGGGTAGTTGAACGACTCGAAGGCATTGAACTCATCGGCACTCTGCTTGGTGGTGCGGTTGCCGCGCATGAGGTGGCCGTTGAAGTAGATGCACACCTCGGGCACGACGGCCGTCGAGTCCTGACGCCGCGCGGCGGCTATCTCGATGGAGGTGATGAGGTTCTCCTTGCCGTCGGTGCGCAACTGGCCGATGGGCAGTTGGCTGCCAGTGAGGATGACGGGCTTGCTGAGGTTCTCCAGCATGAACGAGAGGGCAGAGGCGGTGTAGGACATGGTGTCGGTGCCGTGCAGGATGACAAAGCCGTCGTACAGGTCGTAGTTGTCGGCGATGATATGGGCCAGTTCGGTCCACAGGCGTGGCGACATGTCGCTGGAGTCGATGGGCGGTGAGAACTGGTAGGTGGCAATCTCGGTCTTGAACTGTGCCAGTTCGGGCACGCGGCTGAGCAGGTGCTCGAAGTCGAACGGCTCCAGAGCACCCGTCAGCGGATTGTGGTTCATGCCAATCGTTCCGCCAGTATAGATCAGCAGTACCTTAGAATCGGACATCGAGTTCTACGTCTACGAGATTGTAGTTTTTGTGGCCAGTGCGCTCGTTGACGCGGGCATACTCGAGGTTGAGTTGCAGGTTCTTGGTGAACAGATAGTCGGCACCCACCTCATAGTAGGTCTTGCTGCTGCCCCAGGTCTTCTGGCTGCGGTAGAGGTCGTAGCGGGCCTTGACGTGCAGTTTCTTCTCGATGACAGGGGCGATGCAGAGGGCATAGACGCCGTCGGCCTTGTCGCCATCGGTGGCAGCGGCGCCGAGACCCTGGCTGTGGATGTACTCGGAGCGGAGGGTCCAGTCGTGCTTGGCGTATTCGGCCGAGATGGCATAGCGGTTCTTCTCGCCAGCGGCGGCGCAACTGCCTGTCCATCCGAAGGCTCCCACGCGCAGGCCGTCGAGGGGCATCAGCCAGAGGCCGCCGATGATGTCTTTGCGGTTGTCCTTGTCCTTGGTGTTGATGCCTTCGCCGTTGAAGACGCCCACCTGGTAGTGCAGCCAGTTGCGGTCGCCAATCTTCAGCAGGTCGCCCTGCACCTGCAGGCCTATGTCGCGTCCGTTGGAGGCGTGCTCACCCGTGCGGTCGCTGAAACCGGCCAGTTTGCTGACGTTCTGCGAGTAGGACATGAAGCCCTGGGTGATGGGGTGCATGGGGTTTTCGAAGGTGAAGGGGCGCTTGAACTGTCCGGCCTTCACACGGAAGAAGTCGTACTTCTGCCACTCGCCGAAGAGGTCGACCAGGCGGATGGCTGTGTTGTCGTCCTTCGTGGTGCCGTTGATCTGCATCTGCACCTTGTAGTAGAAGTCGTCGTGGGCGCGGCCCTCGAGGGCCAGACGAGCCAGACGGAGGTTGAAACTGTTCTGTTCGTCGTGCTTCTTGTCGGAGGCCTGATACTGCAGCATGCCGTAGCCGCTGACCTTCATGTCCTGGAACCACTTGTTGGTTTGTGCACTGACGGTCGTCGTGGCGACGGCCAATGCCAAAATAGCAATGAGTTTCTTCATATTGTTTTTTTATCTTTTTACTTTTTCACCTTTTTACTTTTCACCTTTTCACCATCAGTACCACATTCTCCACGTGGGGCGTATGTGGGAACATATCCACTGGCTGCACCTCGACGACACGGTACTGCTCGTCCATCGCCTGCAGGTCGCGGGCCTGTGTGGCAGGGTTGCAACTCACGTAGACGATGCGCTCAGGGGCAGCACGCAGGATGGTCTTCACTACATCGGGGTGCATGCCTGCGCGAGGCGGGTCGGTGATGATGACGTCAGGGCGTCCGTGCTGGGCGATGAACTCGTCGGTCAGGATGTCCTTCATGTCGCCGGCATAGAACAGGGTGTTCCTGATGCCGTTGATCTCAGAGTTGATCTTCGCGTCCTCGATGGCCTCAGGCACATACTCGATGCCGATGACCTGACGAGCCTGACGGGCCACGAAGTTGGCGATGGTGCCAGTGCCTGTATAGAGGTCGTAGACAATTTCATCTCCTGTCAGCCCTGCAAACTCGCGGGCCACGGAGTACAGGTGGTAGGCCTGCTCGGTGTTCGTCTGGTAGAACGACTTGGGCCCTACCTTGAACTTCAGGTCCTCCATCAACTCGTAGATGTGGTCCTGCCCGCGGAAGAGCAGTATCTCCTGGTCGCCGATGGTGTCGTTGCACTTCTGGTTGTCCAGATACATCAGCGAGGTAATCTCAGGGAACGTGTCGGCCACATGCTGCAGCAGTCCCAGGGCCTTTCGTCCGTCTTCGCTGTCCCAGTCGGACTCCCCCTCCTTGGGAGGGGGTAGGGGGGAGGCTCCCAAGTGGAACTGGATGATGACGAGCCACTCGCCGCTGGCCGAATTGCGTATGATGACATCGCGCAGCAGGCCCACCTGCTGGCGCAGGTCGAAGAACGACAGGCCGTGGGCGATGGCATAGTCGCGAATCTCGTTGCGTATGCGGTTGTGCAGGTCGTCCATCAGCCAGCACTTCTCTATCGGCAGTATCTTGTCGAAAGCCCCTGTGATGTGGAAGCCGATGGCAGGCACATCCTTCAGGCTTTGGCTCTCTTCGTGGGGTAGGGTGGCTATCTCGTCGTTGGTCAGGTATCGCTTGTTGGCACAGCCGAAGTCCAGTTTGTTGCGATACTCCTGCGTCTTCACACTGCCCAGGATGGGACGGAACTCGGGCAGCACCACCTTGCCGATGCGATGCAACTGGTCGTAGACCTGCTGCTGCTTGGCTTTGAGTTGCGCGTCGTAGGGCAGGTTCTGCCACTTGCAGCCTCCGCAGACGCCGAAGTGCTGACAGAAGGGAGTCGCGCGTACCTTACTATATTCTACGAAGCGCACCACCTCGCCTTCAGCGAAGGAGTGCTTCTTGCGCCGTATCTGCACGTCGCAGACATCGCCAGGCACGCAGAAAGGCACAAAGACCACCAACTCTTGCCAGTGGAACAGACATTTGCCCTCGGCGGCTACGGCCTCGATGGTGATACCCTCCAGCAGGGGGAGCGGTTTCTTACTTCTTCCCATCACTCATCACTTATCACTCGTCACTTCAAAGTCCAAGCAACTGCGCTGCACGGTGTAGGGGCGCACCTTGCTGTTGGCCACGGCCACGTGCTCAGGGTGCTTGGCATAGCCCTTCAGGGCCTCTTCCGACTCGAGGGTGGAGTCGAGCATCACGTCGGCATTCGACGAAGCCAGGCGTCCGCTGATGTTCACCTTCACGTCAATCAGTCCGGGCACCTTGCCCACGAGTCCCTCCAGGCCTGCCTTGATGCCGGCCTTGACCGATTGCTTCTCTTCCTCCGATAATTCGGGGTTCAATGTCCAAAGAATAATGTGCTTTACCATAATTATTGTCTTCTTATTCGCTGCAAAGATACAAATAAAGGAGCGCAAAACAAAACAATTAATTCTTTTTCACTATAATTTTTCTCAAATTCTTTGGAGATGTGCAAAAAATCACGTAACTTTGCACAATTCCAATCGAGAACAATAACTTATATAATATTTTAAACTAATAAAAACACTTTAGAACTAATGAGTCAGAAAAGAGTTTACCTCTTCGGCAACGGTAAGGCCGAGGGTAATGCAAAGATGCGTGAGGAACTCGGTGGCAAGGGTGCTAACCTTGCTGAGATGAACTTGATCGGTGTGCCCGTTCCTCCTGGTTTCACAATTACTACTGACTGCTGCAACGAGTACTATCAGGTTGGCCAGCAGAAGATCATGGAACTGCTGAACGACGACGTGATGGCAGCCGTGAAGCATATCGAGGTGCTGATGAACTCGAAGTTTGGCGACAAGGAGAATCCCCTGCTCGTCTCTGTACGTTCGGGTGCCCGCGCTTCGATGCCTGGCATGATGGACACCATCCTGAACCTGGGTCTGAACGACGAGGTGGCCGAGGGTATGGTGAAGAAGACCAATAATCCCCACTTCGTGTACGACTCTTATCGCCGCTTCGTGCAGATGTACGGCGACGTGGTGCTCGAGATGAAACCCGTCAACAAGACCGACATCGACCCGTTTGAGGAGATCATCGAGAAGGTGAAGGCCGAGCGTGGCGTGAAACTGGACAAGGACCTCTCTGTTGACGAACTGAAGAAACTGGTTCAGTTGTTCAAGGCCGCCATCAAGGAGCGCACTGGCAAGGAGTTCCCCAACGATCCTATCGAGCAACTCTGGGGCGCCATCTGCGCCGTGTTCCGTTCTTGGATGAACGAGCGCGCCATCCTGTATCGTAAGATGGAAGGCATCCCCGACGAGTGGGGTACTGCCGTCAGCGTGATGGCCATGGTATTCGGCAACATGGGCGACACCTCTGCTACTGGTGTTTGCTTCAGCCGCGATGCTGCCAACGGTGAGAACCTGTTCAACGGTGAGTATCTGGTGAACGCACAGGGTGAGGACGTTGTGGCTGGTATCCGCACGCCGCAGCAGATCACGAAGATCGGTTCTCAGCGCTGGGCTGAGCGCGCCGGCATCTCTGAGGAGGAGCGCGTGGCCAAGTATCCTTCGATGGAGGAGGCAATGCCTGAGATCTATGCTGAGTTGAACGGTATCCAGGACAAACTGGAGCACCACTATCACGATATGCAGGATATGGAGTTCACCGTTCAGGAGGGCAAACTGTGGTTCCTGCAGACCCGTAACGGTAAGCGTACTGGCGCAGCCATGGTAAAGATCGCCATCGACCTGCTCCACGAGGGCATGATCGACGAGAAGACCGCCATCCAGCGCTGCGAGCCCCAGAAACTGGACGAACTGCTGCACCCCGTATTCGACAAGAAGGCCCTGACCACTGCCAAGGTCATCGCCCAGGGTCTGCCCGCCAGCCCTGGTGCTGCCTGCGGTCAGATTGTGTTCCACGCCGACGATGCCAAGGAGTGGCACGCCGATGGTCACAAGGTGGTGCTCGTGCGTATCGAGACCTCTCCTGAGGATCTGGCCGGTATGGCTGCTGCTGAGGGTATCCTCACCGCTCGTGGTGGTATGACCTCTCACGCTGCTGTGGTGGCCCGTGGTATGGGTAAGTGCTGCGTCTCGGGCGTAGGTTCGCTGAACGTCAGTTATAAGGACAAGACTGTCGAGATCGACGGTAATGTATACAAGGAGGGTGACTTCATCTCACTGAACGGTTCTACTGGTCAGGTCTATGCAGGCGAGGTTCCCACGAAGGCTGCTGAACTGAGCGGCGACTTCAAGGAACTGATGGACCTCTGCGACAAGTACACCAAGTTGCAGGTTCGCACCAATGCCGACACACCTTACGATGCCAAGTTGGCTCGCGAGTTCGGTGCCAAGGGTATCGGTCTGACCCGTACTGAGCATATGTTCTTCGAGGACAAGAAGATCGTTGCCATGCGTGAGATGATCCTGGCCGACAGCCTCGCTGGTCGCGAGAAGGCTCTGGCCAAGTTGCTGCCTTACCAGAAGGCCGACTTCAAGGGCATCCTCGAGGCTATGGACGGTCTGCCCGTCAACATCCGTCTGCTCGATCCTCCCCTCCACGAGTTCGTACCCCACGATTTGGCTGGTCAGGAGACGATGGCCAAGGAGATGGGCGTCTCTGTAGAGGACATCAAGCGCCGTGTTGACTCGCTGGCCGAGAACAACCCGATGCTGGGTCACCGTGGTTGCCGTCTGGGCATCACCTTCCCTGAGATCACCGCTATGCAGACCAAGGCTATCCTGGGCGCTGCCTGCGAACTGAAAAAGGAAGGCAAGAACCCCATGCCGGAGATTATGGTGCCGCTGATCGGTACGCTCTACGAGTTGAAGCAGCAGAAGGAGGTCATCCAGAGCGCCGCTAAGGAAGTGTTTGCCGCTGAGGGCATCGAGGTTGAGTTCGAGATTGGTACGATGATCGAGATTCCTCGTGCTGCCCTGACCGCCGACCGCATCGCCGAGGAGGCTCAGTATTTCTCGTTCGGTACGAACGACCTGACGCAGATGACCTTCGGCTACAGCCGCGACGACATCGCTTCGTTCCTGCCCGTCTATCTGGACAAGAAGATCCTGAAGGTTGACCCGTTCCAGGTGCTCGACCAGAAGGGTGTAGGCAAACTCATCAAGTACGCCGTGAAGAGCGGTCGCGAGGTTCGTTCCGACCTGCGTTGCGGTATCTGTGGTGAGCATGGTGGCGAGCCCAGCAGCGTGAAGTTCTGTGCCAAGATCGGCATGAACTACGCTTCTTGCTCTCCCTTCCGCGTGCCCATCGCCCGCCTCGCTGCGGCGCAGGCAGCTGTAGAAGAATAAACTACAGAATGCTGATAATTAGTGAGATACGAGGCAAGGACTTGGAAAACAGGTTCTTGCCTCGGTTCTTTTTGCTCATATTCTGCACGTTACGCGTGCAGAACGTGTTGGGTAAGTACC
>JAFUUL010000160.1 GCA_017483805.1 Prevotella sp.
GCAGTGTGGCTATCTGCCCACACACGCCCCGAATGGTATGCGTTGAAATGGACTGAGATATGAAGAGCCGTGTGATGGGAGACTATCAAGCACGGTTCTGTGAGAGGGTGGAGGTGAAACTCCTCCGCTCTACTCGACAGATAAATGTCTGTATATAGTCCTTGAAGGCCTGGGCACGCCCCTCGGCCAGCCGGACATTGTTCTGGAAACTGCCTTCCGGCGAGGCGTAACCGTGGATGCTGATGTGGCGGATGCTGACATTGGGGTCCAGCCGCACCTCGTCGATGGTCCGGTCTACCTTGGCCAACTCTGTTGCATTGCCTCGGTAGTCGCGACGGATGTCTGTCTTGTTGACCACAAAGTCGAGGAAGGCCTGACCGCTCAGTTCGCGCTGCTTCTCCTGCTCAGCCTTGGGCCGCTCGTAGTTCACCACGAAGTTAGGCTGGTGGATGGGCACGATGACCGGCTCTGGCTCAGGCTCTTGTCTCTTTTCTATTGCTTCTTGCTTCTTCGCCTTACTGAAGACGTAGGCAATGTTTAGGGCCAGTTTCGTGGGGCCCACATAGTTTTTGTGCCTCTGTTCCAGCAGGTCGCCACACTCTTCATTCTCGTAGCGGGAGAAGCGGGTGTGAACATAGCCCAAGCCAAGGGCTGCCTCCAGGTTCCAATGCTCACTGAGCCTCCAGGCATGGCCGATGGTCAGACCGCCGCCGGCATACCACCCTTCGTAGTGGTTGTGGCGCAGCGGCTCGAAGAGTCCGAAGGGCAGTTTCACTCCAGCCGCATTGTACTCTCCGCCCACGGCATGCAGACCCGTGAACCAGCCGCTCAGTGGGCGGTCCGACAGCCAGTAGCGATACTCAGGCATGAGCGACCAGTGTTGTAGCCGCTTCAACCCGTGATAGCCGTGCCAGGGGTTCCATCCATAGAACAACTGGAGTGACGAGTGCTGACCAATGGCAGCCTCAATGCCAAGGTTTGGCGTGAGGGTAGCATCATACAACAAGTTGTTTTTAATGTTGAATGTGCGTTGGGCCGCCACATTCATACATGTCAAAATAGAAAAGACGAGCACGATCAGCGCTCCTTTTTCTGTTCGGTTAGTATGCATCTTTTAGATAAGGCTTTCAGAGGTTTGTAGTTTTAGTCTTGCAAAGATAGGGATTTTTCTTGAGATAACAAACATTTTGTGTCATATTTTTCACTTTTAGGCCGTTTGTTGCCTAAAATTCCAAAAGAAAGGGCTAACCTCACGGCCAGCCCCCTTATACTAAACTAAACAAATACTTTATGAATTTTCTCCTTTGATGGCTAAATGATTCGATGCGTTTATCCGTCGGCAAAGGTACGACGATTTCGCCATTCCCACAATACCCAAATCTGAGGTTTTTGTTTCAGGTTGTGTTAGGAGAAGTACTTAAACATCATGACTATAAGTTTATGTTCACGCCGCCCAAGAACGCAGCGATGGGCATGGGGTAGCCAAGATTAATCTCATATTTCTGCGTCAGTATGTTTTCCTCACGAATCCAGAAAGTGACATTGCGGACGAGGGCGTAGTTGACCGTAGCATTGAGCAGACAGACATTCTCCTTCTGCTCAACATCACCAACGGCGGTGTAGAGGCCGCCCAGGTATTGCAGGCCGGCGATGACACTCCACTTGTCTTGACGGAAATTCGCACCCAGGAAACCTTTGTAGGTGGGTGCGGCCACAACGGGATTCTCCATGTGGAGCAGCGAGTGGTTGGTAGAGAGCGACCAGTGGCTGTCTATGCGGTACTGCGCCTCTAGTTCCACGCCGTAGTTCTCAATCTCGCCCGTGTTGATGTTCTTGCCCGCCACAGTCTGAATCATGTTGTCACCTTTTATGTAATACAGGTTGGCGCCATAAGAGAACTGGCCCAGTTGCTGCCGCCACGAGAGTTCGTAGTTCCACAGGCGCTCTGCCCGCAGAGAATCGTGGTTGGCCGTGCCGTACATATACATCTCGCGGGTGTTGGGGTTGCGGAAGCCCTTGCTGACGGAGGCTTTTAGTGCGCCCGTCTCGACTGGGCGATAGACGATACCTGCCTGGGGCACCCATTCGCCGCCAGCCGTAGAGTGGTGGTCGTAGCGCAGGCCAGCATCGATGGTCAGCCAGTCGGTCAGGTCCTGACGGTAGTCAACGTAGCCCGCTACCTCGTTCTCGTGCGAGTGGGCGCTCTGCATCAGTCGGCGTTCTGTGGTGACAATGGCACCCGTCACGCGGTCGGTGTAGTAGGCGCGTCCGTAGATGTGCTGGTAGTCAGCACCTATGGTGAGGCGGCCATGAGTAGCGGATTGCTGATCACCGATGACGAAAGATTGGTACCACGATACGCCAGCCACAGCATCCTTCGAGCGGAAGAGGTCGGTCTGAGGCGTGCCGCCTTCAGCGTTGTAGCCGTCGTTGATCTTGTGCCGGCCGAAGTTGTCGTAGATGCTCAAGGCACCACTCGTGCGGTCGTACTGGTTTTCGATGGTCAGGCTGGCCGCACCACGCGTAATCCACTGGTCGTTCTCCAGTTTGGGCTGCACGACGGTGCCAGGGTTCGAGGCGTTCCAGTGGGTCAGATCTAAATCCACAGAGGCGTTCCAGTGTTCGTTCAGGTCGTAGCCCAGTTTCACGTAGCCGCCATACTGCTCGAAGCCCGTGTGGGGACGGTGGTTGTCGGTGCGGCTGTACTGGGCGGCGATAGTGCTGCTGAAGCGGCCGCTACGCACCTGGTTGGAGGCTTCCGCCTGAAAGGTACCGTAACTGCCTGCGCCGACATTGATATTCGTTGTGACAAAATCGCGATGCACGGGGCGGCGAGTGACGATGTTCATCACGCCGCCCATCGCATTCGAGCCATAGAGCACTGAGGCCGGGCCGCGCAGCACCTCTACGCGATTGGCCATCAGCGTCTGATAACTGTCGGAGATGGGATGACCATACACGCCGTTGTACTGCGGATGGCCGTCGATGAGCACCAGCATCTGGCCTGCACTGCCGGCAAGGCCGCGCAGACTAATGCCGCCAGCCGCTCCTGTAGACACACCGTAGCCCATCATCGAGCGCGATGTCACCATCAGGCCCGGCACCTGCTGCATCACTGTCGGCAGCACGTTTGTCTGCTGTTGCTCCGTCAGCGTCTGGCGGTTGATGACGTTCACCGTATAGGGCAAGTGGCGCACGTCTACGGCGTTGCGCGTTCCTGTGACCACCACCTCCTGTAGGGGATTCAGCCCAGTCATCCATCCTTCCAGTGCCTCTGTCTGAAGCGAGTCGGTCTGTGCTACGGCCCCTGTACCGACCATAGCGATGGCTGATAATAAGATAAGCCTAGTTTTCATGTTGTTGTTCATTTTAATCGTCTATTTCTACTAAGGTGTAGTTCCGGTTGCCCAGCCCGATCTTGGCGGCATGCTCAATGGTGTGCACGCCATGCTGTTTGTCGATGCGGCTCAACAGGTCGGTGGGGTCGTTGGTGGCCGTCACCTTCTGTTGGTTGATGATGTCGATGCAGGCCTGGTCGAGGGCCACAGGGTCGGTGGAGGCCAGGATGCCGTAGTCCTCCAGTTTGACGGGAGCGGGATGATCCACGCAGTCGCAGTCAATGGACATGTTGTTCATCACCGAGATGTAGATGATGCCGTTCTTTGCGCGGAAATAGTCGGTCACAGCCTGTGCGGCAGCAGCCATCGACTCGAGGAATCCGTCCTGGTCGCCAATGTACTCAGGCGTCCAGAGTTTTCTCATGTCGAGCACCTCCATCTTGCCGGCCGAGTGGATATAGGCCTTGCCATTCTGGCTGCCACAGCCGATGGAGAGATTCTTCAGCGCACCGCCATAGCCGCCCATGGGGTGACCTTTGAAGTGGTTGAGTGCAATCATGAAGTCATAGTTGGCCATGTGAGAGCCCACGATGTCGTACTTGATGTGTGTGGTGTCCTGCACGGGAATCTTCATCTCGCCTTCCTCGTCCATGATGTCTACATTGAACCTCGGCTTAAAACCGTGACGCTCAATGACCCGCCAGTGGTTCTCCGACGTGGTGCGCTCGTCCTGCCTGTCCTTAGGAGCGTTGCCGTAGGCGGTGTTACATTCCACGATGGTGCCGTCCACCTCGGCTATCAGGCCCGCGATGAGGTCGGGCTTCAGGTAGTTGGGGTTCGAACCCTCGCCGGTGGACATCTTCACGGCCACGCGTCCCTGGGCCTCGACGCCCAGCACGTTGTAGATGGTGACCAGGGCTTGTGGCGAGATCTCGCGCGTCAAGAACACCGTCGAGATGGTGTCTTTGTTTTCTACTTCGCCCGTCTGCTGGCCGTACTTGTTCTGTGAGCAGCCCGTCAGCGTCATCGCAGCGGCTGCCATTAAGAGTATTAGTTTCTGCATAGTTTTGTTGTTATACTTATTCTTTGTTTGGCAATAGTCTCTTGAGGGTGTCGATCTCCTCCTCGGTGGTAGCCCAACTGGTGACGAAGCGGCAGATGGTGCGGTGGTGGGGAGCCTGGCCGAAGTGGGTGAACTCTACGTGCTGCGACAGCCGCTCCACCTCCTGGTTGTCCAGTATGACAAACTGCTGGTTGGTGGGCGAGTCAACGTAGAACTCGTAGCCTTTTTCGCGGAAGATCTGCTTCATGCGCATGGCCATCTCAATGGCATGGCCGGCCAGGCGGAAGTAGAGGTCGTCGGTGAAGAGGGCCTCAAACTGCAGGCCGATGAGGGCCCCCTTGGCGATGACGGCACCGTGCTGCTTCTGGATGGAGAAGAAGTGCTTGTGGGCCTGACGGTTGGTGAACACCACGGCCTCGCCGCACAGAGCGCCTATCTTGGTGCCGCCGATATAGAATACATCGCAGTGGCGGGCCAGATAGGGTAGGGTGACGTCGCTGCCCTCGGCCATGAGACCATAGCCCAGGCGGGCACCGTCGATGTAGAGCGGAATATCGTAGCGCTGGCACACCTGATAGATGGCGGCAAGTTCGGCGGCGGTGTAGAGCGTGCCCAGTTCGGTGGGGAAGGTGATGTAGACCAGTCCCGGGTGAACGGCATGGTCGCGGTTGCCGTCGTGGTAGAAGTCGTCGAGATAGCGGTCGAGCGTTGCGGCCTCCATCTTGCCGTCGGTGTCGGCGATGGTGATGATCTTGTGCTCAGTGAACTCCACGGCACCGGCCTCGTGCACGTTGATGTGGCCGGAGCCCACGCAGATGACGCCCTCATACTGGTAGAGCATGGAGTCGATGGTGGTGGCGTTGGTCTGTGTGCCGCCCGTCAGGAAGAATATCTGGGCATCGGGCAGTCCGCAGGCCTCGCGGATGCGCTGCTTGGCACGGTCTGAGAACTCGTCGAAGCCGTAGGGCGTGGGCTTCGCGTCGTTGTATTTGACAAGGTTCTCCAGCACTTTCGGGTGAGCCCCGTTGTTATAGTCGCACTCAAATGAAATCATAGGGCCTCCAGCATTCGTTTGATGACTACCGAACAACTAATCTCGCGGTTGGCTGCCTCGGGGATGACAATTGAGTTGGGACTCTCGATGACATCGTCGGTGACGATGAGGTTGCGGCGCACGGGCAGGCAGTGCATGAACTTGCCGTTGTTGGTCCACGACATATGCTCGGTGTCTACCGTCCACGAGCGGTCCTCGCAGGTAATCTTGCCGTAGTCCTGCGGGTTGGTCACGCCAGGGTTCGACCAGTTCTTGGCGTAGATGAAGTCAGCCCCCTCGAAGGCCTTCCTCTGGTCGTACTCCACGCGGGCCGAGCCCACGAAGCGCGGGTCGAGTTCGTAGCCCTTGGGGTGGGTGATGACGAAGTCCACGTCGGCAGCGTTCATCCACTGTGCAAACGAGTTGGGCACGGCCTGCGGCAGGGCGCGGCAGTGGGGGGCCCAGGTGAGTACTACCTTCGGACGACGCTTGTTTGTTGCGATATTATCGCAACATACGGGACGGTACTCCTCGATGGTGATCAGGTCGGCAAAGGCCTGCAGGGGGTGAACGGTAGCCGTCTCCATAGCGAAGACGGGACGGCCGCTATACTTGATGAACTGCTGGAGCACGGTCTCGGCATAGTCGTACTCGCGGTCGGTCAGGCCGGCAAACGAGCGCACGCCGATGAGGTCGCAGTAGCAGCCCATCACGGGGATGGCCTCCAGCAGGTGCTCGCTCTTGTCGCCGTCCATGATGACGCCGCGCTCGGTCTCCAGTTTCCAGGCGCCGGCATTCACGTCGAGCACGATGACGTTCATACCCAGGTTCATAGCAGCCTTCTGGGTGGAGAGGCGGGTGCGCAGTGAGTTGTTGAAGAATATCATCATGAGCGTCTTGTTCTTGCCCAGATGTTGATACTTGAATCGGTCGTTCTTGATCTCTTGTGCCTCGGCGAGTGCTTGACGGAGGTCGCCGATATCCTCCACGTTGATAAATGTGCGCATAAAAAACTCTTAACTCTTAATTCTTAATCGCCGAAGGCGACAACTCTTAACTTTTAATTCTTAACTCTTAATTCTTAACTCTTAACTTCTCACCTGTCCTTCTCCCTCAATGAGCCACTTGTAGGTGGTAATCTCCTCCAGTGCCATCGGGCCGCGGGGACCCAGTTTCTGGGTGCTGATGCCTATCTCGGCACCAAGGCCGAACTGGGCACCATCGGTGAACGATGTGGGGGCGTTCCAGTAGACGCAGGCGGCATCCACATGGGCCTGGAAGCGGCGTGCGGCCTGCTCGTCCTCGGTGACGATGGCCTCGCTGTGGCCGCTGCCGTGCTGGTCGATATGGGCCAGGGCCTCGTCAAGCGAGCCGACGGTCACCACGTTCATCTTGTAGTCCATGAACTCCGTGTCGTAGCGGCTCTCGTCGTTGAAGAAGAATTCTACTTTTCCCTCCATCGGGGCCAGCAGTTGGGGAATGTCGGCCTCGCGGTCCTTGTGGACGAGCAAGGTGTCGAGGGCGTTGCAGACGGACACGCGGCGCGTCTTGGCATTGTTGACGATGGCACGGCCCTTCTCCAGGTCGCCGTCCTTGTCGAAGTAGACGTGAACCACGCCAGCACCAGTCTCGATGACGGGCACGCGGGCCGTATCGCGTACAAAGTCGATCAGTTTGCGACCGCCGCGGGGGATGCACAGGTCGATGTAGCCCACGGCATTGAGCATCTCGCCCGTGGCCTCGTGGGTGGCGGGCAGCAGCGTCACCACATCCTGCTGGATGCCAAAGCGCTGCAGCACCTCGTGGATGATGGCCACGCCCTCGCGGTTGCTCTCATCGGCATCGCGTCCGCCCTTCAGCACACAGGCGTTGCCGCTCTTGAAGCAGAGGGAGAAAACGTCGAAGGTCACGTTGGGACGGGCCTCGTAGATCATGCCGATAACGCCGAAGGGCACGCTGACGCGGCAGAGGCGCAGACCGTTGGGCAGCGTCTTCTGCTTGGTGATGTGGCCCAGGGGCGAGGGTAGGGAGGCCACGTTGCGCATATCGCTGGCAATGTCCTCCAGTCGCTTCTCCGTCAGCATCAGGCGGTCGTAGAGCGGGTTGCTCCGCTCCATCCGGGCCAGGTCGCGGGCGTTGGCCTCTAATACGCGTACCTTATTATATATGATGGCGTCGGCCACGGCCAGCAGCACCTCGTTGCGCTGGCTGTCGGTGAGCAGTGCCAGCGTCTTGCTGGCGCGCTTCACTCGTTGGAAAGTCTCTGTCAGTTGCATGGTTGAAATTCGGTATATGGTGTGTCGTTGGAGTTTCGTATCAAGTCGATCAGTATGTCGTCCCGCTCGCCGTTGGCAATGATGACGCGTATGCCAGCCTGCTGCACCTTCTGTGCCGTGGTGTACTTCGAGTGCATGCCGCCGCGGCCGAAGGCGCTCTTCTCCTCCTTGATATATTGAGAGAGGTCGGTGCCGGGGGCCACGGTGCGGATGATCTCCGACGAAGGATCGTCAGGATGTCCATTGTAGACCCCGTCGATGTTGCTCAGCAGGATGAGCGTGTCGGCTTGCATCATCTGGGCGATGAGGCCGCTCAGTTCGTCGTTGTCGGTAAACATCAATTCGGTGACGCTCACCGTGTCGTTCTCGTTGACGATGGGCAGCACGCCGTTCTCCAGCATCACGGCCATGCAGGCCCGCTGGTTGCGGTACTGCTCGCCCGGCTCGAAGTTCTCCTTCATGGTGAGCACCTGGCCCACGTGGATGCCGAACTCGCGGAACAGGTCGTAGTAGAGCCCGACCAGTTTCACCTGGCCGACGGCCGAGAACAACTGGCGCTGCTCCACGGAGTCGAGGGCGTGGTCTACGGTCAGTTCGCGCCGTCCGCAGGCCACGGCACCGCTCGACACGAGTATCACCTCCATGTCGTGTCGGCGCAGCCACGCCACCTGGTCCACCAGTGCCGACACGCGCGTCACGTCCAGTTTGCCGTCGCTTCGCGTCAGCACGTTAGAGCCTATCTTGATGACAATTCTTCTCTTCATTTTCTAACACTTTTCACTTCCCAGCGTGCAAATTTACGAAGAATTTTCGTAATTTTGCACGCTGATTCATTAAAATGATATAAAAGGAGTACTTTTTCGCCATGTATGCAGTCATGATAACGCTCTTTGCCATCGTAGTAGTGGGCTACGTGGCAGGCAAACTGGGATATATGGGCGGCACGTTCGACAAGCGGCTGTCCAAACTGGTCATCGACATCACCTGTCCTGCCCTCATCCTCTCGTCGGCCATGGGCGGCCAGCAGCCTGACCGCCGCTACATCCTGCCCCTGCTGGGCATCAGCGTGCTCACCTACGTGGTGCTCACGGTGCTGGCGTGGGGGCTGTCGCGGCTGCTGGGCCGCAGACCCGACGACCGCGGCGTCATCGCCTTTGCCCTCATCTTCGGCAACGTGGGCTTCATGGGCTATCCCGTGGTGGCCAGCATCTTTGGCCATCAGGCCGTGTTCTATGCTGCCGTGCTGAACGTGGTGAACACCTTTGCCGTCTTCACCATCGGCACGATGATGGTGACGGGTGGCGAAGGCAACAGTCGTGAGAAGTTCAACCGCAAGGTGCTCTATGGCACCCCCATGCTGGCTGCCTATGCCGCCATGCTCATCGTGGCCCTGGGCATCGACAACGTGCCTGCCGTCATCAGTCAGCCGCTCACCATGATAGGCAATATCACCGTACCTGCCGCCCTGCTCATCATCGGCTCGTCGATGTCCAACCTGCCGCTGAAGGCCCTGCTGGGCAATGCCACGGTCTATGCCACGGCCCTGCTCCGCCTGACAGTCCTGCCCGTCGGCGTCCATTTCCTGTGTCTGCTGTTGGGCTTCTCCCCCTTCGTGGTGGGCATCAACACGGTGGTCATTGCCATGCCTGTGGCCACCTATGGCACCATCCTCTGCCTGAAGTACGGGCGTGACACCACGTTGATGGCCGAGATCACCTTCATCACCACGCTGCTGTCGATGGTGTCCATCCCGCTACTGGTGATGCTGCTGAGGTAATCCCACTGCTTTCTTTTGTCAGATACGTATATCCGGTGTATATTTATTGATATTGTTATAAAATTGAGCAGTTTACTTCAAAAATAGAACTTTTTGAGGATAAAAATGCAAGATTTCAAAAAGAAAGTATTACCTTTGCAGCGCAAAAACTTAACTTTTTTGTCATTAACATCTTATGAATAGACGAATTCTCTCTATCCTGACCATGTTATTGCTTGTTTCCAGTTGGGCTATGGCGCAAACGGAAATAAGCGGTGTGGTGGTATCAGAGGAAGACGGAGAGCCCATTATTGGTGCTTCTGTCAAAGTGGGGGGGGTAGGTTCCTCGGGTGCTATTACCGATATTAATGGACGATTCTCCATTATAGTGCCTGCGGGCAAGAAGATCGTGATCAGTTACATTGGCATGGTCACGCAGACTCTCACTCCGCGCAATGGTATGCGCATCATAATGCATACCGATGCAACAACACTCAACGACGTGGTGGTGACGGGCATGCAGAAGATGGACAAGCGCCTCTTCACTGGTGCCACGACCAAGGTCAGTGCTGCCGATGCCAAGATTGACGGCGTGGCCGACATCAGTCGCTCGCTCGAGGGGCGTGCTGCTGGTGTGTCGGTGCAGAACGTGAGCGGCACTTTCGGTGCAGCCCCGAAGATCCGGGTGCGCGGTGCTACGAGCATCTATGGTGCCTCGAAGCCCCTCTGGGTGGTCGACGGCGTCATTCTGGAGGATGTCATCGATGTGTCTGCCGACGATTTGGCTTCGGGCGATGCCAACACGCTCATCTCTTCGGCCATTGCAGGTCTGAACTCCGACGACATCGAGTCGTTTGAGGTACTGAAGGACGGCAGTGCCACCTCTATATATGGTGCGCGCGCGATGGCAGGCGTGATCACCGTGACCACGAAGAAAGGTCATGCCGGGCACAGTAGCATCAACTACACGGGCGAATACACCATGCGCCTGAAACCCTCCTATCGTGAGTTCAATATCATGAACTCGCAAGATCAGATGTCTATCTATCAGGAGTTGCAGCAGAAGGGCTATCTGAACTATGCCGAGACGGCCAATGCCTCGGAGAGCGGTATCTACGGCAAGATGTACCAGATGCTTTCGCAGTACGACCCCTTGACGAAGACCTTCGCCTTGGAGAACAGCACAGAGTCCATAGCCCGCTACCTGCGCGATGCCGAGTATCGCAACACCGACTGGTTTGACCTGCTCTTCTCCAATGCCATCCAGCATAGCCACTCGGTGTCGATAGACGGCGGCACGGACAAGACCACCTATCGTGCCTCGGTTAGCATCATGCAGGATCCGGGCTGGTCGAAGCAGAGCAGCGTGGAGCGCTATACGGCCAATATCAATGCCGACTTCAAACTGACGAAACAACTGTCGCTCAATATCATCAGTCGGGCATCGTACCGCAATCAGAATGCGCCCGGCACCCTCAATCAGAACACCGACCCTGTTTCAGGCACGGTGAGCCGCGGCTTCGACATCAACCCCTACAGTTATGCCCTGAACACGAGTCGTGCGCTGGATCCTAACACCTACTACACACGCAACTATGCGCCGTTTAACATCTTCAACGAACTGGACAATAACTACAGCGAGTTGCGCGTCAGTGAGTTCAACCTGCAGGGCGAGTTGAGTTACAAGCCCGTGCGCACGGTGGAACTGAAGGCTCTCGGTGCCATACGCTCGGCCTCTACCGCTCAGGAGCAGTATATCCGCGAGAACTCCAATCAGGCCATGGCCTACCGCGCCATGGACAATTCCTATATCCGCGAGCATAACAGTTATCTCTACAAAGATCCCGACAATATCTATGCCCTGCCCGTATCGGTCATGCCCGAAGGCGGCATTCTGAAGCGCGAGGATAACAATATGTTTACCTACAACTTCCGTGTATCAGCCGGTTACAATGATGTCTTTGCCGAGAAGCATTCGGTGAACCTGTTCGGAGCCTTGGAGACCACTCAACTGGATCGCCACCAGACGCAGAACACCGACTTTGGTGTGCTCTTCGACAGTGGTATGCTGTCCAGTTTTAACTATCTGGCCTTTAAGCAGATGCAAGAGAGAAATACGTCCTACTATGGCTTGGGCGATGTTCGCGAGCGCACGGCAGCCTTTATCTTCAACGGCACATATACCTTCGACCGCCGCTACGTCGTCAACGGCACCTTCCGCTATGAAGGCACCAACCGCATGGGCAAGAACC
Organism: Prevotella sp.; assembly: GCA_017483805.1. Lineage (GTDB taxonomy): Bacteria > Bacteroidota > Bacteroidia > Bacteroidales > Bacteroidaceae > Prevotella. Next base: position 11,719 of record JAFUUL010000160.1, read on the forward strand.
GCCAGGCTCGTTGGCTGCCCACGTGGAACGTGTCGGGCCGATGGAATGTCGACGAGGAGAAGTGGTTCGACAAACTTAGCCCAGTGCTGAGCAGTCTGAATCTGCGCGCATCCTATTCGCTTACGGCCGACCGTGGCCCGTCAGACGTGACTAACTCCACGGCTATCTTCTATCCCTATATGCCCTGGCGCCCCTTCACCAGCGTGAAGGAGAGCGGCGTGGAGATGGACTATCCCGCCAATCAGGAACTGACCTATGAGAAAAAGCATGAGTTGAGCATCGGCGTGGACATGGGCTTCCTGAACAATCGCATCAACCTCATGCTCGACTGGTACAAGCGCAATCAGTTCGACCTTATCGGCCCCGTCTTTACTACGGGTTATGCCGGCGGTGACCTCACGCAGCGCACCAACTCCGCAGAGATGACTTCCAGCGGTTTCGAGGTGAGCCTCTCCACGGTGAACATCCGGAAGAAAGACTTCTCCTGGTCTACAAGTTTCATCTATTCACACGCCAGCAATAAGGTGACCAAACTCATGTCGCGTACACGGCTCATCGAACTGCTCTCCAGTTCGCAGGAGGCCAGCCTTGAAGGCTATGCCCGCGGCAGCCTGTTCTCCATCCCCTTTGCAGGACTGAACAAAGAGGGACTGCCCACGTTCTCGCTAGGCAATGGTCAGACCACCGTGACCGGCATCTATTTCCAGGAGACCGATCCCGAGGAGATGAAGTTCCTGACTTACTCGGGCACCATCGATCCCACCGACTATGGCTCACTGGGCAATACGTTCAAGTACAAAGGTCTGACGCTCAACGTCTTCCTGACCTATTCCTTCGGCAATGTCATCCGTCTTGACCGTGTGTTCGCAAGCACCTATTCCGACCTCACGGCCATGCCCAAGGAGTTTGAGAACCGCTGGATGGTGCCGGGTGACGAGAAGAAGACCGACGTGCCTGTCATAGCCAGTGCACGACAGAACCGCAACGACACCGACCTGGCCATAGCCTACAATGCCTACAACTATTCTACGGCGCGTGTGGCCAAGGGCGACTTCGTCAGAATGAAGGAGATTTCGCTGAACTACGACTTCCCCAAGAATCTGATTTCCAGTGTGGGCCTCACCAAGTTGTCCTTGAAGTTGCAGGCCACCAACCTCTTCCTCATCTACAGCGACAAGAAACTCAACGGGCAAGATCCCGAGTTTATCAATGCCGGTGGTGTGGCTACGCCCATGCCTAAGCAGTTTACCATGACCCTCCGTCTGGGACTGTGAGGAGATTTGAAATTTAAGAATAGAGAATAAAGATGATAAAGACAAGACCAATATTCCGCTTCGCTCTGGTATGTTGCGTTCTCTGCGCAACCCTTTCGTCCTGCGACCCCTTCCTTGACGAGATGCCCGACAACCGCATGGAGGTGACGACCGAAGACAACGTGACAAAACTGCTGGTCTCGGCCTATCCCAGTCACGCTTCCATCCTCGTGGCAGAGTATTCGAGCGACAACATCGACAGTTATGGACTGAGCAATCCCAACTCAACGCGCTTCATCGACCAGGTGTACAACTGGCGCGACATCACCGAGGCCAACAACGAGAGCACCGATGGCTTCTGGGAGAGTTGCTACACGTCCATTGCCACGGCCAATCAAGCCCTGGAGAGTATCGAGCAGATCGGCAGCAGCAGTGTGGCGATGCAGGAAGCCCGCGGCGAAGCCCTGCTCTGCCGGGCCTATAACCACTTCCTACTGGTCAACCTGTTCAGCCAAGCCTATAACAGCCAGACCAGCGATACCGACCCGGGCATTGTCTACATGACCCATTCGGCTGCGGGGTTTGCCGACAATCCTGACCGCCTGCCGGTGGCCGAGGTCTATCGGCTCATCGAGGCCGACCTGCTGGAAGGTCTCTCCCTCGTTGGCAACAACTACAGCGTGCCCAAGTATCACTTCACGCCTAAGTCAGCCTATGCCTTTGCCACGCGCTTCTACCTCTACTACGAGCAGTGGGACAAGGCACTCCAGTATGCCAACCTGTGTCTGGGTAGTGAGCCGGGTGCCATGCTGCGCGACTGGAAGTACATGGCCACGATGACGCAGACCTTCGATGCCTTGACGCAGCACTATGTCGACGCTACGCTCAACTGCAACCTGCTGCTCTCCACGGCCTATTCGGCCATGGGCATCGTCTTTGGCCCCTACCGCTACTGGTCGCGTTACGCTCACGGCAAGTATCTGGCCGAGAACGAAGACGGTGAAGCCGCCAACATCTGGGGCACAGGCCATTTCTATCAGGGCATGCATACATACGCCGCCACCAATCTTGACAAGACCATCTTCTTCAAACTGCCCTATATGTTTGAATATGTCGACCCCGTGGCCGGCACCGGCTACTATCGTACGGTGTATCCCGCCTTTACGGCCGATGAGTGCCTGCTCAACCGTGCCGAGGCCTATGTCATGCTGGGCCGCTATGATGAGGCTGCCGCTGACCTGACGCTCTGGATGCAGAACATCATCGAGACCAGTCTGGTGCTCACTCCGTCTATCATAAGTGATTTCTACAACAGCGTCGACTATGCCTACAGCGACGAGCAAGGCATTAAGTCAACCATCAAGAAACACCTGCACCCCACATTCGACATCGGCGAAGAGGGTGGCGACCGTGAGACCATGTTGCAGTGTGTGCTGGGCTTCCGTCGCATAGAGGCACTGCAGACAGGCCTGCGTTGGTACGACGTGAAGCGCTATGGCATTGAGATAGTGCGTCGTGAGATCAATGCCGATGGCGAGCCGGAGCGCCTGACCGACGTGCTCCTTCAAGGTGACCCTCGCCGCGCCGTGCAGATTCCGCTCAATGCCCGCACCGCGGGCGTGAAGGGCAACGCCCGATAACCCATCATCCGTAAAACGAAGAGTATCTTATTATATATGAGACATACGATGACATCCCCCAGAAACCTGCTCCTCCGCATGACCTTGGCCTGCGGACTGGCCTTAGTGCTGGCTGGCTGTTCTGATGACGAACTGAGCAGCCAGAGCATCATCACCGTAGACCAGATGGAGTACACTGAGTTCGACTACTGGCTGCAGCGCAACTACGTCGTGCCCTACAACATACAGTTCAAGTATCGCTATGAGGACATCGAGAGCGACATGAACTACTATACCGTACCCTCGCGCTATGATGATGCCGTGAAGTTAGCCCATCTGGTGAAATATATGTGCATCGAAGCCTACGACGAGGTGGGCGGCATTGACTTCACGCGGGCCTATTTCCCCAAACTCATCTTCACCATTGGCGAGTGGGAGTATCAGAACAACGGCACTTATATCCTCGGTACCGCCGAGGGCGGACGCAAGATTCTGCTCTCAGGCACCAACTATCTGGGGCAGCACCTCCATAGTGCCAACGAACTGAACGAGTACTACTTGAAGACCATCCACCATGAGTTCACCCACATATTGAACCAGACCAAGGATTTCCCCGCCGACTTCCAACTCATCACCGGCACAGGCTATGTGGCCGACAAGTGGAGTGAGTCGCCCTACGACACCGACTATCTGGAGCGCGGCTTTATCAGTGCCTACTCCCAGCACTCTGACAAGGAAGACTTTGCCGAGATGCTCTCCATCTACGTGTGCTATTCGCCTGAGACGTGGGATGCCTGGATGGAAGAGGCCGGCACCGATGGTGCGCGCCTGCTTGGTGCTAAACTCGACATAGTGAAGAACTATATGGCAAGCACGTTCAGCATCGACCTCGAGTCGTTGCGCTCCTCCATACAGCGTCGCCAGAAGCAAGTGGTCGGTGGACTCATAGACCTGGAAAGTTTAGACAACTGAAACCCTTGAAGCAAAAGAAAGTTATGACCAGACTTATACATTCGTTTATTGCCTGCCTGATGGGCGTTATTGTGATGCAGTCGTTATCGTCGTGCACTGGCGAGACCGATGAGTATTTCGACCAGTCGGCTTCAGCCCGTCTGACTGCCGTCACCCAGCGCACGCTCAACATCCTGCGCAGTGCCGAGCACGGCTGGGAACTGGAGTACTATCCCGGCGCCTCGCTCGAATACGGCGGTGTGGTCTACACCGTGAAGTTCGACTCACTCACGGCCACCGTGGCCTGCTCGCTCATACCCGACAGCACCGAGACCTCGCTCTACAAACTGACCAACGATAACGGCCCCGTGCTGTCATTCGACAGTTACAACGCCCTGCTTCACTACTATGCCACGCCCAGTGCCAGCGAGTATGAGGCTAAAGGCGGTGATTTCGAGTTTGTCATCGATAGCATCTCCGACAATCTCATCACCCTCTTCGGCAAGCGCACAGGCAATACCATGTACCTGCGGCGCCTGGCTGCCAGCCCCGACGAGTATGCTGCCAAGACCATTGCCATCTTCGACCATTTCGCAGACTCCGTCAAGGGCCAGATAGGCACGGCCGTCGTGGCGGGCAAGGTCGATCCCACTTCGCGCAGCATTAGCGTGGTGAGCGGCAGGGACACGCTCGACGTCCACTACACCTATACCGATCGCGGCATTCGCCTCTACCGTCCGCTGCGATTAGGCGGACTGGCCGTCCAGTCCTTCGACTACGACATTGACACCCACATCTTCACCTGCACCGATGAGGGAGCGGAGGCCGTCAGTCTGGAGGGTGTGCCCTATGCCGACACATTCATGAGTTACTCCCGCTATGCCGGCGACTATACACTGTCCTACACCTCCGATGGCACTACCGATCGGTCGGCTTCCGTCAGCCTGGTGCCCAACCGCCTGGACGGCACCTATGCCATGAAGGGGCTCTCCAGCCGTTACGACCTGCTGCTACACTACATTCCCAGCACGGGCGACCTGCAACTTGGTGCACAGATTGTGGGTGCAGCCGACGGCAATACCTACTACTGGGCCGCCGTGAAGTATGCCAGCGGCAGCATCTCCAACATCAATATCGCTGACGAGGGCCAGTTCACCATCCGCTGGAACGGCAACAGGTTCTACCCGCGCTTTAACATCACGCCCACCAATACGCGTATCAGCGATGTGAACAGCGGTCTGCTCATCTATCTCTACTACGACGAGAACGGTCAACTATCGGCAGGTCTGGTCACCGAGCCCGATTGGCTGACCAACGGTTCCTACCTCTTTGCCAACCTGAAGTCGCTCAACCGCCTCACCCGTATGGAGTGACCTCCACGCGCGTCGGCCTCTCCTTGAATGTCAAGAAACCACGATAAGAAGATATATCTATATGAAACTACGATTCCATAGCATACTGGCCATAGCGGCATTTGGCGGCTTGCTGGCCATGACGGCAGCCTGCTCAGACGACGAGCAGGGTTATGTCGGCACCGATGAGACCATCGGCATCGTGAGCAACAACTTGCTGTTCACCTCGCGTGGTGATACCGCCACCGTTACCCTTACTGCCAGTTCGGGTCAGGTTGAGGCTACGCTCAATGCCGACTGGTGTTCGGCTACGGTCAGCGGCACCACGGTCACGGTGATTGTTCAGCCCAACACCTCCTTCGACGGGCGCACCGCCCTGCTCACCCTCCGGGCCGGACAGGCCGTGCGCACGCTGCCTGTGCAGCAGCAGGGCCTCGTGGTAGACCTCCCGCTGCCCGTCAATGCCCACAACTCGCCCCGTGAGGGCGACCAGTTCACGCTCACGCTGCGCCATGCACTGCCCCTGGAGGTCACCCCCTTGCAGTCGTGGATTCACGTAGAGGAGAACGGCGAGCAGTATCACTTCACCGTAGACAGCAATGCCGGCGAACATCTGCGCCGTGGCACGGTGGCCGTGGCGTGTGGCGAGTATCGCGACACACTATCCATCGTGCAATACGACCTGGCCGATGATGTCTTAGGCTCCTACTACATCTTCAGTATCACCAGCGAGATTCCCGCCGCCACTCACTTCGACGTGGTGGAGCAGGATGGCCAGATCTTCATGCACTGGCCGCAGGAGTTATACAGCGACACCTATATCCCCCTGCGGCTCGACCGTCAGACGTGCTCGCTCTTCATCCCCTCCGGCTTTACCATGGCTACCGCCGGTTCCTCCACTACTTCGGCCTATTTCTACGACACTTCAGGCACACTGGCCATTACCAGCGGTGCGGGTGCCTCGGCCCGGTTAGTCAACAACGGCTCGGGTATCATCATGGGCCAACTTGAGGCTGCCAACTGGCCCGGCCACGAACTGGCGGGCTTCATCATCCGCTCCACCAATGCCCTCTTCGGCAGTACCACGCTCGTCCAGATAGCCAACCCGCTGATCGTGCGCGCAGGCCCGGTGGGCACTACTTTGACCAATTAAAAAAAGTGACACCATGAGACAGTTGTACAAGTTCCTGTTCCTAGTTGTCTTGCTGGCTGGCAGCCACGGCGTCTTCGCCCAGCGGCTGCCCCAAGTCACGCTGAAGGCCATCGACGGTCGTTCGGTGCAGACCGACACGCTCTCCAACGGTGGTCGCCCGTTCATCATCGACTTCTTTGCCACCTGGTGCAAGCCCTGCAACCGTGAACTCGATGCCATCGCCGAGGTCTACGAGGAGTGGCAGGAGGAGACGGGCGTGAAACTCATTGCCGTGTCTATCGACCAGGCGCAGAATATTAATAAGGTGAAGCCCCTCGTCGACGGCCACGGGTGGGACTACGAGGTTCTGCTCGATCCCAACGGCGACCTGAAGCGAGCCTTGGGCGTGCAGATGATTCCCTACGTGCTCATCGTCGATGGTGAAGGCAAGATAGCCTACAAGCACAACGGCTATACCGACGGTGCCGAGGAGGAACTCCTCCGGCAGGTGAGGGCACTCTTGAAACAACGGAACGATTGACCCTATGGACAGATTGCATCGGAAGACATTGGCCATCATTCTCCTGCTCTTGTTGTCGCTGCCATCGCTGCAGGCACAGCAAGAGCAGGGCATCGCGTTGAGTGGAAGCATTCAGAGCGACGTGCTTGTTCCGCAGAAAGACGAGGCCATCGGTGCTCCCGACTATAGCGAATGGGCACTCACCAACACCTTTGCGGAGTTGCATCTGCAAAGCCGGTATGTCGATGCAGGAGCCAGGTTCGAATATCTGCAACATCCGCTGCCGGGCTTTGAGTCCGACTATGCCGGATGGGGTGTTCCCCATGTCTATGTCAGAGGCCGTATGGGCAAAGCCACGCTGACGCTGGGCGACTACTACGAGCAGTTTGGCTCCGGCTTTATTCTCCGCACCTACGAGGAGCGCTCCCTGGGCATAGACAATGCCCTGCGCGGCGGTCACCTGGTCTGGAAACCCACGGACAAACTGACCCTAAAGGCCCTCACCGGCCGTCAGCGTCACTACTGGGATCATAACGATGCCTGGCTGACGGGATTCGACGGGCAGTATGATGTCGTCTTGTCCGGCAATGCCGACCGTCCGCTCTACCTGACCCTTGGCGCCTCATACGTCAACAAGCACGAATCAGACGAAGACATCATGGTCGACAACACGCACAGGCTCAACCTGCCAGAGAATACTCATGCCGTCGATGCCCGCATACGCCTGCAGCAGGGTGCTGTCAGCGTGTTGGCCGAATATGCCTACAAGACGCAAGACCCCCATGTGGGCAATGGCTACATCTATCGCAACGGCTATGTGGCCATGCTCTCGGCCAGTTACTCCCGAAAGGGGGCCAGCCTGCTGCTGCAAGCCAAGCGTGCCGACAATATGATGTTCCGCAGCCAGCGCAAATACGACAAGGCCAGCAACGCTTCGATGGTCAACCATCTGCCGGCCTTTACGCTTGACCATACCTACGCCTTGCCGGCCCTCTATCCTTACGCTACACAGTATGACGGCGAGTGGGCCTTCCAGGCCGAGGGCTCCTACCAGTTCAAGCGCCGCACGGCATTGGGTGGCCGCTACGGCACGACAGTCAAGTTGAATGTCTCCCACATCCACAGCCCGCAGAAAGAGGAGAAACTGCTTCATGGTCTCACGATGGGCAGCGACGGCTATACGTCGAAGTTCTTCTCCTGGGGTGGTACCACCTATTATCAGGACATCGATGTGCAGATTGAGAAGAAACTGTCGCCCGACCTGAAACTCAACCTCATGTATATGAACCAGTTCTACAACATGGGTGTCATTGAGGGAGGCACTGGCGGCATGGTGCATAGCGACATTGTCGTCGGAGAGGGCAAGTATCGCATCAGCCCCAAACTGACGCTGCGTGGCGAGGCGCAGTATCTCTTCACTGCCGACGACGAGGGCGACTGGGCCTTTGGCTTGCTCGAACTGTCGGCACTCCCTCACTGGATGCTGACCGTCAGCGACCAGTACAACGTGGGCCTCACCCATGAGCACTACTATCAGGCGTCCGTCACCTTCAACACGGGTGCCCACCGCCTGCAGGCGGGCTATGGCCGAACGCGGGCTGGCTACAACTGCTCAGGCGGCGTGTGCCGCTACGTGCCTGCCACCCGCGGCTTCACCTTTTCTTATAATTATAACTTTTAGCCTCACATGAACCTACGCGCAGCCATACTTCCCATCCTGTCGGCCCTGCTGATGCTCGCCTGTAGCACCATCGGCGAAGACGAGCGCCTGCTGGTGGTCGAGCCTTCTGGCGGCAACGTGCCAGCCGACACGTCAACCGCCATTGTTGAGCAGCGGCGTGTGCTCCTTGAGGACTTCACCGGGCAGCGGTGCGTCAATTGCCCGAAAGCCGCGGCCGAAATAGAGCGTCTGAAGTCGGCATACGGGGGTGACACGCTGATAGCCGTCAGCATACATGGTGGCGAGTTGTCCTTTGCCGGCAACGCCTCCAATGTAGGCCTGCGCACCGACCTCGGCGACACCTACAACAACTATTGGGATGTCAAGTCGTGGCCAAAGGGGATGATCAACCGCAGTGGCACGCTCACCGACTATGAGGAGTGGTTCACGCTGACCCATGCCGCGGTGGGCCTCCCGTCGCCCGTGCGGCTCTCCGTTCAGGCATCCCGTCGTGCCGACGGTGACATAGAGATTGCCACCACCGTTGAGGCCCTTGAGACCGTCGATGCCTCGCTGCAACTCTGGCTCACGGAGAGTGGCATCGTGGCGATGCAGTCCATGCCCGACGGCACCGTCAACCGCGAATACGTGCATAACCACGTGCTGCGGGCAGCCGTCAACGGCGCTTGGGGCGAGCCCCTCAGCATCGCTCAGGGGCAGACGGCCACGCTCCGTCACACCATCACGCCCGCTGATGCATGGGATGCCGCCAGGCTGAGCATTGTGGCCTTCGTCTATGGCGATCGGCAGGGCGTATTACAAGTAACCGAACAAAACGTAACAATTTATGAATAGATTTCTACTTACCACCCTTTTCCTTTCTGCCTTGGCATTCTCAGCCAAGGGTCAGGACGTACAGTTTGCCTATAAGGGCCAACTGCTTGAAGACGGAGCCATCGTCACCATCGCTGCAGAAAAAGATGTGTGGGATGACTTGAACTGTGAGACCAACCCGGTTGATAGCGGCGATGCCGGCCTCATTCTGAAGAACAACACCAGCACCCCGCTGACGGGCAACGGCACGCTCTCTATCACAACCAACACCCTGTCGCCGCGTCGCGTGCAGTGGTGCATGGGCAGCAACTGCGACATCGTGGAGGGCAACAGCCACGAGAAGGGTTTCAGCGTGCCTGCCAATGGTTATATCCAGACTCAGTTTGACGCTGTCAACCCGTCAGAAAACGGACTGCTCGCCGCTACCATCACGGTCACCACCGGCAGCACCACGCGCTCTGTGCGCATCCGTATGCTCAACAGCAGCCAGTCGTTTGTGCGCCGCTCGGTCATCGAGGAGTTCACGGGCACCTGGTGCGGCTACTGCCCACGCGGAATGGTGGGGCTGAGCCGTCTGGATGAGGACTTTGCCGACCGCGCCGTGCTCATCGCCGTGCATGGTGGCACTGGCGAACCGATGGCCATCACGAGTTATGAGCCGCTGCTGCCCTCAAGTTATCCCCAGGCCGTCATCGACCGCAATGGCGTGAAGGTCGACCCCTACTACGGCACGCGCACGAAGGGCGAGTACCACTATGGGGTTGATGTCGACTTTGCCGCTGCGCTGTCCGTACCCACGGAGGCTGGCCTGGAGTTGACGGCCCAGTGGGCCGATGCCCAGCAGTGGGACGTGCGCTTCACAGCCACCACCACCTTTGGCATCAACAGCGACGCCGCCCCCTACCGCCTGGCTTTCATCCTGACGGAAGACGGACTGACGGGCACCACCAGCGGTTGGGAGCAGTTTAACTACTTCTCCCTGGCCTATTCGCCCAGTGCCGGACGGGACTATACTGACGATGACCTGCAGTCGTGGCGCGATGCTGCCTACAAGGCTCAAGGCGTGGTCTACAACCACGTGCCCGTCAACACGCTGGGCATTAAGGACGGCATCAATGGCAGTATCACCGCCCCCATCGTGGCCGGTCAGCCGCAGACTTACAGCGGCGATGTCACCACGCTCAACGTGAAACTCATTCAGGACAAGAGTCGTCTCAGTGCCGTAGCCCTGCTGCTCAACACGGAGACGGGCCAGGTGGTCAATGCCGCCAAGACTGCCATCCAGCCCTTCGGCACCAATGCCATTCAGACGGTTGTGGACAGACCGCAGCAGGCTGATGCCGTCTACGACCTGCAGGGCCGCCGGATCAGCGGTGTTCCCGCACGGGGACTCTACGTGCAGGGTGGCAGGAAACATCTCGTCAGGGCGACAGGCAGATAAGCAAATAAAGACAACAGTCAAATAATAACCAATCACAATATTAAGCGTATGAGAAAAACTTTTACTAAAATCATGTCCGCGCTCATGCTGGCCGCCGTTGCCGCCGTGCTGCCGCAGCAGGTATGGGCACAAGTGGATGATGACGACCTGACCATCAAGGGCTATGCCAACGTGTGGATCAACGTGAAGGCCGTGCCCGAGAGTGGCGAGGGCGGCACCGTATTCCCCTTCTATCAGGAGTCGAAGGTCAAGGCGTGGCGCGCCTCTTGGGAGTTCAAGCAGTCCATCCCCGTGATCGAGATGGTGGGCGTCAACGTCTCGGTGTTCTATCTTTACGCCAACCCCCTCAACGGCTATATCTTTGCTGGGTGGTATGCCGACAATGGCGATGGCGTGTTCAACATTGAGGAAGACCACCTCATCAGCGAGAATGCCGAGTATGTCAGCCTGGCCACGCTCGATGACGACGTTCAGGTCTACGAGACGGATGTCATCGCCAAGAATGGCACGTTCCCCGCTGCCCCCACCGAGACCATCTTCGCCTATTTCACCAATGGCGCCCGCGCCAGCGTGTCCTACTATCAGGGCGACGGCGACGACCTCTATGCCCACTGTGGCACGGTGTTCATCGACAAGGAGGTGAACAATCCCGGCGACGAGGTCACCGTGCGTGCCCTGCCCAACGACGGCTTCCAGTTTGAATACTGGCAGGATGCCGATCATCTGGGCAAGATCGTGAGCCGCGAGAACCCCTACACCTTCACCGTGAAGGGTGGCGAGCATCTCTATGCCTACTTCAAGGATCTCAGTGCCCCCGAGTATGAACTGCCTGCCGAGGGTGGCTATAAGACCGCGGTGCTCGACGACACCTGGGTGCTCTCCGATGAGTCCTATCTCGACGGTGCCCGCGTGCTCGTCATGGAGCAGGAAGACCTGAAGCGCACTGATGCCGGACAGGTGTATCTCGACCAGACCGTCGAGGAGGCGCAGTTCGACGTGTCCATGTGGCACGACACGCCCACCATCATCTACGGCAAGGGCAAGGTCAGTTTCGCCTATAAGATGAAGTACGGCTTCATGCGCAATCGCAACCCCCTCGTGAAGTGGAGTGGCAATAAGGGAGTCACCATCGCCTCGGCTGACCCCGTCTATGTCTACGTCTTTGTCGACCAGTTGGGCGCCTTCGTGCAGTATGGCACCACCGATGCCTATTCGCCCAAGGCCACGTCTTCGATCCAGGTGCCTGCCGGTGTGGCCTATGTCGACATCAATGCCTGGGATCTGACCGACGACAAAGGCAACATCCCCGCCGTCATCGGCCTCTCGCCTGATACCTACGACGCCGCCTTGGCCCAGGGCGAGGCTGCTCTCGACGTGTTGCTCGGCATCGAGGGTGTGAAGCGCAGCGAGACCACCCTGCACGGCCAGCGCATCTACACGCTCAGTGGCCTGCAACTGAAGACCACCCCCGAGCGTGGCGTCTACATTGTCAACGGGCGCAAGGTGGTGCTGACAAAGTAACCATTGTGAGAAAACTATATTCATTTATTAACTAAAGCAAAACTAGCGTATGAAGAATTTATTCCTCAAGACGAAGTCGGTGCTGCTCATTGTGGCAGCACTGTTCTCGGCCAGCCTGGCGTTTGCTGAGACCGGCTCTGAGACGGAGAAAAACGCCACGGGTGGCGCCTCCTCCAACGCTCAGGTCGACGGTGTGAGTTACTACATTGCCGGCACCTACATCGCCGGTACAGGCAGTGGCCAGACTGGTGACATGACCAGTAAGGGCTTTAAAGTGCGCACGGCTCAGGACGGCAAACGCGTCGTGTTTACCGTGCAGGAGGGCTACACCATCACCAGCCTGTCGCTGACGGGTGCCTCTAACTATGCCCTGAATGATGGTGGCACTACAGAAGTTCACGTCATCAAGGTCGAGGTGGACGGCACGGAAGTGGCCTTCACCGGCGGCGAGGCATTCAAGAATCGCGCTGATGGTGAGTCGTGCACACTTACTATCTCTGGCATTGAGGCCAAGGAGACCATTGCCATCTACTTTGACAATGGCGACTCAAAGGGTTCGCAGATCAATGCCTCTTGGGCCATCACCTGGGAGCGTCCCGACGCCACCCAGCCCACGATTACAGTGACGCCTTCGACCGTGGCCTTGTTGCCCGGTGCCACGTTCCATCTTACTACCCGCGTTGACCCCGCATCGTTCACAACGGCATGGGTCAGCGACAACGAGGCTGTGGCTACCGTTGCTGCCGATGGCACCGTGACCGCTGTGGCCCCTGGTGTGGCAAACATCTCCAATGCGTGGGACCAGGACGCCACCGTGGCTGGAACAACTGTCGTTACTGTTCCTGACTTAGACATTGAGGCCCTGACCGCTGTCAAGACCTATGACTTCAAAACCTTGGGCACTGTCACGCTCGCCATCGAGGGCACGGCTGCCGGCAAGATTTGGAATGAGGCCAATAACAGGACTAATGATGTATTCTTCCTCACCAACGAGGGTCTGGAGGACATCGCCGTGCAGGCTATCCTGTCTGGCGGCAAGGGCTGGAGCATCGAGAACGGTCAGGGTCTGGTGCTGGCTAGCGGTGCTGGCCGCTGCGCTGCCATTGGCCATCTGAAGGCCGGCCAGATTGTGGAAATCATCTACACCGGCAGCGAGTTCTTCACTGGCAGCAAGAATGACGCCCAGCGCAAGGACGACGGTGCCGAGAAGACTGCCTTGAACCAGAGTGTGGGCCGCGCCATCTATCAGTTGACCGAGGACGGTCTGCTGGGCTTCGAAATCACTAAGGGCAAGGCCATCGAGAAGATTGTGGTCTACGAGGAAAGTGCTCCTGCTCCCACATCGGTGACTGCCACGATTCCTGCGACGATTACCGACGGCACGTCTTACTACACCACCTTCAGCAGCACCCTGCCGCTCGACCTGAGCGAGGTGGAAGGCTTGAAGGCTTACGTAGCAACGAGCCTTGCTTATGACGCAAAGGCACTTGATGGCATTGGAGCCC
>JAFUUL010000026.1 GCA_017483805.1 Prevotella sp.
CTTGTGGCCGCCGCCCATGTAGCGGACAGTCATCTTACCGGTGTTGTTTCGACCGCCGGTAGAACGCTTACCGTAAACGAGAGACTTCTCTGGCACGGATGCAGTAATATCCTCGAACGTGCCAATAATCTTGTGTCTTTGACCCGGAGTTACGGGTTTTAATTTACGTACTGCCATTTCTATTATTCAATATTGCTGTAAAAATCAATTTCTTCACCTTCTTTCAGGGTGACAATAGCCTTCTTGAAGGCGCTCTTCTGTCCCTTCACGAGACCTGCCTTCGTATAGCGCTGGCTGCGCTTGCCTGCGTAGCGAACGGTATTCACGTCCTCAACGGTGACGTTGTAGAGAGCCTCGACTTCCTTCTTGATCTCAATCTTGTTGGCCTCAGGACGGACGATGAAGCCATAGCGGTTAGGCTGCTTCTCCGTAATCTTGGTCATCTTCTCAGTGACCAGGGGTTTAATGATAAATGCCATATCTTATCTCTCCTTATTACTTGTTTAAGATTCCGTCGATAACCTCCAGCGACTTCTCTGTGATGACCAGCACGTCAGCATCCAGCACCTTGTAGGTGTTCACGCTGGCAGCCTCTACCACCTGAGCCTTCTGCAGGTTGCGAGCCGACAAATATACGTTCTTGTTTGTCTCAGGCATAACGAGGAGGATCTTCTTGCCGTCCACCTTCAGGTTCTTGGCGATGGCCACGAACTCCTGGGTCTTCGGAGCCTCCAGCGTGAAGTCTTCCAACACGATGATGGCGTTCTCCTGAGCCTTGTAGGTCAGGGCCGACTTGCGGGCGAGTTGCTTCACCTTCTTGTTCAGTTTGAAACTGTAGTCACGGGGTGTGGGACCAAACACGCGGCCACCACCACGCAGCAGGGGTGAGTTGATATCACCGTGACGAGCACCGCCGCCGCCCTTCTGGCGACCCAGTTTGCGGGTAGAGCCGCTGATTTCGCTGCGCTCCTTCGACTTGGCGTTGCCCTGGCGCTGGTTGGCCATATACTGCTTGACATCCAGATAAATCACGTGATCGTTGGGTTCAATCCCGAAGATAGCCTCGTTCAGGTTGACCTTTCTTCCGGTCTCCTGACCTTTGATATTCAATACACTAACTTCCATTTTACTTCTGAATTAAGACGGTTGAACCATTGCAGCCGGCAACACTACCCTTCACGAGAAGCAGGTTGTGCTCCGGAATCACCTTTAACACACGAAGGTTCTGCGTTGTCACGCGGTCGCCACCCATGTGGCCACCCATGCGCATTCCCTTGAACACCTTGGCGGGATACGAGCAGGCACCGATTGAACCGGGCTTGCGCTGACGGTCGTCCTGACCGTGAGTGCTCTGGCCGACGCCACCGAAACCGTGACGCTTCACCACACCCTGGAAACCTTTACCCTTTGAAGTACCTACAACGTCTACGAACTCAGCGTCAGCAAAGAGTTCGACGGTGATGGTGTCACCCAGATTGTAGTCCTCTTCAAACTTGAACTCGGCCAAGTGGGCCTTCGGGGTTGTGCCGGCCTTCTTGAACACGCCCATCATGGGTTTCGTGGTGTTCTTCTCCTTAGCCTCGCCAAAACCGAGTTGTACGGCCTTGTAGCCGTCCTTCTCTACTGTCTTGACCTGTGTCACAACGCAAGGACCAGCTTCGATAACAGTGCACGGCACGTTCTTGCCGTCGGCACTGAAAACGGAAGTCATTCCGATTTTCTTTCCTAATAATCCTGGCATTTCAGTTTTACTTGTTTAATGTTTGATATATAAGTGTTTAAAATTCTCTCAGTGTCATTTTGCTTTCAATACCCATATACACACATAAAGAAGAAACAGCCCATTCCGCCTTTTTGGAATCTAAACTGCTCTTTATCAGTGCGTTGATGGATCAAATCCAGCGCAACAGCCACTTTTTGCGGGTGCAAAGGTACACATATTATTCTATACGAACAACATATGTGTACCTTTATTTATGATTATTTAACTAAAATATACTTATTTTATTTCAGCAGGTCGGCAGGAATCTTGGGCATAGCGCCGTTTTGTGTGCACACATAGGCGCTCACCTCGACGGCGCGCTTGTGGGCCTCGGCCACGGGTTTGCCGCTCAGGATGGCTGCGCAGAACGAGCCCGTGAACGAGTCGCCGGCTCCCACCGTATCGGCCACCTGCACCTTCGGCGTCTCCTGGAACGACATCTGTCCGGGCGTGAAGACATACGAGCCGTTGGTGCCGCAGGTCAGCACCAGCATGTCCAGGTTGTACTTGCCCAGGATGAGCCAGCACTTGTTTTCGATGTCGAGGCCCGGATAGCCGAACATACGGCCGATGAGCACCAGTTCCTCGTCGTTGATCTTCAGCACGTTGCAGCGCTGCAGGCTCTCCTTGATGATCTCCTTCGTGTAGAACTGCTGGCGCAGGTTGATATCGAAGATCTTCAGGCAGTCGGCGGGCGTGGCGTCCAGGAACTTGTGGATGGTCTCACGGCTCACCACGTTGCGCTGAGCCAGCGAACCGAAGCACACGGCGCGGCACGAACGGGCAATCTGACGGATGTCCTCGTCGAAGGGGATGTTGTCCCAAGCCACGTTCTCCTTGATGTCATAGGTGGGTATGCCCTGCTCGTCGAGCGTCACCTGCACCGTACCCGTAGGATAGGGCACGCGGGGCAGCAGATCGTTCAGATTGTGCTCGCGCAGCGATTCGATGGTCTCTTCGGCCAGCCGGTCCTCGCCCAGTGCGCTGACGGCAATCGTGTTGTCCATGCCCAAGAACTGCCCGGCATGATAGGCAAAGTTGGCAGGTGCGCCACCCAGTTTCTTACCTTCGGGAAGTACATCCCACAGGACCTCTCCGAGTCCTACTACATAACGCTTCTCATTCATAGTCTTATGCGGTTTTTAATTGTTTTATATATGTAAAGAGGTAGACGACGCCCACGGCCATCACCATCACGGCACCGGCTTGCCCGAAGGCATCGCTGGCGAAGCCCATCAGCAGCGGGAACACCGTGCCGCCAAACAGACCCATGATCATCAGGCCGCTGACCTCGTTCTGCTTCAGCGGCATCGACGTGAGTGCCTGGGCAAAGCAGATGGAGAAGATGTTTGAGTTGCCATAACCCACCAGTGCGATGGCGGCATAGAGCATCCACCTCTCAGTGCCCACGAACAGGCCGCACATCGAGAGGGCCATCATCACCACCGAGATGATGAAGAAGGTGCGGTTTTTCATCACGCGCAGGAAGAACGAGCCCGTCAGACAGCCGATGGTACGGAAGATGAAGTAGACACCCGTGGCCGAGAGCGCCTCCTCGAGGGGGATGCCCAGACGCTCCATCAGGATCTTGGGAGCCGTCGTGTTGGTACCCACGTCGATGCCCACGTGGCACATGATGCCCAGGAACGACAGCAGCACGATGGGCGTGCCCAGCAGTTTGAAGCACTCCACGAAGGAAGAGGCCTTGCCCTCGATGGGCTGCTCCTCGATAGGCGTGGCGGCCAGCCAGAGCGTAGACAGCACGCCCACCACCAGGAAGATGGCGAACAGGATGCGCCAGTTCAATCCGAACTCAGGAATCAACTGCGTGGCGCCCCACGTGGCCAGATAAGGTGCCGAGAATGAGGCGATGGCCTTGATGAACTGGCCGAACGTGAGCGTAGAGGCCAGGTTACCACCGCCCATCACGGTAGACACCAGCGGGTTGAGCGACGTCTGCATCAGCGCGTTGCCGATGCCCAGCAGCGAGAAGGCTGCCAGCATGACGGCGAAGTTCTCGCCAAACAGGGGTATGAGCAGCGAGAGCACCGTCACTGCCAGCGAGAGCAGCACGGTCTTCTTCCGCCCTATCTTGTTCATCAGCATGCCCGTGGGGACGCTGAAGATGAGGAACCAGAAAAACACCAGCGAGGGGAAGATGTTGGCCACCGAATCCGTCAGGTCCAGGTCTTTCTTCACATAGTTAGAGGCCGTTCCCACCAGATCTACGAAGCCCATGCAGAAGAAGCAGAGCATCACGGGAACGATTGCAAGTTTGCTTGTCTTTGCCATAATTCTTAACTCTTAATTCTTAATCGCCGCAGGCGACAACTCTTAATTCTTAACTCTTAATTCTTAACTCTTAATTCTTAATCGCCGCAGGCGACAACTCTTAATTCTTAACTCTTAATTCTTAATTTCATAAATGACAGCCTTCCCGCCCTTCACCTTTATATTATTATAGGGCTTCGAGGGGAACACCAGATTGGTCATCGCCATGCGGCCCTCCGCGTCGAAGGCCTCTATCGAGCAGTGATCCACGAAGATGCGCAGTTGCGTCATGTTGCCATAGACAGGGGCCACCGTCTTGCAGGGGAAGGCCTCGCTGAAACTGGCGTAGGTACGCGTGCGATCCATCGAGAACGTGCGCTGGTCGGCGTCGTACCGCATCACCACCTGCTCTCCCAGGTCGTTGCTCAGCACCAGTTCCATCGAGCCTTTCAGGTCGACCACCACCTCGCAGGCCTCGGTCGGCTTGCTGATGGTCTTGCCGCGCAGGGCGAGCAGTTCCTTCGAGGGCGTCACGCCGCAGTATGTCTGTCCGTTGTATTCAAAGAGATCCAGGTCGCGGGGCACCGAGTTGGCCGAGCGGAACTGCTTCGTGGGCACCTGGTTGGCATACTGCCAGTTGGACATCCACGCCAGTGCTATCTTGCGGCCCTCGGGGGCATTGTCGAAGGTGACGGTGGCATAGTGGTCCTTGCCGTAGTCCATCCAGCGCGTGTCGCTGTGCTCACAGGTGAACTTGTGGCCGTCGAACTGCCCGATGAAGTATTGCGTGGCCGAACCGCCGAAGGGGCCGCCGGGGTTGATGTTGCAGATGAGCATCCACTTCTGCTTGTCGGTGCCGCGCACGGGCATCCGCATCAGGTCGGGACACTCCCACACGCCGTCGTGGCAACCCAGTTCCTGTCCGAACGAACTCTCATACTGCCACTCCTTCAGGTCTTTCGACGAGTAGATGCGCATCTCCTGACCCACGGCCAGCACGAGGTTCCACCTCTGGATGTCCTCGTTCCAGAAAGCCTTCGGATCACGGAAGTCCTCCTCGGTGCTCACCAGCACGGGGTTGCCGGCATACTTCTCAAAGGTCTGGCCGTTGTCCTTCGACACTGCCATCGACTGCACCTGGCTCTTGGCGGCCGAGGTATAGAAGGCCACCACATCGCTGCCGTTCACTACGCACGAGCCGCTGAAGATGGCTCCCAGCGCGTCGGGCTCGATGGCCGTCGGCTGTGCCTCCCAGTGGATCAGGTCCTTCGACGTAGAGTGTCCCCACGTCATGTTCTCCCACTGCGAGCCGTAGGGGTTCCACTGATAATAGAGGTGGTACACGCCATCCTTATAGAACATACCATTGGGGTCATTCATCCAGCCGTAGCGGGGCGTATGGTGATACACGGGACGGAAGCGCTCGCGGTTCTGAGTGTCAAACGTGTCGCTCTGCTTCATCTCCTTCCAGCAGACGAAGTCCTTCATCGCCCCCGTGAAGCGGCGGTCGCCCTGAAACGTGATGTCCAGCAGCAGGTCCTTCGCGCCAAAGCGCTGGATGTCCAGCGGCACGTAGTAGTCAATCTGGTCGACGGCCAGTTTCACGTTCAGCGACTGCACCTGCTGTCCGGCCGCCATCACCTTGACGGTCGCGTTCTCCTCTCTCTCCTGGACGGGCAGCAGCAGGTAGTGCCCCTTCACGCCGATGCGCTGCATGGCGTGACTCTTGCCCAGCACCTGTGGTGCCTGAGCCATCATCAATCCTGCGGTCATCATCGCCGTCAGCAACAGAAAAAATCGTTTCATATTCATTTGGTTTTTAGTTTTGATGCCGCAAAATTAGTCTTTTTCCTCCGCTTTCACCGAAAAATATGTTGCAAAGACTAAGAAAAATCGTTCATCGCAACATTTCTGCTAACCGATGAACGATTTTCCCACTCTTTCTGCCCCCCCCTGCGGCCAGTGCCTATTGCGCTTTCAGCGTCAGCACGGCCCTGGGTAGCGACGGCGACGCTACGGTCAGCCGGATGCGCCCCTTCTTGCCCGTGGTGCGCACCACGCACAGGGCCCGTCCCTGCCAGGCGCGATGGGTGTTGTCGTAGTAGGGGTCTTCGTCCTTGATGTCGGCATTGCCTGCCGCCTGCAGCACGGCTGCACCCTCCACGCGGAATGTCAGTTCGTTGTCGGCCACGGGCACCACTCGGCCCTCGCTGTCCACTACTTCCACGGTGACGAAGGCCAGATCCTGACCGCCGTCGGCCGTCAGCACGGTGCGGTCGGCCGTCAGCCTCAGTGCCGCCGCTGCGCCTGCCGTCTGCAGCGTTGCGGTGGCGCCGCTGGCTTCAGCCCTCAGCGTGCCGGGCGCGTAGGGCAGCGTGAACGTGGCCTTCATCTGCTGCGTCGGCCGCTCTGCCACGAGCCGGCCGTCCAGGTAGAGGCGCACCTTAGGCTCGCGGCTGTACACCTCGACGCTGATGTCCTTGCCCTCCCAGCCGGGCCAGTTCCAACTCTCCTGAGTGGGCCATGTGCCCCACATCGTGGTCTTCACCCGTCCCCGCCAGCCGTCGGGCTCCTGCACAGCCATATAGATCGGCTCATCCCCATTCCACAGCATCGAGCGGTAGTGGCTGATGGGCTTGCGCTGTCCCGTCAGGTCCACGTCGCCACAATAGGCGGCATGCCAGGGGTAGAGCGGACGCTCCCAGTGCTCGCCGGCAGGGTCGCCACTGTAGTACCAGCGGCCGATGCCCGACTCGCCCAGATAGTCGAGGCCCGTCCACACGAAGTCGCCCACGATGTAGGGGTGCTTCATGGTGCGCTCGTAGTTCTGCCAGGCGTCGCGGGGGTACGACTCCGTCTGCATCATCACTCTGCTGGGCACGCGCTGGTGGTCGCCCTCGGCCTTGTGCATCATGTAGTTGTATCCCACGATGTCGTGCTCTGCCGCCAGCGGGTCGTAGATGTCCCAGTCGCTGTCCCATGCGGCCAGTGCCGACGTGACGGGCCTGTGCTGCGGATCCAGGCTCCTGATGTGCTCGGCCATCAGGTGGGCCGTCTTCACTATCTCAATCTTCTTGCGCTCAATCACCTCGTTGCCCGTCGACCAGCAGAAGATGCTGGGATGCAGGCGGTCGCGGCACACCATGGCCGTCAGGTCGCGCTGCCACCACTCGTCGATCAGTTCGTGGTAGTCGTGCTGATTTTTCTGCTCGCGCCAGCCGTCGAAGGCCTCGTCGATGACCAGCATGCCCAGTTCGTCGCAGGCCCTGAGGAAGGCCTCCGAGGGCGGGTTGTGGCTGGTTCGCAGGGCGTTGAAGCCCGCCTCCTTCATCAGCCGCACCTTGCGCCATTCGGCAGCGTCGAAGGCTGCCGCGCCCAGCAGACCGTTGTCGTGGTGCACGCAGGCGCCGTTCAGCGTCAGCGGCTGCCCGTTGAGCAGCAGGCCCCGCTCGGCATCGTAGCCGATGGTGCGTATGCCGTAGGTCACCGTCAGGCGGTCTTCGCCAGCCGTCAGTTCCGTCTCGTAGAGATAGGGATCGTCGGGCGACCACAGACGCGGCTGCTCCACGTGGATGATGCGCCCGATGCGCGTGAGCCGGCCATCGGCCTCCACCACCAGGGCCTGCACCTCCACCGTATGCACGTCGGGCGTCTCCACGCTGACGCTCCACTCGTCGATGTAGGCCATTGGCGTGGTGTAGAGCCACACGTTGCGATAGATGCCTGAGCCCGAGTACCAGCGGCAGTTCTTCTGCTGCGAGTTGTCCACGCTGACCACTATCTCGTTCATGCCCGTGGTGACGTAGGGGGTCACGTCCACCCAGAACGACGAGTAGCCGTAGGGCCATCCGCCCGCGAGATGTCCGTTGACATAGACCCGCGAGTTCATGTAGACGCCCTCGAAGTAGAGCCTCAGCCGACGGCCCTCATGCTCGCGCCCCAGGACGAGCGTCTTGCGGTACCAGCCGCGGCCGGTGGGCAGATAGGCGCCGTCGTTGCCGGCCGCCGTCTCGCGGTCGAAGCGCTGGTGGATGCTCCAGTCGTGGGGCAGCGTCACCTGCTGCGCCTGCCGGAAGTCGCTGTCGTTCAGGCAGAACTGCCACCCGTCGTTCAGCAGCACGCGCCGCTCAACGCCCTTCGTCCCTGCCGCTGCGTCCATCACCAGCAGCCACACGATCATCATCGCCAGAAGTCTTCCCATAGTCCTCGTTTCAGGTTTATTGTTAGAGACTACAAAGATACAAAAAAAATCTCATATACACGAATAAACGGGAGAGTATTTTCCCATTTTAACATATCGGGGCCATATCACCCACCCAACAATTGTGGTCAAAGTGGTCAAGGTCAAAATGGTCATTTTCATTTTCGGATTCTGTCATTTGCTCACTATAATATAAATATATATATTTATATTATAGTGCAGATTTTGACAAACTCAAAAACGATTTTGACCAAATGACCAAATGACCAAAATGACACGCAAAGGCGTCCCCCCGGGAAAAAAAAATCGAAAAAAATCTGCGAAAGATTCGTAAACCGCAACGGCGATGTATTATCTTTGCACCCGCAATCCTGCCCAAGCGAGGGCACGGCCCGCCAGAACGTCATCTCCCACCCCCACCGATGCCGCCTTACGGCCGAAGGAATGCCTCCTTATGGGGGTAAGGAGGCATCCCGACGACAGCAAAGCGGCATCGGAAGGAGAGACGAGGATAGGGGAAAGAAAATGTAACGAGAATCACCTGATGTTGACATCCAGCGTGACGGTGAACTCCTCCCCACCCCACTCGAGGCGACGGGGAATGTGCTGCACGCCCTTCGGCATATCCTGGGTGACGGTCAGCGTGACGGGGATGCGCTGACGGTGCAGGGGATCGGTCACGTCAAGCACGACCACACCGCGCTCCTTGGTCTCCCACACCCGCATGACGCCCAGGTCGAAGCGGTCGGCAGAGAGGCGCAGGCGGTCGCCCACGCGGATGGGAAACTGCCGCATGAGGGTCTCCTCGCTGCTGATGCAGTTGCCCTCGAGGGCCATCTGCAGGCGCTTGCGGTGCGGGCCGTACACCAGCGTGCCCTGCTCGTAGAACTCGCCGCCCTTGCCGCGCGGATTGAAGCGCAGCAGGACGCTGGTGGAATCGCCAGGTGCCAACGCCGAATCCTTCGCAAACTGGATGGTGGTGCAGCCGCACGAGGTGTAACCCTGCATGAGGGCCACAGCCTCCGTGCCTGCATTCTGCACCCAGAACGAGCGTTCCACCACGCCGTCGGCCTCTTGGATGGTGCCGAGCGAGAGCGTCGACAGGCCTATGACGACCAAAGAATCAGCGACGAACATACTTCCGACCGTTTCTGATGTAGATACCCTTGCCCGGCTGACTGACCTTGCGACCACAGAGGTCGTAGCAGGTGCCGCCCTCCTGCGGCTGGCTGATAGCGGTAGCAATGCCCGTTGTCCGCTTGGCGTCGAGCGTCCAAGCACTCACCTTGACGGATGTCTGTGCCGTAGCAAAGACCTCCGCCTGCGTGGCGCTGGCGTCGGTGGGGAACAGGCGGACGCTGTAGGCCCAGCGGTCGTTGACGAAGATGTCGGCTATCGAGCCGTCCAGATAGACATGAAGCGTGGAGAGCGGCTCAGTGAGCGTGGTGGCATAGATGCCGTTGTAGGAGCCGCCGTCGTTGGCCGTGCGGCTCAGGGCGGTCAGGTCGAGCGTCAGTCGCCGCGTATCGGCATCGTAGGAGAGCGTGGCGTCACGCAGGAAGCGGAAGCCGCAAGTGCCCGTGGTGGGCGTGAACTCGCCCAGCAGTTCCACCTGTCGGCCGCTGACGAGTGCTTTGGAACCCAGCAACGACTCTTCGACGGTGACGGCCTCAGCGCTGCGCATAGCGCTCAGGCCGCTGTAGGGCCGCTGCACCAACTGGCCGCTGGCATCAAGCGAAATCTCGCGGGGCAGCGAATAGTTGTGCGCCCAGCCCATTTCATAGTTCGTCTGCGTGGGCAGTTTGTCGGGCACGATGCCCAGCAGGAGTGTCTTTCCCTCGTGCTGACAGATGGTGGGCGAGAGCAGGCCGTAGCCGTCGCGACTCAGGCCGCCCATCTCCAAATACTGTACGCCATTACCATCTGGCGTAAACTTGCCGTCGCTGCCGATGGTTCCCACCCAACAGAGCGTGCGCACGCCAACACCCGTGCCGAGCGGCGTGCAGGTGAAGAGATAGCGGCCGTCGCCCATAGGGGTCACGTTGGGCATCTCCCAGAACGTGCCGTGCAGATTGGCCGTAGAACCCTGGAAGAAGATGGTGCCGTCGTTTGTCCACGAGCCGCCCTGCAGTCGGTGCAGCGTGCAGGCACCTACGCCATTCTTGCTGGTGCCCACGATGACATACTTCTGACCGCCGGCCTCGAAGAGATAGGGGTCGCGGAAGTCGTCGCTCAATCCGGCCGGACGGCCGTTGATGACGATGCCCTGCTTCTCCCACTGCAGAAGTCCGCCGTCGAGTGCTTTCGCCTGGGCGATGGTGGCCTTCTGGTTGTCTACTGCCGTATATAATATATAAGGTGTGCCATTGTCCTCGTAGATGCAACCGCTCCAGCAGCCCTTCAGGTCGTAACTCTCACCTGGGGCGATGGCGATGGGCTCCTCGCGCCAGTCGTAGAGGTTCTCGCTGGAGATGTGGCCCCAGTGCAGGCGCGACATATAGGGGCCGTTGGCGTTCTTCTGGAAGAACAGGTGATAGCGCCCGTCGCTGTAGGTCATGCCGTGCGTCTCGTTCGTCCAGCCGCCCGAGGGCATGCCGTGGAACTGGGGACGCCAACTGCCCCCCTCATTCCCCCCGAAGGGGGGATGATTTTGATAGCGCGAAGAGGGATAGGAGAAATCGGGACGCGCAGCCGTAATCCCCCCTTCGGAGGGAGTTAGGGGGGCATTTATTACTTTTATGTCATCTATCAAGCCGCAGAACGTGTTGATCAGGAAGGGCCCCGACTTCACCTCCGTAGCATCCTTGCCGATGTAGAAGTCGGCCGCAGAATGGGCAATGTCGGAACGACTCATGCGAATGCTGCCTATCTCCTCGCCGTTCAGATAGAGTTTGGCCGCGTTGGCAGCCTTGTCGAGCACAGCCGTCACCTGGCACCACTGACCGCGAGGCAGCGTCTTCGTGCCGTCGATGGTGAAGAGATAGCCGTTGGCATAGGTCGAACCGAACTGGAAGCGAAGGTGTCCCTGCGAGGACAGTTGAAGGGCAAAGCCCTGCTTGCCGTCCAGATTGCCGCAGACGGTGCCATAGGTGGGCGTATCCTCAGCCACGTCGACCTTCATCATAGGATAAGTCTCTGCCGCCAGCACGACGCTGACGGTCAGAGACTCCTTGCTGAATGAATTTACAGGCACGCCTGCTTTGACATAGTTCGAATAGCCATCGAAGCGCAGCGCCTGACCGTCTACACCTGCAACGGTGCAGGGGGGCAACTGGGCGTTCACACGATAGGCAGCACTCGTGACAGACTCAGTGATACTGCCATCAGGGGTCAGCGACATATCAAAGTGGGCGGCCGCTGTCTGGGCTGCTGAACCCACACAGTGGGCCAGCAGTCCGATCATCAGTAAATTCTTCAGCATCATAGTTTATGGTTTAATTTATTTCAGGTAACTGATACAGTTCTGGGTGAAGCGTTCCAACTGACCCTGATACTGGTTCTCGCCACCGATGTTCCACTCGTAGGAGGCCAAGCCGACAGCCAGCACACGACCAGAGAAGGTGGTGGTGGGCTCGAAGTCGACGATACCAGCGCAGCAGTAGTCAACCACGTGGTTCCAGGTGCCCAGCACGTGACTGTTGGTCATATCCTCCCAGGCCTTCACCACGTTGGGCTCTGGAGCCAAGCCGTAGGCGTTGAGGTCCCACATGCAGTTGTGGTCGCCCTTCACGCCGGCTCCCTCGAAGCAGTAGATGCTGCGCTCGTAGAGGCCGCTGACGAAGTCCATACCCCAGTAGATGTCGTGGCCGGAGTGGTCGTAGATCTGTCCCTCAGTGTTGCCGATGATGGGCTGCGAGCCCCATACGTCGCCATTCTGTCCGCCCTCGCCGTTGCCGAAGATGCCAGGAGCATAGGCATCGGCTATGCGGCCTACGCCAACTGTCAGTTGGGTGGCGTGGTTGGTCAGCAGCAGGTTGCCGCCGTCAGCCGTAAAGGCCTTCAGGGCGTTGATGGTCTCAGCCGAAGCCAGGTCGCCGGGCAGGTTCTGCCAGCCGTGCTCCACGCCGATGCGGTCGCACATCACCCAGCACATGGGATTCTGCTCGATGTCGAGTTGGTCGATGGTGGCAGGCGTCAGCAGCACGCCCTTGCCCTGATTGACATAGTTCTGCTGGAACCAGGCCACAGCACTCTTCTCGTCGTCGCTCTGGGTGTAGTCATTGGGCACGAGCATGGCCACCTTCTGCTCAGCAGGAGCAGCCACGTAGGAAAGACAGTTGCTGGTGAACTTCTCCAACTGGTCCTGATACTGGTTCTCGCCACCGATGTTCCACTCGTAGGAGGCCAGGCCGACGGCCAGGATGCGGCCAGCGAAGGTGCTGGTGGGAGCGAAGTCGATGATACCTGCGCAGCAGTAGTCAACCACGTGGTTCCACGTGCCGAGGACGGTCGAGTTGGTCATATCCTCCCAGGCCTTCACCACGTTGGGCTCTGGAGCCAGGCCGTAGGCGTTGAGATCCCACATACAGTTGTGGTCGCCCTTCACGCCACTGCCCTCGAAGCAGTAGATGCTGCGCTCGTAGAGGCCGCTGGTGAAGGTCATGCCGCGATAGATATCGTGACCAGAGTGGTCGTAGATCTGACCCTCGGCATTGCCGATGATGGGCTGCGAACCCCATACGTCGCCATTCTGTCCGCCCTCGCCGTTGCCGAAGATGCCAGGAGCATAGGCATCGGCTATGCGGCCTACGGCAACCGTCAGTTGGGTGGCGTGGTTGGTCAGGAAGAGGTTGCCGCCGTCAGCCGTAAACGACTTCAGGGCCTCGATGGTCTCAGTCGATGCGAGGTTGCCGGGCAGTTTCTGCCAGCCGTGCTCCACGCCGATGCGGTCGCACATCACCCAGCAGGCGGTCTGCTTCTCGATGTCGAGCAGGTCGATGGTGGCAGGTGTGACGAGCACGCCCTTGCCAGCGTTGACATACTGCTGCTTGAACCAAGCCACAGCATCCTTCTCGTCGGCACTCTGCTCGTAGTCGTCAGGCACGAGCATGGCTATCTGGTTGCCGCCCTTCTTCACCTCATAGGCGATGTTGAAGCGCACGGTCTGACCCTCAGAGACGCGGCCGTCGCTATAGCGGGCCTTGATGGTATAGGCCACGTCGACATTCGTCGGAGCCTTCTTGATGAGATAGGTGTTGATCACTTCGTCGATGTTGGTCACGTCGTCGTTGTCCTTGATGATCTGCACACCCGTCTGGCCGGGCATGGTGGGGTTGGTCCACGAGAGGGTCACCTCTCGTTTTCCGTCCTGATAGTCGGCCACCAGGTTGCTCACTGCCTCACTGTAGGTGGCAGCCTCATATTCCACGTCGCTGCAAGCAGTGAGGATGGGGGCTGCTGTGAGACAGCAGCATACAGAACAGGCAAGGAATAATTTATTTATCTTGGTATTCATAATCTTCAATTTTCAATCTTCAATCTTCAATTTACTTATACAGTCCATTCGAATTCTCAATCTGCGAGATGGGGATAGGCAAGTAGAGTTCGTCCTCGGTCACGCTGGCACCAGCATAGTAGGGACGGAGGCTGGCCTCCTCCTGCATATACTTGTTGACGGTCTCGACAGCGGTGCCCCAACGGAGCAGGTCGAACCAGCGCTGACCTTCCATAGCCAGTTCCAGACGGCGCTCCATGCGCACGGCCATACGGGCACGGTCCTTCGTCCAGTAGAGGTTGCCGTCCCAGTCGGTGGGATAGAGGCCTACGTAGTAGTCGGCCTTGGCGGGATCGAGGTCTACGGGATAGTAGTTGCCGTCGATGCTGCGTGCAGCCTTCTGGCGGATCTGGTTGACGATGTTGCGAGCCTCAACCAGGCCCTCGTCGGTGGCGGCGTTGGTGCCGGTGGCCTGCTCGACCAGAGCCTCAGCCTTGAGCAGCAGGATGTCGGCATAGCGGATGAGCATGAAGTTGAGGCCAGAGGCACCCCAGGGGAAGCCCTGCACCATATCGCTGGAGTTGGGGTCGATGAGGCCCTTCTTGCCGGAGTACTCACCATAGGTGTTGTAGTCGCGGCACCAGCCCTCGGTGTAGGTGTAGCCACGGAAGGGATAGCCGATGCGGCCCACAGTGAAGTCGAGGCGTGGATCCACGCTGCCCTGATAGTCGCTGGTGACGCGCACGCTGTTGAAGGTGCCGTCGAGATAAGGCAGGCCGTTGGCGTCGGTGCGGAAGGCGTTCACCAGGTTCTGCGAGGCCAGGAAGAAGTCGTCGCCCGAGCCGAAGATGTTGCCCTCAGAGCGAGTGGTGTTCAGCAGGTTGCAGAAGTTGACGTGGATGTTCTCGTTGGCCGTAGAGAACTGGATGGCCATGATGCTCTCCTTGCGGTTGTTGAACTCGAGTTTCGACATGTCGGCAAAGTTGTCGTAGAGTTCATACTTGCCGCTGTTGATGACCACGTCGGCCCACTTCTCCACCTCCGACCATGTGGCTGTCTGGGCGTTCACCTTGCAGAGCAGGGCGGCAGCCACATACTTGGTGAAGCGACCTGGCTGGCTCTGCGTCTCGGGCATCACGTCGTAGGCTTCCTCGAGGTCGGCCTTGATGGTGCTGTAGATCTCGTCGCGCGAGAGGTTGCCGTTGGTCACGGTCTTCGGATCGTCGTTCTCAGTGAAGTAGGGAATGCTCTTGAAGATGCGGTTCAGGTCGAAGTAGTACCAGGCGCGCAGGGTCTTCAGTTCGCCCAGCAGCGACTCCTTGTCGCTGACGCTGCCTGCATCCTGTATGGCCAGCATGGCCTTGTGCACGCGGGCAATGCCCAGATAGTTGTTTTCCCACTTGTTCAGGCAGGTGGCATTGTCGCTGGAGATGTTGGAGATCTCCAGTTGGTGGATGTTGGCCTCCATCGACACGCCCTCGCCGCCCTTGTAGGCATCGTCAGAGCGGACGTCGAACACCCAGTTGGTGATCGGGCCGGCAAAGGCGGCATTGTTGTCTTCGAAGAAGTGGGCTTCCAGGCCCTGATAGGCAGAAGACATGAGGCCCTCGATGGACTCGTCGGTCAACTGGTCGGCGGTGAACTCACCCTGCGGTGCCAGTTCGAGTTGGTCGCTACAGGAAGTGAAAAGTGATAAGTGAAAAGTGACAAGTGCTGCGCCGACGAGCAGACTGCTTTTCTTATATATCTTGGTAATCATAACTATAAACTATTAACTGTAAACTATTAACTAAAACGTAAGGTTCAGACCCAGCGTGAAGGTTCTTGCACGGGGATAGAGGCCGCTGTCCACACGGGCTCCGTAGCCGCCGAGGATGACCTCAGGATCGAGGCCCTTGTAACTGGTGATCGTAAAGATGTTCTCCACCTGGCCGAACACGCTGATGTTGGATGCGTAGATCTTGCTGGCGATGTTGTTGGGCAACTGATAGGCCAGTTTCAGGTACTTCAGTTTCAGGTACGAGCCGTCCTCGACGAAGTAGTTCGACATGCGGGTCTCGTTGTTGTTGTCCACCATCGTCAGTGCAGGAATGCTGCTGCCGGTGTTGGTGGGGCTCCAGGCGTTGAGGATGTCCACACCGTGGTTGGTCGAAGAGCCACCGCCGTAGTGCATGAACTCCAACTGACGGCGGGTGGTGTTGTAGATGTCGAAGCCGAACTCACCGCTGAAGAAGGCCGACAGCGTGAAGTCCTTGTAGTTCAGGTCGAGGTTCAGGCCCAGTGCGAGGTCGGGGTTGGGGTCGCCGATGATGCAGCGGTCGGCATCGTCAACGACGCCATTGCCGTCGATGTCGCGGAAGATCAGTCGGCCTACGCCCTTGCCCTGCTGGATGGCGTGGTTGGATACCTGGTCCTCGTTCTGGAAGATGCCGTCGCACACGTAGCCGTAGTAGACGCCCATCGGCTCGCCCACCATCAGGCGATAGTCGCCGCCCTGGCTGGTCACCACGTCGTTGAACTTCACCAGTTCGTTCTTATACTGCGACACGTTCAGCGTGCCGTTCCACGAGAAGTCGCCATACTGAGGCGAGCGGTAGGTCATCGTGAGTTCCCAACCGTTGTTCTTCATCTCGCCCGTGTTCATCCACATGGCAGCGCCCTCGCCCTCCACAGAGAGTGTCGGCGGGATGGTCAGCATGTCCTTGGTGTTCTTCCAGAAGTAGTCGAACGAGAGGCTCAGGGCACCGCTGAACAGGTTGGCATCGATACCGAAGTTGGTCTGCGTGGTGGTCTCCCACTTCAGGTTGCGGTTGCCGCTGGAGGCAGCCACGATGCCGGGCACCACCGAGTTGTTAGTGCCGTTCAGGTCGTACGATCCGTGACGCAGGTTGTAGGCGTAGCGGGTGTAGTAGGCATAGTTGTCGCTGATGGCCGAGTTGCCGTTCTGGCCCCATGCCAGGCGCAGTTTCAGGTTGTCGATGACCCTTGTCTGGGGGAAGAACTTCTCCTCGGAGATACGCCAGGCGGCCGAGAAGGCGGGGAAGACGCCGCTGTTGTTGTCCTTGTGCAGACGCGAAGTGGCGTCGCGGCGCAGCGTGGCGCTCACCAGATAGCGGTCGGCATAGTTGTAGTCCAGTTTGCCGAAGAGCGAGAACAGGGCCCACTCGGCCTTGCCGCCGCCCACCGACTGCTCGCCGCCGCCGGCACCGATCTGCATGTAGTCCACGTCCTCGAAGGCATAGTCGCGGTTATTGCCGCTCAGGTCCTCCGAACGATACTTGATAAACTCCGTACCGACGAGTGCGTTCAGATGGTGCACGCCGCCGAAGGTCTTCATATAATTGGCAGTGTTGGTCCAAGTGTAGGTGTCGCCCTGTCCGTAGCCGCGGCTCACGCTGTTCATGTCAGAAGGCTGGATGCGGCGGCCCAGGGTCTTGTTGAAATATTGTGTATGCTCGATGCCGAGATTCGACTTCAGCGTCAGGCCGTCGATGGGCTTGATGTCGATGTAGGCATTGCCGAAGATGCGCCACGACTCGTTCGAGTTGTCGCGTCCGTTGTACAGTTCGTGCACAGGGTTCGAGATGTCGCTGCCGCTGAGCACCATCGGATTGGTGAAGACGCCCTCGCTGTCGCGCACGGGGATGGCCGGATGCTGGCGCATGGCGGTGTAGGGGATGCCGCGGTCGTCGCCCGTGCCATAGCCGCGGTCGTTCCACTGGGCAATCATCAGGTTCTCGCCCACGCTCACATACTTACCTATATTATAGGTGCTGTTCAGGCGGGCCGTATAGCGACGATAGAACGTGTTGTTCATCAGACCGTTCTGGTTGATATAGTTGCCGGAGAGCATAAACGAGCCCTTCTCGCTGCTGTTGCTCACCGAGGCCGACAGATTGTTGGTCCAGGCAGAAGAAAAGACCTCGTCCTGCCAGTCGGTGCTCGTAGAGCGCACCTTGCCGTCGGCGTCCAGATACTCCCTCAACTGGGGCGTCGCGCCGTTGCCGTAGAAGGGGTGCGAGGGTGTCAGGCCTGCGTTCAGGTTGGCCGTCCAGTAGGCCTGTCCCCACTGCTCGGCGTTCAGCACGTCATACTGCTTGGCGATGGTGTTCAGCGAGGCCGTGTAGTTCACGTTCACCGTCACCTTGTCGCTCTTGCCCTTCTTCGTGGTGATGATGATCACGCCGTTGGCAGCGCGGCTACCGTAGATACTGGCCGACGAGGCATCCTTCAGCACCTGAATCGACTCGATGTCGGCAGCATTCAGCGAGTTGAGGTTCTCCTGCGTAGCCACACCGTCGATCACGTAGAGCGGCGAGGCACCGTTGACCGTGCTCATACCGCGCACGCGGATCGAAGCGCCGCCGCCACCAGGGGCAGCATCCGTCACGATGTTCACGCCCGGCAGTTTGCCCTGCATCGAGTTCAGCATGTTGGGGTCGCTCTCACTCTTGGCACCCTTCATGTCCATCACGGCCACGGCACCCGTCAGGTCGGCCTTGCGCTGCACCTGATAGCCGGTGACCACCACCTCGGTCAGTTCCTTGGCACCGTCCTGCAGCGTCACCTTCATGCCCTGCTGGGCAGCCAGTTCCTGCTTCTCGTAGCCAATGTAACTGATCACCAGCATGGCTCCCGACTTAACTTTGATCTTGAAGTTGCCGTCGAAGTCAGTCACCGTGCCGTTCGACGTACCTTTCTCCATCACGGTGGCACCGATGACGCCCTCGCCGGTTGCGTCGATGACCGTTCCCGTGATGTCCTGTTGCGCGTACATCATAGTACTCGCAACCAGAGCCAGCAGGCTCATCAGGAATCGCTTTGCTTGTTTCATTCTTTTTTTTAATTTTGGTTAGTACTAATGTTAAAAATCTGACGCAAAAGTACGAAATACGCGCCCTCAGGCATTAAACAAATCGTTCATCGCACTGAAAAATTGTTGCAAAGTAACATTTTTACTCGACGATGAACGATTTTTCTTAATAAAAAACACTATCTTTGCAGTCGGATTAGGACGATTAACTTAACACCTATTTAATATATAGAGATATGCCACGCAAGACCGACGGAATGCCATTTGAGATTCATACCTCGCCCATGAAGGGCAAGGACGGGAAGAACATTGTCTACGTGAAACCGCTCAGCGGACGTAAGATCAGCATGAAGGAACTGGACGCCTACTGCGCCGAGCACTTCGCCCTGAGGCCAGGCGAACTGACCCGAGCCTTCAACGCCTTCATCGACGCCACGGGCTACTATCTCTCCGAGGGCTACCGCCTGGAGACGCTCATCGGCTCGTTTGCGCCAAAAATCAGCCTGAAGCGCGAGATCACCGACCCCGACGAGGTGAAGACCTACGACGTGCAGTTTGAGGGCATCGACTACCGCTCGGTGAAAGACTACGAGGAATCGGTGCTGCACTGGCTGAAGGGATTCCGACGGGCCAATAACCCCAACACGCAGCAACTGATGGCCGACAGCGACCACCTGCTGAAGGCCCTGCAACAGGTGATCGGCAACTATGGCTATGCCACCGCCCGCCTCTTTGCCTACTATGCCAACCTGACCTACTATTCTGCCCGCAAGCAACTGGACGAATGGTGCAAGGGCGATGCCCCAAAACTGCTGAAAACCAAGCAGGGACCCACCTTTATATATACTGAAATCTGAACGCAATCCTGCTATCCTGCTTCTCGCGGAGTCAACGTGCTCGTTATCAGTGAGTTAGGGGTAGCAGGATTGCCTTTCAATCCTGCTTCCACCCTGCTTCCATCCTGCTTCTGCTTCGGAGCGCAAAATCATTTTGGCTGGA
This sequence comes from Prevotella sp., assembly GCA_017483805.1. GTDB lineage: Bacteria > Bacteroidota > Bacteroidia > Bacteroidales > Bacteroidaceae > Prevotella. Next base: position 19,481 of record JAFUUL010000026.1, read on the forward strand.
GCCGCAAGACCTTTTGGCTGGAGCCGCAAGGTCTTTTGCCTATAGGCGCAAGGAAGTTTGGAGGCTCCTTTCTCCCTGATTCATAGGGGATTATCCCCAGTTTACGCCATACCTATCCCCGATAACCAACATCGGAACAAACGTAAAGTGCCGCTGAAAGCGCAAAAAACGCACATTTGTTCAAAGAAATAGGCCAAAACGCTTGCATTTCTCGGATATTTTTTGTATCTTTGCAACACATTCAACCCATCAATAGCAACACCATGAAGATTACAAAGATCAAGACGAAACTGGACGAGATGCAGGTGCCCGTGAGCACCGATCTCAGTGCCGTAGTAGAGCGGATGCGCTCTGAAAAGACCAAAGACGCCGCCGAGACCATCGCCCGCAACGCAGTGGGGGCGCGACTGCTCATGGAGCAGGGCATCAGGGGCCACCTGACAGGCATCGATGCACTGCCCTACCTGATATTCTCGACCGTCTTCGGCCGGGGCGGACTGGACGAACCGAAGGTGCTGACGGGCCTGCTGCTGCTCAGCATCGACTGCCCCGAAGGGCGCCAGCAGGTGAGCGCCATGCGCCAGCGCGTGGCTCAGGTGCCATACACGATGCTGGCCTTTGCCGGCGTGAGCGGCGTGACGCTGAAGGTGGTGGTGCGCTGCCAGTACGACTACGACGAGCGCCATCCCGACACGAAGGCCTACATGGCCTTCATGAACGCCGCCCAGCGCACAGCCGTGGGCATCTATCAGACGCTGGTGGGCGGCGACTTCTGCCTGACCAGCCAGACGCCCGTCACCGGCTGCCGCATGAGCCACGACGCCGCGCTCTACTATCAGCCCGACGCACAGGCACTGCCCGTGATACACGCCGAGGGCGACCTGCTGAAGCCATACGAGGGTACGCAGATGGAGGACGACGGCGAGGTGATCTGGTATCCCGATGACGAAGAGCGCAAGCGCGCCCAACTGGAGTATCAGGCCTGTCTCAGCCGTGCACTCGACGTGGCGTCTGACAGCAGCGAGCACTGCGTGCAGGCGCTGGCCGACTATTGCGCCAAGGCCCGACTGCCCGAGGAGGGATGCGTGGTGCGCACGCAGTGGCAGTATCGCTTCAGCGACGTGGATGCCGACGTGGTGCGCAAGATTTTCCGCAACGCCTACAAGAAACCCTACGAGGGGCGCACGCTGACACAGATGAACGAGAAGGAGCGCATCATGCGCTCGATAGAGTCGTTCCTCGACCGCCGCTATCAGTTGCGCTTCAACGTGGTGAAGCAGATGGTGGAGTTCCGCCCCAACGACCTGCGCTTCAAGCCCTGGGAGCCGCTCACCGACCGCCAACTGAAGTCGATCGTCGTAGAGGAGATGAAGGAGGGCGGCGAGAGTTGGATGAACGACATGCGCACCTACATCGAGTCGGCCCACGTCAGGGACTACAACCCCGTGCACGAGTTTCTGGCCGGCGTGGGCGAGTGGGACGGCAAGCGCAACTACATTGAGGACTTTGCCCGCCGCCTGCCCACCGACTACGACCGCTGGCCGCAGTACTTCCACCGCTGGCTGCTGGCAATGGTGGCGCAGGCGCTGGACAAGAACCGCGACTACGGCAACTCGATGGTGCCCATGCTCATCGGTCTGCAGGGCTACAAGAAGTCCAGTTTCTGCAAGGCCATCCTCCCGCCCTCGATGCGCGAATACTACATGGACGACATCAAGATGGACAACGCCGAACAGGTGGAGCGCGTGCTGGGACGCATGTGGCTGGTCAACATCGACGAGTATAACGCCAAGACCGACCGCGAGCAGGCCAAGATCAAGCGACTGCTGACGGAGAAGGACGTGCAGATGCGCCGCATGCGCAGCGACCAGTACACGATGACGCCCCGCCTCTGTTCGTTCATCGCCACCACCAACGACCCGCAGCCCCTGCCCGCAGGCGACGGCTCGCGCCGCTACCTGTGCGTGGAGGTGACCGGACAGGTGGACATGAGCGGCCACATCCCCTACAAGCAGATGTATGCCCAGGCCGTCAGCGAACTGCGCAGCCGCGATGCCCTCTACTGGTTCACCAGCGAGGACGAGCGCGACATCCAGGCGCACAACGCCCACTATCAGGAGCAGCCGTCGCTCGACATGGTGCTGCAGGCCGTCTTCGAGCCGGCCACGCAGCACACGAAGGACACCTTCTGGCAGGTGGTCGACATCCAGCGCGAACTGTCAGGCCATCTCAAGGCGGCCGACATGCCCAGCCTCAAGTCGCTCGGCCTGGCCGTCAAGCGCCTGCAGTGGCCCCGTGGCGGCATCAAGGGCATCCGCGGCTACTACCTCCAGTTGCGCCGATAGGCGGCAGGAACTTTCCTTCCTACCGCTCTATTTCTCCCTATCTGCTACCAATATCGGAACAAGCGTCAAGGCTTCTTCGATGAGTTTTTCTGCATTCTCACCAAACAGAATCTCTGCCCACACTCTGTCGACATCGCGTACTTGCGGAGAACGGAGGTTGATGAATTCATTTATAGGAGTTGACACTATTCGTTGCTTCTCGTCCTCTGATAGTTCCGACGTAACGGGAACGTGCAAAGGCTCATAGTCCTCTTTCTCCAGTTTGCGCAAGCCTTTTCTGTTATTGCCGTATGCTTCACACTCCAACTGATAGAAAATGGTAGAGAACCAGGAAGCAAGAATCTTCGCCCCCATTTCGTCTGCCTCGATGACAAAGAAATTTGTAGAAACGAAGGTTGGACGGTCGCTCACGAAGACACGTCCATTGCTACGAATCATTCGTGGCAGCATCACACTGTGTGCAGGTGACACTCGCCCTGACTCTTTCTTTAGAATCGCCACATATTCTTCTGGCGACTTTTTATCACGACGCTGCTTTTTGTTCTTCGCATTCTCTTCTTCAAAGAACATATCCACAACTTTGCGAATCTGGCGATCAGACATTCCATCAACATTGAAGAATACGGATTCGCCAGTTCCTAATGCCAACTTATCGAACTTGGCATTATTCAGACCTGCTGCCAAATGGCCCCTCATTTGTTTGCGAGCCTTGGCAAGGAAGGGATTCTTAGCATTTAAGTAGAGCAAGTCTGTACATCCATCATTCCCGATTTTTCCTCTCTTGTAATCTTTGAACTCGCTGTCAGAAAGCGTTGTTAGGAGTCTCGATGTAGCAATGTTTGTCTGAACAAAGTTCTGTGCATCATGCTTCGTCATATTGCCGATTTGCCAGCCGTCATCTATCATCTGCTCCAATTTCTCTTTCGACAGCAGACAGCCTTCGAACTGGCTATTGATATTTGCAAGTTCTTCTACGCTGAACTCGGATTTCAAAATCTCCGACATCGTGCTGGCATCTATTTCAGATACGATTTCGTTGCTATACAGATAGAGCACATTATCTTTACGCGTACCCTTCACGCCAATGGCTATGGACGTGTTCTGAGTAACGCCTTCAAACAACTTTTCCTGCGGATAGTTGAAAATCAGTTGCAGCCCGAAGTCATTCAAGAGCATGTTCCTAATAGCCCTACTTGCATCACCCTTTGTCGTAAAGTGAGTGTTGGGAAGAATGGCTGCTATGACCGTTCCTTCTTTAGCCAAAGTTGACACAAGTTCTACGAATGGGCCTTCAAGCGGCATTTGGCCACTTGCCGTCGTTGGGTCACATCCTTTCAGAAGGCGGATTCTTCTGTATAGTTCTTCTTTCCTCGCCACACAATTCACTCCTGTTGCTGCAAGATAAGGAGGATTCATCACAATGGCCTTTACATGCTCGAATTCTGTAGTAGGCAGGTCAGCGATGTTCATTGACATTATCCGGGCAGTATTGCCCTTTTCTACTGTAGAAGCAAATTTTAGTCCTATCCTAAGAGAAAGCAACTGCAACAATCGGCTATTGATATCGTTGGCTATCAATTGAGATGGTTGGATGTGTTCGTATACCCTTGCTGCTGCACACAGAAGGCTTCCGCTGCCTGACGCAGGGTCCATAATCTTTTCGTCTGCATTCAAGTCGCCAGTGATACATTTCACCAGCCAAAGCATCAGTGTGGCCAGATCTGTATCAGTAGGCACCTCACCCTCATGCTTATGCTCCTCCGACACCACCTTGTGCATGACGCTGGCAAGTTCATCGGCATCGACGTATGTCTTACCCAAGTCAAACAACTGCTGCAGGAGTGTTCGACTGGTGTTAACATCCCGTTGTTTTGCTGTCAAGTCCGGCAGGGTGAAAATATCTTTGAAGTTCACTTTCAAGCCTTCGCGACAAATCAAGTCTACCTTGTTTGACAGTTGTGCTATCGTTTTCAGTTCGTTCCGATTTATCTTTGTGAACGAGCCTCTGATATACTCATAGAACAATGCAACCAAGGCCTTCTTCCACTCTATGCCTTTATCAAGTTTGTCATGTATTTCATCGGCAAACTGCTTGAACGAAAGCATATACTTTCCAGTATCATTTTTAATAATGGAGATAAAGTTGGCGTATTGCTGCGTCAGGTCAGCCATGAATTTCTCACGGCTCACTTCTGCAAACTTGTGGTTGATTGAGAATCCTGGCTCAATGATTTGTTCGTACACATTGGGGCGGTTCTTTTCGAACTTGAACAGGCAGGAACTTTCAAGATTTGTCAACAGATAGTATCTGCTCTCCAACTCATTGTCTCTCAACGACTGAACATAACTCATCGCCTGATATTGATAGCGAGTACTGTTGACGGCAGCAATAGTGCGTTTCACCTCAACCACACACAATATCTTGTTGGTGTCTTTGCTTGCAACTACTAAGTCCATTTCGATAGTACCTACATACCGATGGTGCTGCACTTCATAGCCCTTGTCAAGATTCAATTGTCTCAATGCTCCTTCAAGAGCCTCCTTACATACAGGATGGAAGCACTCAACTTCTTTGTCAGTATTCTTTATCCACATATCGATTCTCAACTTAGATATTCTCTCAGTTTTGCAGCCAATACGTATGCCAGACGTGGTGGTACGGCATTGCCTACTATCAGGTTTTTCCCCTGCTTCGATTTCGAGACGAACTCATAACTATCAGGGAATGTCTGCAGGCGCATCGCCTCTCTAAGGGTAATGATACGGTCATACTTATAGTGGATGTTGCATCCCACGTTAGGCCTATTGAAATAAGTATTAATGGTGTATGCCGGTTTGTCAGGGAGCATGCGTCCGTAGCAAGTAGTGTGACCACCGTCTCGCTGCAGGCGTTTTATCCTGACAGAAGGCACGTCATCGGGTATATCCATATAGTTGCCACCAGGCTTCACCTGAGAGCAGATGTATTGGTCGAGTTTGCTCATTGTCGGATAATCGTGTTCAGAGATTCTCCCTGAAGCACCTGCCATAGGCAAATCGCCGATAGCATCTTCGGCACTTACATATTTTTTCTTTCCGTCTGTTCCCCCGTCATTATGTGTAGTAGCAGGGAATTCAAACTCTCCATCCTTCAACCCTACGATAATCACTCGCTTTCTCAATTGTGGCACACCATAGTCGGCAGCATTCACCAAATGCCACGAAACATGATAACCTGCCTCTTCAAAGGTTTTGAGAAGCCCGTCCAAAATCTTATTACCCTGCTTGTCTTTAGCCGACACTAAGCCAACCACATTTTCAAAAAGGAAGGCTTTTGGCGAAACGCGCTTGATAATATCCAGATAGCGCCAAACCAGCCTGCCTCTTTCATCGTCGCATTGGCGTTTGCCAGCCAACGAGAATGACTGGCAGGGAGGCCCGCCAATCACGATGTCAGCCTTGGGGATGTCGTTGATGTCGATAGCGGTAATATCGCCACACATGATTTCACTTCCGACATTGCGCTTGTAGGTGTTGACGGCATCTTGATTGTTGTCGATAGCCCAGACAATATCATATCCGGCCTGCTTGAAGCCGAGGTCGAGGCCCCCGCCGCCTGAGAATAGACTAACTGTTTTATTATTCATGATGTGCAAGCCGTTTTGATTTCAGTTCAATGTATTGTTCCTTTACGCCGTTGTATCCATAATAGGATGCCAAGAGGTTGGTGATAGCATCTATATGACAATCGTCAGAGGATTCTACCAGTTCTGCTGATAGTTGAACAAGTTTTGCTTTATCCTCATCCTGGATTGTATCGGGATGAGGAACCTTTATTTCGTCTATATCATATTTCTGTAGTTTCAGCAATCCCTTGCCGTAACTTTTGCCAAAGTTCTCCAACTGCCTGTAGACATAATAGTTGTTGAGAAGGGCCATTAGCAACATCGAATCATAGCGGCTGCTAATCATGTAGAAATTATCTCTCACGTTACACTCCCCAGCATTCAGCACAAACTTTAGGTTGCTTCGGACGATGTATGAGAAAACAATCTGTGCCGACTTAGGTACGATGATATAATACCAAGGCTGGCCCTCGCCAATCAATGCTTTCAGCGTTAGGGGCTTCCCTTCTTTCAATATAACTTTTGCGCTGTTTTCAAGATATGTATTCTCTTCTTCACTTAGTGTGTCGCCACTTTTTATAGCAAGCAGTTTATCTTGTCGGCAATGCTTCGTAGTATAACCAGTGAAGTCTTTAGGCGAAGAAAGAATATCCACCATGTGAGTTTGCGTGAAGAGAGGAGGATTGACAAAAAACTTGTTAGCGCCCGTAGTGATGCCACGCCTGATGTTGGCTACCGACTTAAGCCTAACCAGATTGCGAGACACATCGTTCTTCTGCTGCTTAACATTTTCTACCAACAAGTTGCCACCTTGGGTTATCCGCATCGTTTGGTAGCACGTTTCGCCACGCGTTCCCTTGACATATTTCAGGATGCAGACATCCACCATTGGCGAACCCTCAAAGGCCTCCCCCTCGACATTAATGAAGTCGGTAATGCATCCGTAAAGGTTCATTTGCTCATAGAACTGTTTGCCGACAGGGGTGTTCGTCCACGAATTGGGGAAAATCACTATCAACTCCCCTCCCTCGCGAAGCAGCAGGATGGACCGCAGAACGAAGTACATGTAGAGGTTGGCCTTGGTGGATATGTTCATCATCCAGCAGGCCGACTGCAACTTTTGCTTGGTGACACCCAATGGAGCCAGTTTGTCAAGTTCTTCCTGGCGCACGTAAGGAGGATTCATGATGATGCCGTCGAAGGTTCCCTCTACATCGAAGAAGTCACCATTCATCAAGCGGCAACGCTTTTCGTCAGGATTATCAAACGACGCATACGACGCCTCGTCTATCTCCACGCCATCCACGACAAACTCCGTATTGTCCAGCAGGCTTTTTACAAAGACCCCACGACCGAAGCAGGGGTCAAGCACACGTGCATTCCCTGTAATCGTGAATAGCCTTACCATAAAGTCGGCTATCGCTTGCTTTGTGTATACCTGTCCGAGATTCATAGTTGCCTCATCAAAAAATAGTTCGCCAGACGAGGCTGCAAAGTTACAACTTTTCTTTGAGATTCTTGTGCTTTAAGGCAAAAATACACAAAATTTAATAATATCTGCCATCTTACACTTCGAGTTATTTTAGCCCACTATAGGCATAATGACATACGGCGAAGTCAAGCAAAGTGGCTCCTGCAACAATAAAAGTTGGGAATTTCAGTTATAAGGGGGTGATGATTTCGCTCCCTAAACTGTATAATAGGTAAAAGCAACAACGAAAAAGATGCAAGACAAGACAGAACAGTTTGAACAACTCTTCCGCTCGGAGTACGGCAGGATGTACCGGGCAGCCTACCTCCTGCTGGGCGACGAAGACGAGGCGAAGGATGCGGTACAGGATGTCTTCGCCCTGCTGTGGGCCGGCAGCATCCCACTGCGCCAGGAGTCTGTCCGGAAGTTTCTGCTGACCTGCGTCCGTAATCGCTGCCTCAACCTGATTGCACGTCGGAATACGGCACAGGGCGCCGCACAGTTATTGACACCCGAGGCCATCGATAGTGGCAACTATGACGACGAACTGCTGCAGGCCATCGAGGACTACATCGACCACCGGCTGACGCCCCAGACGGGCCGCATCATCCGGATGCACTACGACGAGGAGCAGTCGTACAAGGAGATCTCCGGCACGCTCGGCATCAGCCTGTCGGCCGTCAACAAGCACATCGTGCAGGGACTGAGGAAACTACGTTCAACCTTTAAAGACAGAGAAGTATGACAAGAGACGAAAAACAGCGGATGCTCCTGCATCCTGAGCGATACACCGACGAGCAACTCGACAAGATGCTCAGCGAGACCGACGTCAACGAGCCTGACATCGAGGCAGAGTGGCATAAGTTCCAGGCCAAGCACTTCCCCCAGAAGCGCCGTTCATGGGGATGGATGCAGATTGCCGCGATGTTCGTCGGCGTGCTGATGATTGGCGGCATCGCCTACGCCGCCGTGCACGTCATCAGCAACATCGAGTCGAAGCCGAAGGTCGCCATCACCGATCGCAAGCCCGACGTGAAGAAGGTAAAGAAGACCTACGGCGTGGAGGCAGCACCGACGAAGAAAGCCCCCGTCGTATATAATAATGTGGAACTCGGGCAGATTATGCAGTACCTCGCCGACGGCTACGGCGTGAAGGTGGAGTTCAAGAACGAAGCCGCACGCACCCTGCGCTTCTACCTGCAATGGGAGGCCGACGACACGCTGCAAGAGATCATCGACAAGATCAACCACTTCGAGAAGGTCCACCTGACCCTCACGGACGAAACCATCACTATCGAGTAGAGCCATGAAGCACACCTGTATGCTATTATTGTGCCTCGTCGCCATGAGCGTAAAGGCACAGCGACTCTCGCACGACTTCCAGAACGCCTCGCTCAGCGAAGCCCTCATCTGGATAGACAATGCCCAAGACAACTACAAACTGAACTTCATCTTCGACGAACTGGAGGACTTCACCGTCACCACGCAGTTGAAGAACGCCTCCGTCCGCGATGCCGTCCGTCAGGTTTGCGGCTTCTATCCCATGCAGCTGACCTTCGATGCTCAGGACATTTACATTGAGTGCATGCAGAAGTCGGACACAAAACTCTCAGGTCGCATCATCAACGAAAGTGGCCAGCCCGTTGCCTACGCCAGCATCTCGCTGCTCTCTCTCGGCGACTCTACCTTCCTGACAGGAGGCGTGAGCAATGAGGCCGGCGACTTCGTGATACCCTGCAAAGCGCCCAAAGTCATCGCCCGCATCACCTGTATTGGCTATAAGACCGTCGAAGAGGCCTACAGCGTGGGGAACATTGGCAAAATACGCATGCAACCAGACAAGTACGCCCTAAAAGGCATAGAGGTGAAGGGCAGCAAGCAACTTGTCTATGCCACAGATCGCGGACTGATGGCTAACATACAGGGCACGCCCTTAGAGCAGTTCGGATCCGTTAGCGAGATGCTTAGCCACCTGCCCCTCATGATGAGCAACGGCGAGATAGCAGGTCACGGCAAGCCCGAGATCTACATCAATAATAAAAAGGTGCGCAATGAGGATGAGCTGAATCGCCTGCGGGCCGACGAGATTCTCTCTGCCGAGATTATCACGAACCCCGGCGTAGAATATGGGGCGGAAGTCACCTCCGTCATCCGTCTCAAGACCATCCGTAAAGCGGGTGAGGGCTGGAGCGGCAACTTTTCCGCTGTTTACAGCCAAGGAAAGGAATACTATGCTAATGGCAACGCAGCCCTGAACTATCGCACCCGCAACGGTATGGACTTCTTCGCCCGAGGGTTTCTGACAAGCAACAATCAGGTGATTAACGCCACTGCCAATGACCAACTGCAGGCTTCCAGCACATGGGACTTCCAAAAAGAAGCCACTTTTCTCAACCGCTACAACTACTATTTTGCCGACCTCGGCTGGAACTGGGAGATATCCGAGAAACACTCTCTCGGTCTGACCTACACCGCAAACAACTATATCACCGATGCGACAGGCAGTATAGAGACCGAGGAGGAGGTGTGGCGTGACAGCCAATTCCATGAAGCAGAGACCAACAAGACAGTTACCTCTCTAAAACCTCGGATGGTACATGCCGTAAATGCCTACTACGTCGGCGAAATAGGCAAGTGGAAACTGGACTTCAGTGCCGACTACTACGGTGGGCATTCAGAGAGCAATATGGAAGGTGGCACCGTTGGCGAGAAGGAAGTCAGCAGCAACACGCTGACTAAAAACAACCTGCTGGCTGAAAAACTTGTTGTCACAGCGCCAATCCCCAAAGGCACCCTGACCTTCGGTGAGGAAGTATCGGGAGTGGACCGCAAAAGCGACTTCACCCAGAGTGGTTTCTCTGCCAACAACAGCGTACACCAACAGACCGTGACGTGGTCACTGTTCGTCAACTACGCCCTGCAAGTGAAGAAATTCGGTTTCAATGCTGGACTACGCTGGCAGAACGAGCACAACGACTACGAAACCAATGGCCATAAAGATGCCGAGCAGAGTCCCAACTACCATGTGTTCATCCCGCGCCTCTCGCTGACCTATCGTACAGAGCAATGGACGCACACCTTTGGTTATCAGTGTTTCCGACGTAATCCCGCTTATTCCACTCTCAGCACTGCCATCAACTATCGCAGCAAATACGAGTACCAGACGGGTAACCCTTACCTTCGTCCGACAACAACCCACTATGTCTCATGGACGAGTAACTACCGATGGGTTCACGCCGAGTTATATTACCAATACATTAAGAACCTCAACTATTCCTTTCAGGCCGCCTATGATGATACAGGCCACCCTGGTGTTATTCTCGATGACCGCCGCAACGTACCCCAAAGCCAGAACTACGGACTGGAAATAAACGTCACGCCAAAGGTAGGTATCTGGCAGATGAACTACTCTGCAGATTTCTTCTTCAACAATCGAGACTTAAAAGCCATCGGCATCAAGCATAAGTGGAATGGACTTGGCACCTACTTCAATCTCGACAATACACTATTACTGCCAAACAACTGGTTGCTAAACATTGGAATGGAACTGACACCCTACAATGAGCAGGGCTGCTCGCAGACGAAAACCACAGGCGGAATGAATCTCCGGCTGAGTCGCCAGTTCCTCAAAGACAAGAGCCTTAGCATAGCCTTCTTCGCCAACGACATCCTGCACACACGCTACATAGAAATGACGGCTTACGGCGGTATCAATGTCCGTACCCAATTCCGCGAATATCGCGATGCCCGTCGCATCGGCATTGACCTCTCATGGAAGTTCAACGCCACCAAGAGTCGCTACAAGGGCAGCCACGCTGGCCAAAGCGAACGCAACCGTCTGTAGAGTATGGAAATCACTTATCCCGAATAGCGGGGCGAGAGGCTGCGATATTTGTCGTAGCCTCCCGTTTCGGAAGGATAGATTATCGTATCAATGAAATAAAGGTGGCCCTCGTCATCAGCCAGTACGTTATTGGGCTGGGCATCGAAGATGTCGTGCTGACCGTTGGTATAGTATTCTCCATTATCCTCAGGCCAGAAGCCAAGACGCAGGAACTCTTCATGGATTTCCTCTTTCGTGGCCAGACGAGCATTAGGAACAAACTGCTGTACCAAAACCGCACAGACTTTGCCATCCATGTTTTCGGCAAAGCCAATCATACGGTAGACACAATCAGGGAAATACTTATTGTGTGCCTTAATTCGCTCAAAGAAGGAAGTAAGGTTATCGTCAGAATATCGGAAATCATTTAGTTTGATGATTTCCTTTCCATCGGGTGAAAGATAGGTTTCGTTCTCAGAGCCGCGATCAAAGAAGTCACCAAACTGGCTACGGTCGCTAAACCAGCAACCTTGCTGCTGCGCCCATTGACGGAGCCTTACCAGTTGGACTGATTTGCAAGCCGTTGTTCCCGCAAGAGCCTCAATTGCCTCAAGGACTCCTCGCGCGAAATCGGATGCGCTCTCCAGTATGCCATCTTTGCCAATTTCTCGGCATTCACCTTCTTGTGATAGTCGTTCAATTTGATCTCCATTCATTATCTCTTTATTGGTTCGACGGTGCAAATTTACGAACAATTCCGCAAAATACCAAACTTTTTTGTACTTTTGCCGCAGAATTTGAGATAATGGGGGTTGGGAAATCGGAGGCTTAGGGGTATTATAGGCAGTTTGCTGCCTGGCAGCCGGCCTCACCGCTTCATGTCGGTGGGGCTGTGGCCGAACTCCTCCTTGAAGCACTTGGTGAAGTAACTGGGGGCGGTGAAGCCGACGGCATAGGCCACCTCGCTGATGGTCTTGTCGGTGGTGAGCAGCAACTGGTAGCCGCGGTTCAGACGGGCCGCACGCAGCAGTTCGACGGGCGACGAGTCGGTGACGGACTTCACCTTGCGGTACAGTTGCACGCGGCTCAGGTTCATCTCTGCCGCCAGATCCTCTACGCTCAGGTCGCTCTCAGAGAGGCGCTTCTCTACCACCTCCTTGAAGCGGGTGATGAAAAGAGGCTCGACAGACTCTACAGACTCTACAGACTCTCCCCCGGCCCCTCCCTGTGAGGGAGGGGAGTAGTCACTTTCTCCGTCAGCAGGACTATCCACTCCCCTCCCTACAGGGAGGGGTTGGGGGAGAGTCGGCTGAGGCTCCACGTTCCACAGGTTGTTCACCACACGCTCGCGCTGCAGGTTCATCTTGCCACGATGGTAGAGGTAGAAGAAGAAGATGGTGAGCAGCAGCAGGAGGATGACCACCAGGGAGAGGATGTTGACGATGTGCTGCGTGTCCAACTGCTGCATATAGTTGTCGGCACGCTGGTGCAGACGGTCCAGATAGTCCGACTGGCGATCCATCTCCTCGCTCTGCATCTGCAGCGCATGGGCGTTCTGGCGGGTGACGAGGGCCGACATGAGGCGGGTCTCCTTGTCGAAGGGCCGTCCGTCGAGTATGTCGACGGCCACCTGGAGCAGACGGTCGCCATGCGTGGGATAGATATAGGTGGCATCGAGGATGGAGTCCTCCACCAGACGGATGCCCCCACCCTCGCCTGGCAGGCCGTCGATGCCGCAATAAAGTGAAGAGCGAAGAGTGAAGAGTGAAGAATTTGCTGCCGCCCTGCGGGCGCCCATCGCCATACGGTCGTTCTGGCCGAAGACGAAGTCGATGGTGCCGGCATCGGTGCCTACGCTGTCCAGCCACTGGCGGGTGGCCTCGTAGGCGCTCTCCTCGGTCCAGTCGCCCTGCAGCGTGGCCACCAGCCGGATGTCGGGCCAGGCCTTCAGCGCATCGGCGAAGCCCAGGTGACGCTCGATGGCGGGCGACGAGCCCTGCAGGCCCATCACCTCGAGCACCTGTCCGCGGCCCTGCAGCCGCTGGGCCACATAGTCGCCCATCGTGCGGCCCATCTCGTAGTTGTCGGCACTGATGAAGGCGGTATACTTCTCTGAACTGGTCTTGCGCTCGAAGACGATGACGGGTATGCCGCTGTCGTAGGCGCGGTCGATGGCGGGCGAGATGGTCTGCACCTGGTTGGGGGCGACGATGAGCAGGTCGATGCCCGTTCGCACGAGGCTGTCAATCTGCTGCACCTGCCGCTCGTCGCTGTCGTAGGCGGCGGCAAAGCGTAGTTCGACGCCGTCCTTGTTGCAGTAGGCACCCATGCGCAGTTCGGAGTTCTGCTTCTCGCGCCAGATGTCGGCCGAGCACTGCGACACGCCGATGACATACTTCGCCTGACGCTCAGAGCACGACAGGCACAGGACGGCCAGCAGCACGCCCGTCAGGCAGCCCGGCAGTCGGGCTACAGAGAGTTTCTTAATGAGGTATTTCATGTTTGTCGATTCTTTTTCAAGCCACAAAGATACCTCAAAGAAAGCAAAACGCCAAACATTTTTGCCGTTTTTTATGATTCACTACTTGATTTGCCGCTTCAGCCAGAGCATCTGGCCGTAGTTGGTGTCGCTGGTGGTCCAGTGCTCGTTGATGGGGGTGATGAGCGACTCCTTGGGGGCGGTGATCAGGTTCCAGACGATGTAACTGGTAGTGGGCGGACAGACATTGTCGTTGTAGCCCCAGGTCATGTAGACGGGACACTGGATGCGGCGGGCAAAGTTGACCACGTCGTAATACTGCAGCGTCTGGATCTTCTCAGGCGTGAGCATCTGGTTCTCGCGATGCAGGTGAGGATAGCCGCCCGTGCGCCCCTTCTCAGCATAGCCGGCCATATCGCTCAGGGCCGGATGGTTGACCACACAGGCCGTCACGCGAGGGTCGAGGCCGGCGGTGATGAGCGAGAGGGCGCCACCCTGACTGCCACCCTGCACGAATACGTTGCGGCCGTCCCACTGGGGCAGCGAGCACAGGTAGTCGAGGGCACGGACACAGGCCACGTAGACATGACGCATATAGTAGTTGTCGCGACAGTCGAGGCCGTTCTCCAGGTAGCCGTTCTCGCCAGAGAAAGCCGAGGAGATCTCCTTGAACTGCTCTTCGGTCATCTCAGGGTTCAGGCCGTGAATCTCCATCTCCAGGCGGATAAAGCCGTTCTTGGCATAGAAGGTGTTACGCATGGGCTCCTTGATGGTCTTGATGCCTGCACCTGGGGGGCAGAGCACGACGGGGTGCTTCCCGGCAGTGTTCTTGGGCATTGTCAGGTAGCCGTAGATGCTGTGCTGGCGGTCGGTGTGCAGTTTCAGCAGATAGCAGTCGAAGTCATCGGTGCTGTAGCGGTCCACCTTCTCACTTTTCACTATTAACTTTTCACTTTTCACGTCCTTGCGGGCCTGCTCGAGAGAGCCCTTCCAGAAGGCGTCGAAGTCGGCTGGGTTCTTGGTGTAGGGTGTCAACTGCTCAGGCGAGAAGCCCACCTTGACGTGATGCTCGTAGGTCTTGTCATCCACCTTGGCCTTGAGGCGCAGGTCCAGGAAACCGGGCTTCTTCAGCGTGCCCATGTCGATGACGGCGCGCCCCTGCTTCAGCATCACCTGTCCACGGGAGGTGGCGGGCAGCATATCGGGGCCAATCTCGTAGTCGACGGCCACATCCTGCGGAATGCCGTACTTGCAGAACGACACCTCCACCCGCGCCCGTTCTCCTGTCTTGTAGAGCCAGTCGGCATGGTCGGGCACCGTCAGCCACAGGTAGTCGCTGCGATAGGGATAGTTCTCAGCGGAGGCCGGGAGGAGTGATAAGTGAAGAGTGATGAGTGATAAACTGAGCACCACCACGAGTCGCATCGTGCATCTGAGATTCATCTGTTTCATATTCGTTCGGTTTGGGTCTTACAGGTTCACTTTCAGCGTCTGCAGATCCTTGTCGGCACTCGACGCGCCGACCATCACCTCATACTGACCAGGCACCACACGCATGGTGTTGGTCTGGGCGTCCCAAGTCTCGAAGCGCTCGCGGGGCAGACTGATCTCCACCTGCTGACGCTCGCCAGCCTTCAGGTTGACACGGGCATAGCCGCGCAGCGTCTTGGCAGGGCCCTCGACGTCGGCGGTACGGCGCACGTAGACCTGCACGATCTCCGTGCCCTCACGCTTGCCGGTGTTCTTCACGCTGACGCTCACCTTGCCGTCATGATATGACGGCTTACCGTACTTGAAGGTGGTGTAACTCAGGCCGTAGCCGAAGGGATAGAGCGGCTCACCCTTGAAGTAGCGGTAGGTGCGGCCGGCCATGTGGTAGTCTTCGAAGGGAGGCAACTGCGAGTCGTCCTTATAGAAGGTGACGGCCAGTTTGCCGCTGGGGTTATAGTCGCCGAAGAGCACGTCGGCCAGTGCGTGGCCACCCTGCTCGCCGGCATACCAAGCCTGCACGATGGCGTCGCAGGTCTCGTTCTGCTCCTGCGTCAGGGCTACGGCCGAGCCGCTGCAGTTGACGAAGACCACCTTCTTGCCAGCCTCGTGCAGGGCCTTCAAAATGTCGCGCTGCACCTGCGGCAGTTCTATCGACGTGCGGTCGCCATTGTCGAAGCCTGGAGCCTGCACGCGGGCCTGCTCCTTCTCCAGATTGGGCGAGATGCCACCCACGAAGATGATGGTCTCAGCCTTGCTGGCTGCCTGCAGAATCTCGCTGATGGTGTAGGTCTTCTCGCCCTTCTCCACCATCTGCAGCGTAGTGCTGCCGTCGGCAGCCTCGGTCTGACGGCCCACGGCCATCTCCTTCACAGTCATGTCGGTGATGCTGCACGCCGTGAGATAGTCCACAGGCCCTATCTTGGCCTGGATGCCCTCCAGCGGGGTGACGGTGTGAGAGGGCTGGCCGAAATAGATGCCCCACAGCATGGTGGAGTCGGCGGCATTGGGGCCCATCACCATCAGTGATGAGTGATCAGCGATGAGCGATGAGCGGAGCGGCAGCACGCCGTTGTTCTTCAGCAGCACCATCTGCTCGCGGCCCATCTGGCGGGCCAGTTGCTTGTGCTCCTTCGAGGCCACCACGCTCAGGGGAATCTGCGTCCAGCCCACCTGATCGTCGCTGTCGAAGTCGCCCAGTTCGAAGCGGCCTTTCAGCAGGCGGCGCACGCTAACGTCGACCTCGCTCTCTTTGATGTCGCCACGACGAACGGCCTGGGGCAGACTGTGGTAACTGCGTCCGCACTCTACATCAGTACCGCTGAGCACGGCCTTGGCCGAAGCGGCAGCCGAGTCGGCCGACACCTCATGGCGATTGGGCTTGTAGAAGTCATCGATGGCACCGCAGTCGCTCACCACCAGTCCACGGAAGCCCCACTCCTGGCGCAGGATCTGCTGCAACAGACGGTTGGAGCCACAGCAGGGGTCACCCTCGAAGCGCTGGTAGGCACACATCACCTGCTCCACCTGTCCCTCCTGCACCAGCGTCTTGAAGGCGGGCAGATAGGTCTCCCACAGGTCACGGGCAGGCAGGTCCTCTATGTTGAAACTGTGGCGCAGTTTCTCTGGGCCGCTATGCACGGCATAGTGCTTGGCACAGGCGTGCAGTTTCAGATACTTGTCAGACCTGTGCTGGTCGAAGGGCGACTGTCCCTGCAGGCCACGCACCACGCAGAGGCCCATCTGGGCATTCATGAACGGGTCTTCGCCGTAGGTTTCCTGACCGCGCCCCCAACGAGGGTCGCGGAAGATGTTGATGTTGGGCGTCCAGAACGACAGGCAACTGTACTTGCCCACCTTGCCCTGCTGACGGGCCAGCGTGTTCTTGGCACGGGCCTCGTCGCTAACAGCCACATAGATGCGCTCGATCAGGTCGTTGTCGAACGAGCAGGCCATACCGATGCACGATGGGAACACAGTGGCCACGCCGTTGCGCCCTACGCCGTGCAGGGCCTCGCTCCACCAGTTCCAGGCGGGGATGCCCAGCCGGGGTATAGCCGGCGAGCCGTTCATCATCAGCCGAGACTTCTCCTCCAGCGTCAAGCGGCCCAGGAGGTCTTCCACACGCTGGTCCACTGACAGACTGCTGTCCTGATAGGGATACTGTTGGGCACCCACGCTCAGCGCGCCAGTAAGCATCAGACTGAGCAACAAGAATATCTTCTTCATAGTCGTCAATTAGTTATTTTGCCTGCAAAAGTACAAAATAAATATGAATAAGCATTACGAATTGTGAATTATTTCGTACCTTTGCAGACAGATTTTTTCCAGAACCGATATACAACCATGCGACTATGGATGCTTGCCGCCCTCTTTGTTTGCGGCATACAGGCCCTGCAGGCTCGCCCAGGGAATGACGGCACGACGTCTACGGTGCCGATGACGAGACGCAGATGCGCCACAACAACTCGTCGGCCTTCTGCTACCGCCCCGTCTCCGGCAGTAAGACGCTGTCGAAGCATGCCCGCGGACTGGCCGTCGACATCAACCCGTTCTACAATCCCTACTACAAGGACCGCCCTGACGGCACCCGCTACGTGCAGCCCGCCACCGCCGTAATATACTGCGACCGCACGAAGACCTTCCCCTACAAGATCACCCGCGGCGACCTCTGCCACCGCCTCTTCACCGAGGCCGGCTTCAGGTGGGGCGGCGACTGGCGCTCCTGCAAGGACTATCAGCACTTTGAGTTTGTTGAGTAATAGTAAGCATTCGTAGAAATGAGCCGTTCTGCAAATGCTTATGGTAATGACGGAAATTTCTTTCCTTACTTAAAAGCCGCCGACCCATCACGGGCCGGCGACTTTCGTTTTCTTTTTGGCCTCGGCCTACTCTCACGAGCGGGGAAGGCCTGATGTATTATTTTATTAACAATTGGAAACCTTACTTTAAATAATGTGTAAAAACGCTATTCAAACGCGTCTTTCTCACAAAAAAACTATACCTTTGTACCACATAACAAAAAAATACATGATAGAGAATCCTAATGAGTTAACTCAAGAACTGCGCAGTGCAGTTAAAATCATCAAGACAGCAATTCTTCAAAGTCAGGCTCGTGCCGCAAGAATGATAAGCGGCTCCCAGTTGTCTTTATATTTTGGCGTGGGGCTCTATGTATCGGCCAATTCACGCGAAGGAACTTGGGGCACAGGAGCCATCAAATCCATCAGTGAACAGTTACAAAGAGAGTTGCCTGGTTTACGTGGATTCTCTGAGGAGAGTATCAAGAAGATGCGCACGTTTGCAGAATTTTGGGCTCAATACATAAATCGGTCGCCGGCGGCGACCGATTTGGCAGGGGCAAATGCTCAGAGCATAATAGCATATGATTGCTTTTCGTTAGCAAAATGGTCGCCGTTGGCGACCGAAATTAATCGGGACGAATTTCTGGGTATCAGTTTCTCGCACCACATGGAGATTCTACACAAGACGAGGAACATACAGGAGGTCTTGTACTGCATTCATGAAGCCGTTATACACCAATGGGATAAATATACATTACGTGATGTGCTCAAAGCCGGCATACCTCAGCCAAATCACACTGCCCCCAACAACTTTATGCAGACCATGCCTACGCCCAGAACTGCAATAAAAGCCATCCGTATGTTTAAGGACGAGTACCTGCTGGACTACATCAACGTGGAAGATATCGATGCTGAGGAAGAAGGCGATGTGGACGAGTCGGTTGTTGAGCAACGCATTGTTCAGAACATAAAGCGTTTCATTATGACACTCGGGCGCGACTTCGCTTTTGTCGGCAATCAGTACCACTTGGAAATCTTTGGCGAGGAGATGAAGAGCGACCTTCTGTTTTTCAATCGTGAGTTGAATGCTCTGGTGGCTATCGAACTGAAGAAAGGGAAGTTCAAACCAGCCTATTTGGGGCAACTATACGCCTATATGCAAGTGCTCGACGATAAGGTGCGTAAGCCCCACGAAAACCCCTGTATCGGTATCGTGCTGTGCAGAAGTGCCAATCAGGCTTATGCAGAATATGCTGTTCGCGACTACAACAAGCCAATGGGAGTATCGACCTACAAGACACTTGCCGATATGCCCACACCGATGCAGCAAATCCTGCCTGATATAGAAGAGTTGAAGAAACTTATGGATGATGAACGAGAATAACCTACCAACAAATAAGCCGCCGACCCATCACGGGCCGGCGACTTTCGTTTTCTTTTTGGCCTCGGCCTACTCTCACGAGCGGGGAAGGCCTAATGTGTCTTAAATTAACAATTAAAAAGCGAACTTCCTTTTACAGAAGTCGTCGTCAAAGCGAGGACTCGAACCTCTTCATGTTGCCCACCGACTGGGCTGCTTTGCGTTTATTTCTTCAGCATCTTCTTCGCCAATCTTCCTACCCTGTTCAGCCGCCCCTCGCGGGTCTTACAGAGGCTGGTGGCGATGTACGACACTGCGTACCTTATCTTTGCCGTCACTGGTGCTACGGGGCGTATCCACAACAGGTCTGCAGGATGATGCCATACGTCGGTGGCTATCTGCTTGCGGAAGACATAAGAGGCGTAGTTGTTCCGCTCACTCCTACTGTACCCCACAATATGGTATCCGTTCTTCAGGTGCCACCGCACCGACCATGTGGCAGGGATGCCTGTTGATTCCATCATATAGCGATATCCTGCCTTGCGCAGTCTCTGTACTTCCTCTTCCAGCATTCTTGAGGCTATTCCCTCACGCTTGGCCTTGGGGCTTACTGCCAGGTTGGCACCATCTGCCCTGCCCTTCCGCTTATTCAACCTCAGCGTGTGCATGGCCAACAATTCGCCTGTTGCCTCGTCCTGTGCCATGAATACAAGCCTTATTGTCAGGTATTGCCTGAACTGTTCTAACGTGGCATATGCTACTGGTGTATATAGCCCGGCTTCTGTCCATTGCTGATAGGCAGACCTTAACAATATGTACAACTCCTCGGCAGACGCTTCTGCCTCATTATTTGTCAGTATGACAATATCCCTTTTCATAACATTTGTCGCAAAGCGATGTTTCGCTCATCCGTGTACCATCTTATGGTAACTTTGCGCTTTTTATAAATCTAGGGTGCAAGATGCTTTGCCTGCACCCTAGATAGATTTGTTTTTCTCGTCTCCTTGAAAGTAAACTATCAAGTGAGAGTAAACTTATATGTTGGGGTCGTCTGTTTCAGGATCAAAATCACCGCTACCACCAGCATTATTGCCGCCATTGATACTTCCTTCGAGCAACGGAGTCTGATGGACCATCTTGACAACCTCCACTTCTGGAGCCTGATATGCAATCTTTTTCATTTCTTTCTTAAGTTGTATTCTTGAATTGTAAAAATGAGTCCGCCCAACTGGGGAGAGTTGCGGCGGACTCTCATTTTGATCTATTCAGTCATTATTTGATAATGACCTTCTTACCATTCTGGATGTAGACACCCTTCTCGGTGGGAACACCCTGCATCTTGACACCATTCAGGTTGTACCAGCCCTCGGCGCTTACAGCAGGAGCATCGGTAGCGACAGCATTGATAGCAGTTACGGTGCCATCAATATCCTGAACGAAGATTGCAGGAGCAAAAGCATCAAGTGCAGTAGCAGTCTCCAACCAACCGATCAGAGGATTCACAGGGGTCTTATTAGCACCCAGTCTGACAAACTTGTCCTTAGCAGGACTTACAGTCCAAATCTTGCTGCCAACTTCTACGTCCTCTTCTTCATTCAAGGTCTTCTGCTTGAAGGTGCCATAGAAGTAGTTGCCTGCATTGTCGTGAGCCTCAGGTGTTGCCTTATAAGATATTGTTCTGTTAGCAAACTGCTTGGGAGTCTGAGCAGTACCTGTAACAGCCGAGTTGAACTTAATCAGGAACGGCTCGTTGGCAGTGATACCCTGCATCTGAAGGGCAAACTTCACCTTAGATGCATCCGCATTTGCCTTGTCAAGCGTGTTAACCACAACATAGCATCCAAATGCAGTGCAAAGTTCAGTTAGTGTAGCGTTGAACGGCAGAACCATTGCAAACCACTTCTCAGCGTAACCTGTACGAATATCGCGAGTCAGGTTGACTGTCACCCCAGTTGCACCGTCATAGTTCTTAATCTTAGCGTCATTGTCCTCATTGGCAGCATAGATAAGATCAAGAGAAGGACCAGTGATGGTCAAAGTACCACCAGCGTTAGTATAGTCATAGTTACCATTTTCACTGCTAACGACTAATGTGATGGCACCTGTATGAACACCAACAGTCTCAACTGAACTAGTAAGACCTGTAATGTTCAGATCACCAATTTGGTCATTTCCCTGCAGGCCCTCAACCTTAACAGTATAGCCATTTTGTGCATTCGTGGGATTATATTCAGTCGTGTTAGTTTGGGAATCATAGAACACTGCATCCAGTTTGACACTACCGTCAGTATAGATGGACTTCTTATTACCCTCATTGTCGAACAGAGCAGCGGTCTGGGGAACAATCGTGATAGTCAGAGCCTTCTTGTTGACAGTCAGCGAAGCAGGATCGAAGGTAATGGTATAGTTCGGGTCGGTTGCAGAAGCCTCTACGGTGTAGTCAGTACCTACTGCAAGTTTCCATTCATTATTCACAGGATTGACAACCTCACCATTCTTCTTGACAGTCCACGTAACATTTGCAGGTTCAACCAGCGTCTTCAGACCATTCTTCACATCATCACCAAGAGAAGCGTAAGCCTCGTCATCCGTGTCGAACTCATAGTCGAAGTTGAGGGCTGCAGTTACAGCAGTTCCATAGGTGCCGGCTGTGGTCTTTACCTTCAGAGGCAGCGTGCCAGGATTGACCGTCAGCGTACCATTCTGCCAATCGATATTATAGTTGGTAGCCGTAAGTCCCGAAGGAGTGATCGTGAAGGAACCTGCGTCGTTACCACCCAGGCAGGCGTAAGTCAGAGTACCCTCGAAGTCTGTAACAGCCTGCTTAGCCAGAAGTTTGGTCTTGATTTCCTCTGCATTATTCTCAAGCAGACCTTCGATAGTAGCAGAATAAACAGGAGTCTCGCCAACCTTGATAGGATCGGCTTTAGCAGTGATAGTCAGATTAGCCTTCTTGATGCCGAAGGCAATCTTCTTGGTGCCAGTATAGTTTTTCTTACCAGTGATGACCACATAGGGGAAGCCCAATTCAGCGAGTTCATCTTCAGTATAAGCCACGGTTTCATTGTTAACCTGGTGCGTGAAAGCCTCCTGGCCAGTAAGCGTGTATGCCTTTGTGTTGTTTTTGTAAACAACTTCATAGTTAGCAGCATCCACATTCGTTGTTAAATCTGGCTTAATGGCGTCGCCACCAAGATACGTATAGTAAACCTGCTGATTATTCTGTGTATACTGCTCATTAACCGTGATGTTGGCATCTGCGATATTAGCCTGATTGATTTTCAGGGTACCAGTGGTGTACAGAATCTTGTAGTTGTCCGATGCCAGGCCAGAACCTGTTACGGTGTAAGTGCCCTGGTTTACAGGATTTTCAGGATTGTATGCGAATTGTGGATTCGAATTATTATTGAAGATACTATTCTGCTGACTATTGGCAATCACTCCATTTGCCACATACTCATTAATCTCTGCGGCTGTTGTCAGACCACTCACATACTCAAAGTCATACGTAGTAGGAAGATTATCGCCAAAGGTTACTTCCTCGTTCTTTACCTTCACTTTAAGAGTAGCCTTATTAACGGTCAATGTGCTATTCACAACAGCGAAAGTATAGTTACAATTATTCGCAGTAGTAGGCCCAGTGACCGCAATTGTATAACCACCTTCCTTCACCTTCAGTTTTTGGCTTACAGCGTCGGTCTGCTGGTCCGATACAGCGATTTGCAATCCTGCAGTCATACCTGTGATGGAGTTAGCAACTGTCAGATCAGCATTGGCATCGTTACCTACAAGACCCGGTGCAGTGTAAGTCAAAGCAGGGATTTCCTGACCATAAATCATGGTCTGAGGATTTGCAGTAATCGTGATAGCCTTCTTGTTAATCGTGAATTTACCTGCAACCGGATTGATGGTTTAGTTGGCATTCACAGTGGAATTTGCAGTCGGTGTTACAACAAGAGCACCTGCATATTCTCCTGCATCATTCACAGTTGCATTGTTTCTCGTAACTGTGTACTCCAGAGTCTCACCTACGTTTTCACCCGCTGTGTACTCAACAGTAGCGTCAAACGAACCAGGATCACTTTCACCATAAGTCTTCGATGCATCATCTGCCGTGATGGATACAACAATCTTGTTAATTGTCAGAACCTTAGAAGCAGTCTGCTCATCAAAGCCAGATGGTGTGTACGTCACCGTTACCTTGTACACGCCAGCATTTTTCACTTCAGAGGCTTCTACATTTACATACTCGTCGTTGTCGTTCTTTTTCTGCCACTGAGTAGAGTAACCTGTCACATTTTCAGGAGCATTAGTGCCGTCATTCCACGTCACAGTGAGCGCTGGAGCATAGACAGCAGCCTTATAATAGGCCTTATAGTCTGTTCCATCTGCTTCGATGCCCGTACCTGTCAATGTCAAGGACAGTTCCGCAGCCGCCTGACCTGCCAACGGCAAGAGAGACAGCAACATCAAAATAAGAAAATTTTTTCTCATAATGCTTTGTTTTAAATTGTTAATAAATAAAATTGTTAATAAAGATGATATTCGTCTTTTTTCTTTTTAAACCGTTTCGAGAGACACATAGTATGTGCTGGCCAGCACTCCCCCTGCCAGTCAATCATTCACTGCTTCAAGAACAGCCAAAACCTTTGGAAACAAAAAAAAGACGTGGGAGTATGTATCTCTCCGCGCCTATCCCTGTTGTCAGGCTCTAGCATTGCCCCTTCATAAGGATAAGCAACGTAAAGCCTGCCCACGTCAGGTGATATACATATACACACTACCACCTGACACACTTCCCCCGCTTTGGTCTATATACGCAAAGATGGTACGCCTCCTCGCGGAGGGTACACCTTATTATATATATAAGGGGAAATATCAGGCGCAGGGTGTGATATAATCATCAACCCAAACGTAGACGTCTCAGTTGCATCACCGCTGTATGAAGATTCAAACTTGCTAGATTTGACAAACACAGACAGGTAACGTCAAGAAAACGTCCTTTCGAGACTGGCCGTACAACTGGCCTGAGGTCTCGTTCCACAAAATCAATTTTGCAACCCACCCACGCAAGGGCAGGCTATTTCGGGTGCAAAGATAAACATAATTTTTCAATCACCAAAGAAATTTAAGAAAAAATGTGCGATTTTTTATTCTTTGGAAAGAATTTGGCGAGAATTATCTGGTTGTTCCAGGCCTTGGAAGGATTTGTTCCAGGCCTTGGAAGGATTTGTTCCAGGCCCTGGAACAAAGTGTTCCAAGCCTTGGAATAAAATGTTCCAAGGCCTGGAACGCCTCATTCCAAGGCCTGGAAGGACTTTTGGGGCTTTTCAGGCCGAAATCAGAGGAATACGTCGGAGAGTATCTTGTCGGTGGCGCCGGCCTGACTATTGACGTAGGCGGCGGCCTGCTGGCCGGCCTGCTGCAGGAAGGAGGCATCGGCGGAGAAGCGGTCCATGAGGCGCTGGAAGTCCTCGTAGCAGGTGATCTCGAAGCCGCCACCCTGAGCCTTCAGGCCCTGGGCCTCCTGGAACTTCTGGTTCTCCGGACCGAAGATGACGGGCACGCCCCAGACGGCTGCCTCGAGGGTGTTGTGGATGCCCACGCCGAAGCCGCCGCCCACGTAGGCCACGGTGGCATAGCGATAGATGCTGGAGAGCAGGCCGAAGCAGTCGATGATAAGACTCTCCCCCTGCCCCATTCCCGACATTCTGTCGCCTACCCGTAGCCTTTCCCTGTGAGGGAGGGGAGTAGTCAGACTGGTGTATCTGATGACCTGACGGTCGTCCAGTAGTTTCTCTATCTGCTGGAGGTGGTCCTCGCCGATGACGTGGGGCGCGATGATAAGACGCCACTCTGGGTGCTCACGGAAATAGCGGATGAAGATCTCTTCGTCGGGCGGCCACGACGAGCCGGCGACGAAGACTTTGCTGTTGCTGCCAACGAAACTATCTACTCCCCTCGCTTGCAGAGAGGGGCTGGGGGAGAGTCTTGTTATCTGCAACACGCGGTCGAAGCGGGTGTCGCCGGTGACGGTGACGTTGGTCAGACCGATGGTGGAGAGCAACTGGCGGCTCTGCTCGTTTTGCACGTAGAAGTGGGTGAAGCAGCGCAGCACGCGACCATACTGGTGACCGTACCAGCGGAAGAAGACCTGGCCGGGACGGAAGATGCTGCTGACGCTGTAGACGGGCACGCCGCGGTGCTTCAGGATGTGCAGATAGTTGTACCAGAACTCGTACTTAATGAAGAAGGCCATCTCGGGCCGGATGGTGCGCAGGAAGCGGCGGGCGTTGCGGATGGTGTCGAGCGGCAGGTAGCAGATGATGTCGGCCCCAGCATAGTTCTTGCGCACCTCGTAGCCGGAGGGCGAGAAGAAGGTGAGTAGGATCTTCAGTTCGGGGTGCTCGCGCCTGATCTGCTCCATGAGGGGGCGGCCCTGCTCGAACTCGCCGAGCGAGGCGGCATGGAACCAGACGTAGCGGGCCGAGGGATCTACTTTCTCGCGGAGCACGCGGAAGGCGTCGCGCTCGCCGCGCCACATCTTGCGTACCTTCTCATTGAAGAGGCTGTAGACGGCCACGCCCAGCAGGTAGAGGTAGATGATCAGATTGTACACTGTTCTGAGTGATGAGTGATAAGTGATGAGTGATAAATCCTACCCCAGTATTTCTATAGCCTTACGGGTGCGACGGAGAACCTCTTCCTTACCCAGGAAGGCGGAAAGTTCGTACATGTCGGGGCCTTGGCCGGTGCCTACGAGGGCGATGCGCCAGGCGTTCCAGGGCTTGATGCCGGTCTGCTCCACCCAAGGATCGACGACGGCCTTCTGACCCTCCACGCTCCAGTCGGTGACGGTCTCCAGCACGGCGGCCAACTGGCGCATCTGGTCGGCAGTCTGCTCGTTCCAGTTCTTGCGGATGAACTTGTCGCCCTCGCGGTCGAAACTGGTGGGGGCCACGAAGAAGAACTTGGTGAGGGGCCACAGGTCGCTGGGGAACGAGATGTTGCGCTTCTTCTTGTTGCCCAGGCTGTCGGTATATTCGATGACCTTCGTCTTCATCATCCTGACCACCTCGGCCTCCTGTTCGGCGGTGGCCGTGATGCCGTTCTCGCGGAGCACCTTGTCGAAAGCGGGACACCAGTCGGCCTCAGGACGGCGCAAGAGGTACTGGTGGTTGAACCAGGCTGCCTTCACATAGTCGAACTTGGCACCGGCCTTCGAGCACTTGGTGAGGTCGAAGAGGCTGACCATTTCGTCGAGCGACATGAGTTCCTGGTCGTTGCCGGGACTCCAGCCGAGCAGGGCCAGGAAGTTGATGACGGCTTCGGGCAGATAGCCCTGCTCGCGATAGCCCGAGGAGACCTCGCCCGTCTTGGGGTCGTGCCACTCCAGAGGGAACACGGGGAAGCCCAGTTTGTCGCCGTCGCGCTTCGAGAGTTTGCCGTTGCCGACTGGCTTCAGCAGCAGGGGCAGATGGGCGAAGCGGGGCATGGTGTCCTGCCAGCCAAAGGCCTGGTAGAGCATGACGTGGAGCGGAGCCGAGGGCAGCCACTCCTCGCCACGGATGACGTGGGTGATCTCCATCAGGTGGTCGTCGACGATGTTGGCCAGATGGTAGGTGGGCAGTTCGTCCTTACGCTTGTAGAGCACCTTGTCGTCGCAGATTTCGCTTTTCACGCGCACCTCACCGCGAATCAGGTCGTCGACCAGCACCTCCTGACCGGGTTCCACGCGGAAGCGCACCACCCAGGTGTCGCTCTCCTCGATGAGCCGCTGCACCTCGTCGGCGGGCAGCGTCAGCGAGTTGCGCATCTGCTGACGGGTGTGGCAGTCGTACTGGAAGTTCTCTATCTCCCGGCGCTTCTGCTCCAGTTCCTCGGGCGTGTCGAAAGCCACGTAGGCCTTGCCCGTGTCGAGGAGTTGCTGCACATACTTCTTATAGATGTCGCGGCGCTCGCTCTGGCGATAGGGGCCGTAGTTGCCGCCGAAGGACACACCCTCGTCGAACTGGATGCCCAGCCAGCGGAAGGACTCGATGATGTAGTCCTCGGCACCAGGCACGAAGCGGGTGGTGTCGGTATCCTCGATGCGGAACACGAGTTGGCCGCCGTGCTGGCGGGCAAAAAGGTAGTTGTACAGGGCGGTGCGCACGCCGCCGATATGGAGGGGTCCCGTGGGACTGGGTGCAAAGCGCACCCTCACTTTTCTCTCTGTCATTGTTTGCTTTTTCGTTATTTTGCCTGCAAAGGTACGAAATAATTCTTAATTCTTGATTCATTATTCATAAATATTTTATATCTTTGCAGACAAATAGCGACAAAAAGATGAGAAACTTCAGATTCAAGATAGACCTGACATGGCGCGACGTGCTGATGCGCGCAGCGCTGGTGGTGTGCACCACGGCCATCATCGTGTGGTTTATGCCGAGGGACAACAGGCCCAACTTCAAGCCGGAGGTGGGCAAGGTGTGGCGATACAACGACCTGACGGCCACCTTCGACTTCCCCGTGCAGAAGAGCGACTCGGTGATTCAGGCCGAGCGGGCCGCGGCCCTGCTGGACTATGAGCCCTACTACACCCTGAACAAGCAGACGGCCCAGCAGCAGGAGCAACTGCTGACGGAGCAGATGGAGAAGGAGGGCCACACGATGGGCGTCGCCCTGAAGTGGAACATCATCGCCCAACTGCGCAATGCCTACCGGCAGGGCATCGTGGACACCAAGGAGCCGGTGGGCGGAGAGGCCGACACGCTGCACACCCTGCGGCGCATAGACGACAAGGAGACTACGAGCGTCAGGAGCAGCAGCGTGCTGACACCCCGCCAGGCCTACGAACTGATCATGCAGTCGCCCGTCATCATACAGAACCAGGAGAGGCTGCAAGACCTGAACCTGAACGACTTCATCGTGCCAAACCTGACGTACAACAGCGTGCTGAGCGACTCGGTGAGGGAGCAACTGCTGAGCAGCGTGCCCATGAGCAGCGGCGTGGTGCAGCGCGGACAGAAGATCATCGACCAGGGCAGCGTGGTGACCGAGGACACCTATCAGGTGCTGCTCTCATTCATGAAGGAGATTGACCGGAGGCACACCGCGCAGTCGGGCTTCAACACGGTCATACTGGGCGAGGTGATCTATGTGTTCCTGGTCATCCTGGCCTTCACCGTCTACCTGTCGCTCTATCGCAAGGACTACTTCGAGGAGATGCGCTCCATCGGTATGCTCTATGCGCTGATCATCGTCTCTACGGTCATGGCGTCGCTGATGGTCAGCCACAGCGTGCTGCACGTCTACATCCTGCCCTTTGTGGTCATACCTATCTTTATACGCGTGTTCATGGACTCGCGGACGGCCTTCATGGCCCACACGTCGATCATCATCCTGTGTGCCTGTCTGCTGCAGAAGCCGCTGGAGTTCATCGCCGTGGAGATGGCGGCAGGACTGGCGGCCATCTTCTCGCTGAGGGAGATGTCGTCGCGCTCGCAACTGTTCTGGACGGCAGTGGCAGCCACGTCGGCAGCCATGCTGGCCAACCTGGCCGTCTATCTGATACGCAACAATGACATCAGCCGCATAGACAGCAGCGAGTATATCTATCTGGCCATCTGCGGCATCGTCATCTTCTGCTGCTATCCCCTGCTCTACCTCATCGAGAAGTTCTTCGGCTTCATCTCCGACATCACGCTCATCGAACTGTCGGACATGAACAAGGACTTGCTGCGACGGATGAGCGAGGTGGCCCCCGGCACCTTCCAGCACAGCATCCAGGTGGGCAACCTGGCGGCGGAGATAGCCCGCCGCATCGGGGCCAACCCGCAACTGGTGCGCACCGGTGCCCTCTATCACGACATCGGCAAGATGCAGAACCCCATCTACTTCACCGAAAACCAGTCGGGCGGCATCAACCCTCACGACCAACTGTCGTACATAGAGAGTGCACAGATGATCATCAGCCACGTGACCGAGGGCCTCAAGTTGGCCGACAAATACAACCTGCCCGTGCAGATTCGCGACCTGATAGCCACCCACCACGGACAGGGCAAGGCCAAGTACTTCTACATCAAGTATAAGAACGAGCACCCCGACGAGCCCGTGGACGACCTGCTCTTCACCTACCCCGGCCCCAATCCCTTCACCAAGGAGCAGGCCATACTGATGATGGCCGATGCCGTGGAGGCCGCCTCGCGCTCGCTGCCCGACTATACTGAGCAGAGCATCCGCACGCTGGTGAACCGCATCATCGACTCGATGGTGGACGATGGCTTCTTCCGCGAGTGCCCCATCACCTTCCGCGACATCCAGTATGCCAAGACCGTGCTCATCGAGAAACTGAAGACCATCTACCACACTCGCATCAGTTACCCGGAGATGAAGAAGTGAGCAAAAGGGTGTCAAGGACACTCTATTTTCTGCACAGAATGCACGTTCTGTGCAGAAATGTGCACTTTTATAGTTAATATTCTTTAAATACTGCACATTTTTTGTTCCCGTGTGCGGCAATATGCTTACCTTTGCAGCCGATTTTAACAAAAGTTTGTTTAAAGGATATGAAAACAATGAAAGCGATGCTACTCAGCGTGATGCTGACTGCTTCAACAACCACCGCCCTGGCTGGTGGCATTCTGACCAACACAAATCAAAGTGTAGATTTTCTTCGCAATCCCGCCCGCGATGCCGCCATCGGCCTCGACGGTGTCTACTCTAATCCTGCCGGCGTGGCATTCCTGCCCGAAGGCTTCCACCTGGGTTTCAACTGGCAATATGCTCACCAGACACGTACCATCACTTCCACCAGCCCTGCTTTTGCACTGGGCCGGAAGAACGACGGCTCTACCGTGAAGAGTTTCGAGGGCGTGGCCGATGCCCCCTGCATCCCCTCGCTGCAGGCTGCCTACAACACTGGCAACTGGAGCCTGCAGTTCAACTTCTCCGTTCCCGGTGGTGGCGGTTCCTGCGAGTTTGACGACGGTCTCGGTTCGTTTGAGACTGTGGTGGGCAACATCGCCACTAGTTTCATGACTCTTGATGGTATGGCCACTCAACTCAATGGCCTTACTCAGCAACTGACACCTATTTATCAGATGTTTGGGCAGACTGCTCCAAACACCATTGACAATACTAAAGTCATTGGCTATGATATGGATGGTTATATGCAAGGACGACAGTACTACTTTGGGTTCCAGTTGGGTTCTGCATACAAAATCAACGAGAAACTCTCTGTCTATGGCGGTCTTCGTATCCTGTATGGAACTGCTACCTACAAAGCAAAGATCAACAACATCAGGGTACGTATCATAAACAATGAAGGAAGAGAAACGCTTGAAGATTTCGGCACATTCCTTCCCAATATTCCAGAACAGGCACAGCAAAATGCTGCCGTGGCTCAGCAGCACCTGACACTTATCAACCATGTACAACAAGCCCAGGGGGGCCTGACGCCCGAACTACAGGCCGCACAGACTGCATTGGCAGCAGGACTGAACTCGCTTCAACAAAGTCAAGGGCAATTGGCTACCCTCAGCAAATACTCTGAGGGCGTCAACCTGCTCTGCAACCAGTCGAGCGTGGGCGTGGCTCCTGTGATTGGCATCGACTACAAACTGAACGACCAGTTCAACTTCGCCGCCAAGTATGAGTTTAAGACTCAGATCCGCATGAAGAACGAGTCGACAGTGAACAAGGCCAGCGAGATTCCTGCCGTCAACAAGTTCCGCGACGGTGAGAACGTGAACGAGGATATGCCTGCCCAACTGGCCATAGGCGCCATGTGGAGCCCCATCAAGCCTATCCGCATCAATGCGGGCTGGCACCACTACTTCGACAAGAGTGCCTCGTGGTACAACAATGCCCAAGAACGGCTCGACCACGACTCCAACGAGTTCCTGCTCGGTGGCGAATGGGACATCAACGACCGCTTCACGGTGTCCATCGGTGGCCAGTTGACCCGCTACGGACTGACTGATGAATACATGAACGATATGTCGTTTGTGACCAACAGTTACAGCATCGGCTTCGGTGCCAACTACAAGGCCAACGACCACATCACGCTGAAGGCCGGCTACTTCCAGACCGACTACGAGAACTACGACCGCACCGACTATCCCCCGCTGTCGGGACAGAGCGACTCGTTCACCCGCACCAACCGCGTGCTGGGTCTGGGCATCGAGGTAGCCCTTTAAAGTTAAGAATTAAGAGTTAAGAATTAAGAGTTATCGCCTTCGGCGAGTAAGAGTTAAGAATTTAGAATTATTCCGCTCAAAGTAATTCTTAATTGAAAATTCCTAATCGCCAAGGGCGATAACTCT
Organism: Prevotella sp.; assembly: GCA_017483805.1. Lineage (GTDB taxonomy): Bacteria > Bacteroidota > Bacteroidia > Bacteroidales > Bacteroidaceae > Prevotella. The sequence goes on from JAFUUL010000026.1 coordinate 51,164, forward strand.
AAATTCTTAATTCATAATTCTTAATTACTGAGGATCTACGTCGTAGTAGATCTGGAGCGAACTATAGCGCTTGTCTTGCAGCATCTGCTGCTGGGCAAGCGCTAAATATTGGCGCACACGGGGCATGTCGATGCCCGTCTCCAGTTTGAGCACAATCTTGCGGATGCTCAGCGTCTTGACGCGTGAGACGGCAGGCTTGTCCGGCCCCAGCACACGGTCGCCGAACCACTGGCGCAGACGGCTGCCCAGTTCGATGCCGGCCGTGGTGACCACCTCGTCACGGCGATGCTTCAGATAGACGTAGATGAGCCGATAGAAAGGAGGATAGTGGAATGCCTGCCGCTCGGCGGCCAGTGCCTGGTAGAATGCGGCATAGTCGTTGCGCACCACCTGTTGGATGACAGGCAGGTCTGGACTCTTGGTCTGCAGGATGACCAGGCCGCGCTTGCCTTTCCTGCCAGCACGTCCGCTGACCTGCGCCATCATCATGAAGGCATGCTCGTAGGCACGGAAATCGGGCTGGTTGAGCATACCGTCGGCATGAAGGATGCCCACCACCGAGACGCGGTCGAAGTCGAGACCCTTTGAAATCATCTGCGTGCCGATGAGCAGATTGGTGCGACCACTGGAGAAGTCGGTGATGATACGTTCATAGGCATTGCGGGTACGGGTGGTGTCGAGATCCATGCGAGCCACACGGGCATCGGGGAATATCTCGCGTATCTGGTCCTCTATCTTCTCCGTGCCGTAGCCACGCCCCTTCAGTTCCTTGTTGCCACAAGCAGGACAGGCCGCCGGAATCTGATAAGAGAAGCCGCAGTAGTGGCAAGTCAGTTGGTTGAGATTGCGGTGGAGCGTCAGGCTGACGTCGCAGTGCTCGCAACGGGGCACCCAGCCACACTGGTTGCACTCGAGCATCGGAGCCCAGCCACGACGGTTCTGGAAGAGGATGGCCTGCTCGCCCCGCTCCAGAGCCTCGCGCACCTTGGTCAGCAGCAGCGGCGAGAAGGGGCCATTCATCATCTTGCGACGCTGCAGGTCCTTCGTGTCCACCACTTGTATCTCCGGCAGTTCAATGCCCTGATAGCGTTCCTTCAGTTCCACGAGACCGTACTTGCCCGTCTGGGCATTATGATAGGTCTCCATGGCTGGCGTGGCCGTGCCGAGAAGCACCTTGGCCCCCAGCATGATGGCGGCACTGCGGGCATGATACCGCGGGGCGGGGTCTTGCTGCTTGTAACTGGTCTCATGCTCCTCGTCCACGATGACGAGTCCCAGCCGCTGGAAAGGCAGGAAGACGGCACTGCGGGCACCCAGGATGACGTCGTAGGGATTGCCCGACAGTTGCTTCTGCCAGATCTCCACCCGCTCGGCATCACTATACTTAGAATGGTAGATGCCCAGCCGATGGCCAAAGACCCGCTGCAGGCGCTGCATCATCTGCACGGTAAGCGCAATCTCCGGCAGCAGATAGAGCACCTGTCGATGCTGCTCCAGTTCGCGCTGGATGAGATGGATGAAGATCTCGGTCTTGCCGCTGGAGGTCACGCCATGCAACAGCGTGACGCGCTTCTGCAAGAACGAGAAGAGTATCTGGTTGTAGGCTTCCTGCTGGGCAGGGTTCAGCATCTTGATCTGTTCGGGATGGGGCTCACCGCCGTGGTTCAGACGCCCTACCTCCACCTCGTAGGTCTCCAGGAGCCCGCGCTTCACGAGTTGGTTGAGCACGGGCAGCGTGGTCTCGGCAGCATTCATCAGTTCCTCACGGGTAATCTCCTGCACGGGCTCACGGCACTCGTTGCCTTCGATGGTGTCCCAGCGTGACAGCGAGAGATAGGCGATGAAGGCCTCCTGCTGCTTGGCGGCACGGGCAAGCATATTGAGTGCCACATGCAGGGTGGGCTCGTTGCGGTAGGGGGCCGTCAGGCGGATGTAGGTCTCGGTGCGCGGCTTATAGCCCTCCTCGGCCTTCAGGCCGGCAGGCAGCGCAGCCTTGTAGACCTCGCCGATGGGCGACATGTAGTAGTCGGCTATCCACTGCCACTGCTTCAACTGGGCAGGCAAGAGGATGGGCGAGGCATCGAGCACCTGCATGAGGGGCTTCACATCGTAGCCCTGCGGCGGCTGGTCGTGCAGCCGGGCCACGATGCCCACATGAGTCTTGTTCTTTCCGAAAGGCACGAGGACACGCTTGCCCGCCATCACCTCGTCCTGCATGGCCGCAGGCACGGCATAGGTGAAATAGCCATCGAGTGGCACGGGCAATATGACGTCAGCGTAGTTCAATATTAGAAGAGGTAGGTCAACGAGATCGACCAGACATCGGTGGCCGATTTGGCGTGGTGCATCGTCTGGTCGGCCAGTTGCGTGTTCAGGGTGTCCCAGGTGAAGTCGGCCGTCTTGCCTAACTGGATGTTATAGTAGAATGCGGCCTCCAGATGGCTGCCCACCTGCACGCCGCCGCCCAGATTCAGGCTGAGTTTGGTGTCTTGCAAAGCGAAATGGTTGCGATAGCCCTCCAGGTCTTCCCAGTAGAAAGAGGCCGAGCCCACATTGTAGGCCAACTGGGGGCCGGCACTGACAAAGGCCCCCACCATGCCCAGCAGATGAATGCCCGCACGGACATTGCCGGGAATGATAATGGTCTTCTGGGTGAGCGACTCATCGGCCACCTTCAGCGTCCGCTGGTCGTAGAGCACCGAGGCATCGACACTCAGGAAGGGCAGCGGCGTGCCAATATGGAGGGTCGGACCGACGAAGAAGCCCGTGCGGTTCGACTTGTCCAGCACATCGCTATTAAAGTCCATGCTGGTCACGTCGATGCCACCCCGCAGACCAACCTTGATGCTCTGCGAAAACGATGGTACGGCCCCAAGCCATACCACCATCAACATGAGTACTATGTGAAGTCGCCTTCCCATTCTGACAGTCTTTTAGTGACGCTCACGACGCACCGACACACGGGGCGACGACGAGCCACCCGTGGACTTCGATGAGGAGCCCTTGGAACGGCTGACACTGGAGGAGCGGCTCTTGCGCTCCTTCTTGGCAGCCACCTTGGCCTGCTTGGGATCCAGGCTGGCGATGCTGTCCAGCGAGTCGCGCTTGGCCTTGTCGCCGAAGATATTGTTGCGGAAAGCCTCCAGTTCCTTCTCGATGCGCTTCTGCTCGGAGGTCAGTTTCGTGGAGTCGTTGCCGGCAATCTGAGCCAGTGTCTTGCCCAGTCGGTTGGCGGTCTTATAGATGGTGCCATGATACTTGTTGAGCGTGAAATAGTCATCCAGACTCATGATGGCAGCATCGTTCACGTCGCTGGTCTTCACGGTCTGGCGGCTCAGGTAGGGCTCCACCTCAGCATACTTCACCCAGAAGAGCGGATACTTGGCAGCCTCGCCACCGAAGTCATCCTCGCGCAGCATCACGGGGCAGATGGCCTGCGGCTTGATGTGGAACGACGAGTTGGCCTGATCGTAGTAGGCACTTTCCTTCAGGTAATACATCTTCACCTCGGCCGAGGGGATGTCGCTGTTCTCCACCTTCAGTTTGCCGTCTTTCTCCTCGTACCAGATGTGGTAGTTGTCGAGGATGGTCTTCATGTCGACCTTGGCCGTGGCATCGAGCACCTCGTTGCCGTCGAGCCGATACTCGTAGACGGGGATGTAGCCATTGAGTGCCAACTTGAATATATAGGTGAAGAGATTCAGTTGCTTGCCCACAGGCTCCACGGGGTCGTAGAGTCCGGCATTGGCCTCATCGTTGAGGTCCACCTCACGGTAGATGTCGCGCCGCCACACCACGTCCTCCGGCATATCGAGCGCCGTGGGATACTGGATGCGCATACGCTGGGTCATGCCCTGGCTGCCGTTGGTCTGCTGTTGCTGCTGAGCGGCCTGTTGCTGCTGGGTGCGGCTCTTCTTAGGCTGGGCAACAACCGTGCCAGCCGCGAGTGTTATCATCAACAAGAACAATAGTCTCTTCATGTTATCTTACTGCTTTAATTATTTCTTTATTTCACGATGATTTCCATTGACGTGGGCAGGGTGCGCTCGATGCCATCGGGGCCGATGGCCTTTACACGGGAGATGTAGAAGCGGCGGTTGCGCGTCAACTTGCGGAAGGTGTCCTTCTGACGGGCCGAGAACTTGTCGCCCTCGCCCACCATCGGCACAGCATTACCCATATTGTCGTAGAAGACGGTCTCGAACGACAACACACGGAAACCGATGTCGAGGATGCCATCGTCGATGGCGGCACCTATGCCGTCGATGGCCATCAGGCTGGATTTGGCCAAGCCACCGCCCTTGTAGCGTATCGGACTGCCCTTCTCATCCTTCATATCTATATAAGGTGTAGGATCAGGCAGACGGCGCACTCGGAAGGTGAACTGTCCCATCTGCTGCGGACGGCCCGTGTTGGTCGACGTGACGGTGATGGTGGCGTCCTGACCTATCTGCGTAGGCTTGGCGATGTAGCGGCCGGGGCCCGTGGGGGTCAGCGATCCATTGGTCATCGTGGCCGAGATCTTGTTCTGCGGTACGCCCGGCACAGAGATGCTGATGGGGTTGGCATAGCCCGCATAGAGCATATTCATCAGGTCGGCGGAGACTGTGGCCGAAGGGTCAACGACGGTGTACTTCTGCTCGAAGTCGCGACGAATCACATCGCCGTTGCCGTTAATGACCTGCAGATAGCCGCTCAAGGTGAAGTCGCCAGTGCTGGTGCATACCCGCTCGTAGATGTTGTCCTGCAGTTCCACCTTCTGGTTACCGATATATATCTCAGGAATCTGAGTCGTGTCGACAGCAGCCATCACAATCTTGGCTGAGAACTTGTCGCCACGCACGATGGTCTGCGAGTTGGGGATGACGAAGGATTCGAGCAGATTCACGCGGATATCCTTCACGTCGATGTTCTGCACCAGGGTGTGCAGCACCTCCTTCTCGGCGTTGCGCACGTCGCTCTGCAACTTAGAGAGCAGCGTGACGGCAGCGGCGGCCGGCATCGACTCAAACATATACTCCTGCCAGTTCTTGCCCAGTCCCGTGGGGGGCACCTCCGTTGTCAGGTCGCTGGCAATGCGACGCTGCTGGGCCGTATCGGGAATCATCGTCAGGATGCGCTCACGATAGGCGTCGATGGCACCCTTCAGTTCCTCGCCCCGGCCACGACCGGGAGCCAGCATCACCTGATTGGCAGCCTCCAGGTCCTCCTTGTTCTGCAGACTGGCGGGGTTGCCGTTCTTGCCGTCAGCCTCGCGGGCTATGGCCAGTTTCAGGTCGGACGCCAGATTGTAGAGCGAGTCGCTGAGCAACTTCACCTGCTGCGCCTTGTCGTACCACTCGCGCACCTTCTGCGGATTGGCCTGCATCTGCTGCTCGAAGTCCTCATAGATGGCCAGGTTCTCCTTCGCTGCATTCTCGGTGGTGCGGTTCAGACTTTCCTCCACGATGGAGAAGCCGTTGAGCACCTCATTCGAGACGTTCAGCGCAAGCATGGCCATCAAGACGACGTACATCAGGTTGATCATCTTCTGGCGCGGAGATACGGGTCTTTTCTTAATCGCCATAATTATTCAGTTTTCACTCTTCACTTATCACTCCAGCGAAGCGCCTTTAGGCATATTCACCGTCATGGCCTCAATCATGCGAGTGTATATCTTGTTCAGTTCGGCAATCTGCTCGGCCATGCGCTTCGACTGCTCGTTAATCTGGTCGATGGTGCCAATCTGCTGGCTGGCACCCTTGAGTTGCATCTCATAGACCTTGCAGATGCCGGTCAGCGTGCGGTTCAGGTTCTCCATCTCCTCGCTGTCGCGGGTCAGGCGCTCGCTCTGCTCAGACACCTTCTGCAGGGTCTCGGTCAGTTTCTTCAACTGATCCACATAGTTGTTCGTAGCCTCCTCCATATCGGGATTCAGGTCGGGCAGTTCGGGAGCCACTACGCCGCCTACGCCACCGACTCCGCCAATGACGCCGCCGCCCACGAGTTTGGAGCCTCCTGACTGGAGGTTTGCTTCGTCCAAACCTGGAGTTTCGTTCGTCCCCTCTGGCAGTCCGCTGCCGCCTCCTATGATGATGGTGCCGCCACCACCGACGCCACCACCGCCAACGGCCACGCCACCGCCTCCGATGGCCACCTGGCCTTCACCATTGGCAACGACGCCCGACAGACCCTCGGCCTCAACATGCGTAGGCAGGTCCATACCGTCGGCCGTCTTGTCGAAGGGGCGGTCGAAGGCTGCGATGAAGAACACGACGACCTCGGTACCCATGCCCAGGAACAGCATGAAGTTGGCACCCGGCAGGTGGGTCAGTTTGAAGAGCGTACCGAGAATCACAATCGATGCACCCCAACTGTAGGCATAGTTCATAAACGTCTGCCCAGGAACGCTATCCAGCCACTTCTGCAAGCGGTAGATAATATTGAATTTACTATATTTAGTCATGTCGTTATTTCGTTATCACGTTATTTCGTTATTGAGCCTCACACTATTTCCGGGCCTTCTTGGCCGAGGCCTTCACGGGCTTGGCCTTGTCGCTCGTGGTGTTGGCCAGACTGCGCACGCAACGGAAACCGATGTAGGAGCGCGGCTGGTTCTGGTATTCGCTCGAACGCCAGGCCGAGCGGATGTAACTTTCGGGGTCTTTCCACGAACCGCCACGCACGCTCTTCTTCTTCAGGCGATAGGGATCTTCGGCGGCGGCGTTGTACTTCAACTGCGGGTTGATGTCGTTCATAGCATCCACGCCAGCCTCAGTGAAGATGGTCGAGGTCCACTCGGCCACGTTGCCGGCCATGTCGTAGAGGCCGTTGGAGTTGGCACTATAGATGCCCACCTTCGACGTGATCAGGTTGCCGTCCTTGGTGTAGTTGCCGTTGTCGGGCTTGAAGTTGGCATAGAAGCAACCCTTGCCGCTGGCCACGTCCTCGTTATCCCAGGGGAACTCGTTCTGATCCTTGCCGCGGGCGGCATACTCCCACTCAGCCTCCGTCGGCAGACGGTAGCGCTGCACGAAGCGGGCGGCAGGGCCGAGGCCTTTCAGCAGGAACTCGGTGCGCCAGGCGCAGAAGGCGTTGGCCTGCTCCCAGGTGACGCCCACCACGGGATAGTCGTTGTAAGCCGAATTGGAGAAGTAACTACGCATGTAGGTCTCGTTGTCGGCATTGGGGAAGTCGTTCACCCAGCAGGTCGTGTCGGGATAGATGTTCACGATATAGGTATTCAGGAAGTCCCAGGGGCCGGTCAACTGGCGGTTGATGGTCTGGCGCACGATGTTGCCTTCATCATCGATATAGGCCGTATCCTTCGAAATCCACACCTGCTCGTTGGGGTTCACGGTGACGTCGGTATTCAGGTTACGCTCCGATGGGTTCAGACGGTTGCGACGCAGGGCAGCCTCGGTGTAGTCGTAGATCTCGTAGCGATAGTTCATCTGGCTGGCGTCAAGCATTTTTTCACCTGTCACGGGATTGGTCACGTAGACGCTCTCGATGGCACGCAGTTCATCCTCATTGGGCTTGCGGGGCAACGATTTCTTCCAGTTCAGATGGGGCTTCACGGGGTCGCCGTTCTTGTCTTCCTCTATCTTGTAACTCTCGTCGCCGCCATAGTTGGGATCGGCCAGACGCTCACGGACGATCGAGTCACGCACATAGTTGACAAACTGGCGATACTCCGAGTTCGTAATCTCCGTATCGTCCATCCAGAACCCCTCCACCGAGATGTCCCTCACGGGTGTCTGCTTGCCCCAAAGGGAATCGGTATTCTCTATACCCATACGCAGATGGCCTCGCTTGACGAGCACCATTCCGTAAGGCGCAGGCTCTGAGAAAGCCTTGCCGCTGGCACCCGTCAACTCGCCGCCTGACGACGTGGCGGTCTTGCCGCCGAAGCAACTCGTCAGTAAAAGCACCGAAACAGTGCATAGCACTATGCTCAATTGTTGTTTCATATATGCAGTTTATAATATTCTCACACTCTGATGCCGGTTGCGCCCCTTCTTGAAGAGGTTGATGTCGGTCTGATAGCCCACGAAGAGTTCGTGGCTGCCGTTGCCGATGCTGACGGCGCCGGTGTACATCTCGTAACTATAGCCCAGCATGATGCCGTGGAACGTGCCGCCCACGTAGACGGTCACCGAGTTGGAGGGGCTGTAGCCCGCACCGGCATACATCACCTTCCCGTCGTGCTGGTAGGTCAGGCGGGCTGTCACGTCGGCCCGATAGCCCACTCCGTCTGAACGTCCCATCACAGAGGGCTGTATTGATAAGAACGGATTTCTCAGCCGAATATTGCATCCGGCCATCAAATAATATGCGCGGTCCACGTCCAGTTCGTTCGTTTCACCCAGTTCCACCTGGGGTGCCAAGGCGTGCTGAACGGCGGCTCCCAGATACCACCACCGGTGCTGATAGTAGAGGCCGGCACTCAGGTCGAAGGCCGTCCCCGTGGCATCGCTGGTCGAGAAGGCATCGTCGCCCGATTCCCGCAGGTCCACCTTCGAGCCGTTCATCGTCTCGCTCAAGAAGCCAGGCTGCACGCCGATGCTCAGCGTACCGCCGAAGAGCCGCTGCTTATAGGCGTAGATGACCGAGAATCTCTTATGGGAAAAGATGCCTATGTCATCATTCATCAGTTGAATGCCCACACCATGATAGGCGCCGGCAAAATAGAAGGGCATATCGGCTGTTGCGAAGAGGGTACGCGGGTTGTGCTCGAAGCCCACCATCGACATATTGTAGGCACCCACGATGTTCAGTTTCGCCTGCTTGCCTACAGCAGCAGGGTTATAGGCCGACTCCATCGACCAGTAGTGACTGAACGATGGATCGTACTGCGCCGATGCTTCCTGCAGGGTCGCCAATAACAGGGCCAATATCGTGAGACTTCGCCTTAACACGTAGTTAATAACGCTAAACTCACCTATTTATTATATCTTCAGACTACTTGAAGACTAATTTCTTTCCTTTTTTGATGTAAAGTCCCTTGCCTGGACGGGCCACGCGCTGCCCCTGCAGAGTATAATACGCGTCGGGCTCTTGCAGGCTGAAGGCCGTGGTCGACACCGAAGACACGACGGATGCGGGCCTGTAGACTGCCAGCGACCGATAGACCCGATAACTGCTGTTACCCAAGAGATTGACCGACAGGCCATCTGCCTCGGAAAGGCATTGCCCAATCAGCAATAAAGAGTCGGCCGCCTGATAAACGGTTTCACCCTGTCCCTGCAGATAGGACACCAGGCAGACGTCGCCCTTCATCGCATCATTGAGCGTGATGGTAAAGTCGTAGTTGGTATTCATGCCATAGCCCACAAAGTAGAAATAATAGTTCGAGTTCTTGCTCGTAAAGGTCAGACCATCATAAAGGCCAGTCACGCTCTTACCATACGATTTCGACCGCATCCAGGGCAACTGGCCTGTGCCATCGAATCCTTTGATGACGGATGTCGACGTCAACGCCATCCAGCCTCCGCCCGGCGCCTCGTCTGAAGTGAAATCAACATATTTCGTCAGCCCATAGGCACCATTGGCCGCCACATTGGCATAGTGAGTCGCGTCGTCTTCATCCACCACCTGCACGATCGCGTTGCCGATGGCCTGGCCCTGAACGATCAGTATTGCAGAGCCCTCGGTCTCCTTCTCTACGGTAAAGTCATTCATCTGACCGCCGTCCAGATCGACCATCGCAACCTGCTTGATGGCCTTTCCGTTCATCGTCGTCACACGATAGGCGGGATAGAAGTGGCCGTCTCCCATCTGCCGCATCCCTGTCAGTTGCAAGTCCAAAGCAGACTCTTCCGTTGACAAGGGAACCAGCATTACACGGGAGTTCAGGCCAGAAGGCACCAACGACCAGCCTGCATAACTTGCCGAACTGATGTTCGCCATGTTGATGTCCTCAAAGATGCGCCACTCCGTACCGTTCTTATCCATCTGCCGAATACGATTGGCCGGCAGGTTGGTGACCTCGATCTTCAGCGTATTGCTGCCTTCCTTCACCAGCCCCTTGCAGTCGAGCACGAAGGGGGCAGCCCAGGCACATCCCAGATACTCCCCATTGAGCCACACCCGGGCACTCTCTCTGACATCGCCCAGGTTCAGCCGGAATCCCGCATTAGCCGCTTTCATCTGCTGAGCCGTCACCACGAAGGCTGTCTCATAGGTGCCCGTCCCCATAAAGTCTGCCATACCGTCCATAGTCTCCCAAGTCTGCAGTTTGTCCAACAATGTGCGGGAAGGCGCATCACTGCCGTCTGCCACATAGAACGACCATTGCCCGTCAATCTCAATACCAGCCTGCTCATAAACTTCCTGAGCCGTAGCATCGGTTGTCACGTCAGCGTCGTAGGTCTGCACGATGACTGACTGGCCCGACTTCAGGCTCAGCCACACCCGCTGGTCTTTCACGACGGCCTTGCTGATATCGCCGGTCATCGGGTCGAAGAGCGCCACACTCACAAATGGCACGGCCAAGGTGACGTAGCCCTCCACATCGTCTGGTGTCAGATTGGCCACGAAATAATGGTATCCTGTGTCGTTGGAACGGCGGATCACGTCCAGCCCCAAGTCAGTGCGCATAGCCTCCGATGCGACGCTTAGGCCGCTCAGATCGGCAGGCGTATTGCCATAGACCACAGTGACTCCAGCGGCCACCAGTTCGTCCAGATGAGTCTTCACGCTATCCGGCAGATTCGTGCTTACCGGCACCACCAGTGCCTTGTAGGTAGTGCCTGCCGCCGTTTTCAACAGGCCATCGGCATAGGTCGTCGTCATCAGATAGCGCTCGCTGGTATAGTCGCAGTCCAGTCCCTGTGCCTCCAGATTCTTCACGCAGGTCTCCAATTCCGACATCTTTGTCGACATGGTGTTGATATCAAACAGCAACAGCCGGTTCTTGAATGTGCCGGTATTCTTCTTCATCGCATTGGCAAAGGGAGCATAGACAAGCACATCGTTGTCTGGCTTTCCCATCTGCATAAAACTCTGCACGCGCTCTATATATTTCATCATTGAGGGCGCATCATGCCAGATGCTGTTCGTGGGACTCATGTCGATGGCAGCATAGAACTTCCACCCCGGCCAAGCGGCCTCCTTGGGCGAATAGGCCGTGCCATGAAAGAGGACATGGTTCACGCCAGAAGCAAACAGCAGGTCGAGTTCAGGCTTGATCTGGGACAGCGAGGTACGGAAATGCTCAGTCAGCCAGGTCATCGACTCGCTCGACGTCAACGGCTTGCCCGTAATATGGGCAGCACTCGACGCATACTTCAGCGTAGCCTTCGTGCTGAGGGCCTTGTTATAGAACCCCACATCGTCGCGCAGTCCCTTGATGCCGAAACTGTTCATATAAAAGTTCTCTATCTCGGGGATATCGGCCTCAGCATAGAGGTCTATCAGGTTGCCGGGTGAACCGTGGGCCTGGTTACGCGTCGTGGCCCCATGACTGTGGGCCCATGCCGTCCACTGCCGCGTGAAATTGTCGCTCAGCATATCGCTCAGCGTCTGCCTATAGTCGGCATAGACCTGGGCATCGCTGTTCAGCAACTTATCCAGATTCTCTTCCAGTTTGTAGCCACGGCGACTCTCAAACTGCTCAAACATCTTGGGTGTCCAGTCTGCCTGAGTGATCTCATAGGAATCATTAAAGAACGAATGGGGCCAAGGATTGCCGCCTGCCTCAAATCGCGTGTCGAAGTATTTCAGATAGTTGGCCACTGCCGTAGAGTCGAAATAATCGAGCACGAGGCCATCGCTGCCCGGCGACGGACGTTTCACATTCATTACACCATACTGGATATAGGCGGCTATCACCTGCCATTGTCCCTCGGGAGCCACCCACTTCAGGTTTCTCCCGCTCACCATACTCGTCAGTTCTGTGACTTTTCCGCTGTTATCCTTTTGTGGGAAAGCCATCACCTTCTGCAGCGTGCCGCCAGAGGTGCCCAGCGTCAGCGACTGCTCCTTCTTTCCGTCACCAGTCAGGGTGAACGTCTCCGTCACCAGTTTGCTGGCCGACTCGGTCTGCTTCACCATCGGGCCGCCAAAGGGCCAACCCGTGCCGGTGGTCATATCAATGTCGATGTCCAGTTGTTCACCTAACTGCTTGGTGTATTTCAGCATCTCAAGCCATTTGGGAGTTAGGAAATTGATATTCTTCGATGCATTGTTCTTCACCGAATAGATGGGGGTGATCTCCAGCGTACCGATACCCGCCTGAGCATATTGCTCCATATTCCACTTCAGGTTCTCCTCGTCAACGGCAGAGCCCAGCCACCACCAGCGGCTGCCAGCCTTCATTTCACGTTTCACCTCCGGCCATTGGGCCACCTGCTGTGCATACATAGAAGTGGCACCAAATGCCACCATGCACAATGTCACCAGATACTTCTTCATCACGAGCGTTTTTGATTAATGGGGACAAAGTTACGAAATAAGTGAGAGAAATCAAAAGAAAAACGCGTTTTTTCTTTTGATTTCCGAACGAAAGGTAACTTCGGCAAAGCCAAAGTTACGAAATTATTTCTACTCACACGCTACAAATTCAAAATATTTTCGTAATTTTGCACCGATTTCGAAACCAACAGACTATAAAATACGATATGAAAGAGAGAAAACTACTATTGGGCGACGAGGCCATCGCACTGGGAGCCATCCATGCCGGACTGTCCGGCGTGTACGCCTATCCCGGCACGCCGTCTACAGAGATCACCGAGTTCATTCAAGGCAACAGCCTGGCCCGCGAGCGGGGCATCCACAGCCGCTGGTCTACCAACGAGAAGACGGCCATGGAGGAGGCCCTGGGCATGTCGTTCATGGGCAAGCGCGCCCTGGTCTGCATGAAGCACGTGGGCATGAACGTCTGCGCCGACCCGTTTGTCAACAGCGGCATGACGGGCGTCAACGGCGGCGTGGTGGTGCTGGCTGCCGACGACCCCTCGATGCACTCCAGCCAGGACGAGCAGGACAGCCGCTTCTACGGCAAGTTCGCCATGATTCCCATCTTCGAGCCGTCTAACCAGCAGGAGGCCTACGACATGATGGCCGCCGCCTTCGACTACTCCGAGCAGCAGAAACTGCCCGTGCTGATGCGCGTCACCACCCGCATGGCCCACAGCCGCGCCGTCGTCCAGTGTGTTGACGTACCACGTCAACAAAACACCCTCAACTACAACGCCGAAGCCAAAAACTGGGTGCTCCTGCCAGCCAATGCCCGCCGTCGTAACGACATCGTGACCGCTCAGCAGGCCGCCCTTGAGCAGGACGCTGCGAACTCCACCTACAATATATATAAGGAAGGGACCGACAAGAGTCTGGGCATCCTGACCAGCGGCATCGGCTACAACTACGTGATGGAGTGCTTCAACGGCCAGTGCCCCTACCCCGTCCTGAAGATTTCGCAGTACCCCCTGCCGAAGGCCCAGGTGCGCCGTCTCCTCGACGAGTGCCAGCAGGTGCTCATCGTCGAGGAGGGTCAGCCCTTCATCGAGGACATCGTGCGTGGCGTTGCCGAACTGAAGAATGTTCGGGGCAAACTCGACGGCACCCTGCCCCGCACGGGTGAACTCACGCCCGATGCAGTTGGTCAGGCCATCAATGCGGTAGCCAACTCTTCACTCTTCACTCTTCACTCCGCATTTGAGCATAGCGAAATCGTTGTCCCCCGTCCCCCCGCACTCTGTCAGGGCTGCGGCCACCGCGACGTCTATGCCGCGCTGAACGAGGTGCTGAAGGAGTACGACAATCCCCGCGTCTTCGGCGACATCGGCTGCTACACGCTGGGCTTCCTGCCCCCGTTCCGCGCCATCCACTCCTGCGTCGACATGGGAGCCTCCATCACCATGGCCAAGGGTGCGGCTGATGCCGGTCAGTGGCCGGCCGTGGCCGTCATTGGCGACTCCACCTTCACCCACAGCGGCATGACCGGCCTGCTCGACGCCATCAACGAGAATGCCAACATCACCGTCATCATCAGCGACAACCTGACCACCGGCATGACCGGCGGACAGGACTCTGCCGGCACCAACAAGTTCGAGGCCATCTGCCGTGGTCTGGGCCTCAGCGACGAGCACCTGAAGGTGGTCGTTCCCCTGCCGAAGAACATGCCTGAGATCACCCAGATCATCCGCGACGAGATCAACTACCAGGGCACCTCGGTCATCATCCCCCGCCGCGAGTGCATGCAGACCCTGCAGCGCCATCTGAAGCAAAAGAAGGCTGCAGAGAAAAAGTAAAAAGGTAAAAAAGTAAAAAGGTAAAGCATGAAAACCGACATCATCCTTTGCGGCGTGGGAGGACAAGGCATCCTCTCCATCGCCACCATCATAGGCGAAGCCGCCATGAACGAGAACCTCTACATCAAGCAGGCCGAGGTGCACGGCATGAGTCAGCGCGGCGGCGATGTGCAGTCCAACCTGCGCATCTCCTCTGACCCCATCCACAGCGACCTCATCCCACGGGGCGGAGCCGACGTCATCATCTCCATGGAGCCCATGGAGGCCCTGCGCTACCTGCCCTGGCTGAAGCAGGACGGCTGGATCATCACCTCGTCGACACCCTTCGTCAACATCCCCAACTATCCCAACATGGAGGTCATCCAGGCCGACCTGGCCAAGTTGCCCAACGTCATCCTGCTCGACATCGAGCAGAAGGCCAAGGACAACGGCGTGCCCCGTTCGGCCAACGTCATCCTCCTGGGTGCTGCCCAGCGGGCCCTCGGCATCGAGTACGAGAAACTGGAGGACGCCATCCGCCGCGTCTTCGGCCGCAAGGGCGAGGCCATCGTCGAGGCCAACATCAAGGCCCTGGCCATCGGCCGCGACGCCCAGAAGTAAAGCCTTCCGGACAAGACGATGCTATATGTAACCGGAATGTTCATAGTTGTGGTATCATTGACATTAGGATTAAGATTAACTAATATAAGAAAGGACAAGTGATATGGGAGTATATTTAGGCGCACTAGTTTTAGGAGTTCCGTGTCTTCTGTTTCTCATCTACACCTATACCCCAAAAGGTAAGGAATGGATGAGAATGAATGGCCTGCTTTGACAGCATTATGACACATACGCTGGGAAAGTAATTTGACTAATATGCGGACATTTCGTTCCACCGCAAAACTGAAGATCGCCGACCCATCACGGGCCGGCGACTTCGGTTTTTTGCGGGCCGGCCTACTCTCACGAGCCAGCGGGCCGAATGTGTCATTTTATTAACAATTTAAAACATTTACTTTCCCCTACTTAGGGGACAAGTGTCGACAAGCGAGAATCCGATTCTCCTGCCCCAACGCCTTGGGCTACTTGCGCCTCTTTTAAGAAAGGTGGAGGCTGACACTGGGTCTGCGCCCACCTTCTTTACTTTATTATCAAAAGGGAGGCTCCTGATTCTTCAGTTCATAAAAGCCTGTTCATGAGATTCTGCGGAACCAGGAACCTTTCCCCTTAATTTAACGACTTATTATCCAAACGGAACATTGGGATCATTCGAACCACCTCCGTCAATCAGGTCGTCATCATCATCATCACTCGTCTCGACGCTACCTGCCATCAAATGGGCCTGCATCTTGATTTCAAGGACATCCATTTCTGGAGCCATATAATCTTTCATCTTCATTTCTTTTTCTGATTTAGATTTTTAATATAAGTTCGCCCACGCTCCTGCGAGTGTGAGCGAACTTTGCATTCAGAGGAGATTACTTAACGATAATCTTCTTACCATTGTTGATGTAGATACCCTTCTGAGTGGGAGCACCCTCCAGTTTCACACCATTGATGGTGTACCAGCCCTCAGCGGGTATTGCGATACCCTCGGCGTTGATCTCACTGATAGCGGTTGTGCTACCGTCGGCCTCCTCAACAGTGATACGAGCATTACTTGTTGCAATCAGATAAGCCATCGTTGCGGGGAAGGCATATTTGCTCACCTCCTCGTAAGGCTTAAACTGGCCATCCTGCGGAGTGTACATACCTTCCTGCACTGCAAGTTGGGCAATTTGGTCGTAAGTGCCCACGAAAGTAGCGGAACCCACAGTCTTAGAAGGAGTGCCATTTACGACGGTCACGTCGTCAAATGTGATGTCACCAGTAACAGTTGCCTGAGGCTTCACCAGGAACGGAACATTAGCCTTCATCTCTGTCAGTTCCAGACCGAACTTGATGTTGCTACCTGTTGCAGACGTCAGCACGTTGAAGATTGCATACTTACCAATAGCCTCGCAGAACTGAGAAGTCGTGATTGTGAACGGCAGAACCAGCACATTCCACTGGCCTGCAGCAAGCGTACGACCAGAAAGGATTACATCCTTAGTACCTGCAATCGCAGCAGCAGCAGCGATAGCCTCCGAATTGTTCAATGTTGCACCCAAAGCAATCTGAGTAGAAGGATCGATGACAGTCAGATCACCATTCTCAATGTGGACGGTGTAATTGTTCTTCAGGGTATTTGCATTATTCAGAACAACTTCGATACCACCAGTATATGCTCCAACATGTGCTTTCAGTTGACCTGCTTCATAATCTTCGCTTTCATCTTCTTCATAAACGTCCACAGCATCCGAGAATTTCAGTTCGACATCTGCGACATCAGTTGTGCCATTAATCGTCTGCAGTCCTTCAACGGTGTAGTTGACGCCACGCACCTGGAGCAGATGATCTTCTTCGGTGTTACCAACATACAGGGTCTGATCGTTGGCGGTGATGTACAGGTCACGCTTCAGGATAGAGAACCAGCCAGACTCCAGAGTAATGGTGTAGCCAGTGAAAGCAGCATTGGCCTTCACGCTCTCGGGAATGGTAACTTCATAGTCAGATGCATTCTCACCAGAAGCACGTGTGATAGCCTCCTCGATAACTGTTTTCTGAGCATCGTTCAGTGCATAAACAGCACCACCAGTCTGTGTCACAGTATAGGTCAACTTTGCAGGATCTGCAGCACCATAATACTTCCAAAGGTTGTCGGGAGTAATCGTGATAGAAGCAGCAGTAATTTTGAACTGAGGAGCATCATCTCCTGTCACAACAGATTCAACAGCAATTCTATAGTTTGCAGAGGTTGCCGTAGAGCCACTCAAAGCCAGATCATAAAAACCAACAGCCGTAGAATGATCCTCACGGGTAATCTTCATGTTGGTGAATTTACTAGAAGCGTTTCTCAGAACACTAGTCGCAGCGGGGGTGTTAGCAGAGCCATATGCAGGTTCGGCCTGGGTACCGCCATTCTGCACATATACATTGAGCATACTGCTTGCTGAACTTGTTGCCACTTCCCAAGAATAGGCACTAGCCTGTGTTGTGCCATATACAGCAGAAGCAGGAGCACCCTTCAGTTCAACCTTCACGGCAGCAGCATAGACAGTCATATCGTTCTTCAGCAGAATGATGTTGTAGTTGGCTGCAGAAGCAGTATGTCCCGCAGGATTAACAGCCTCCAGACCATTTGTGTAGTTCTTAACGACAAAACAGTTCGCAGTACCACTTGCACTAGTCGCTATATTGCTAGAAACATTGATAGTTGAAGCAAATTGTCCTACAGGAGCATAGTGGGTAGATTCATCAAAGACAGCATCCTCATCGTCCTCGCCCTCGAAACCATCGTAAGAGAGTTCAACGGTTGTAGAGGTTGTGACATCGCCAAAGAAAGTGTTGATGGCCTTAGGAGTTACACGCAGACCCTTCTTAGCGATACGGACAGTCAGTTTGACAGGCTCATCAGTCTCTTCACCCTCATCATCCAATACCATTGGCTGGTAGTCCTTGTAGTTATCATTGCTTGCTTTAACACGATATTGGACTGAATAACCAGTGGTGTTTGCATTTGTAGCCTTAGGTACATCTTCACTCCATTCTTCGCTATCACCCAGTTTGTACTCCATCGTACCATTGACTGCCACACCTGCTGTAACCAACTCCTGTTCATCAGCATTGTAAACAAGTCCAGTGTTAGCGGTCGGATCCGTCGTAATTGATGCATAGACCTGCTTAATCTCAAACTCACCAATCAAAGTGGCATCAAAAGCATTCACGTTTACATTGCTGGAAGTCACTATAAAGTAAGCCTTGTACTTTGCAGCCGTATGGTCGGTTACTTTTCTTGTTGCATCAGCAATGTCTGTAAACCATGATTCTGCATCATCTACAGCAGGAGCACCACTAGTAGTAATAGCATACTTAATGGTCAAAGTTCCAATACCAGATACGTTAGGAGCAGTCTTGATAACCTGATGAGGCTGACCATCATAGTCGACATCCTCATTTACCTCATAGCCAGTTGCAGTGATGTTAGCCTTTGTGATTTTGAAAGCAGCAGTTGTTGTTCCATCCAAGGTGTAACCATCGGCAGCCGTAACCGTCAGCGTGTAAGCACCAGGAGTGTAGTTGGTCATACTACCAGTACCACCTTCGTCGGCCGTGAAAGCAGCAGTGTAGTGAGTGCCTGCGGTGAGTTCTGTTGCTTCTAAGGCCTCACCTATCTTACCCCAAACCTTATAAGCGGTAAAGGCATCAGCCGAATTGGTGTAAGGAGCAGACTCTTCACCAGTAGCCTCAACATACTCCCCTTCTGCGTTGAGGAACCTAATCTCAACGTCAGAAATTTCAGTGTCTGCCCATCCTGCCAACGGCAAGAGAGACAGCAACATCAAAATAAGAAAATTTCTTCTCATAATTGAAATGTTTTTGTTAATAATGTGAATAAATAAATGTTTATAAATGATTGAAAATCTTTCTTTAGCAGAGGGCACACAGAGGTGCTGGCCGGCACTCCCCTGCTGGTCATTACTCACATTACAAACGTACGGAAACAAAAAAAGACGTGGGAGTAATGTTTCTCTCCGCGCCTATCCCATTGCTCAGGCTCTCGCATTGCCCCTACTTAAGGATAAGCAACGTAAAGCCTGCCCACGCCGAGCGATATATATGCACACACTACGGCCTATATATGCCCGACTGGTCTATATACGCAAAGACAGTATGACCATCTTGTGGCATACACCTTATTATATATATAAGAAGGGAATTATGGCCGCAGGGAGATATAAAATCAACCCACGCGGACGTCTCTGTTGCATTACCGCTGTAAGTAGATTCAAATTTGCGAGATTTGAGCAAACAGACAGGTAACGTTCGAAAACGTCCTTTCGAGACTGGGCGTACAACTGCCCTCGGGTCTCGTTCCATCGATGTTATTTTAACGTACCCACCCTCTCATGAGCAGGCATTTCGGGTGCAAAGATAAACATAATTTTCCAATCACCAAAGAATTTTAAGAAAAAATGCGCATTTTTTTGTGATTTGGAAAGAAATTGGCCACAATTTACGAAGATTTCACTCGCGCTGGGCCGCAGGAACGGGCTGCCCCCGCGGCCCTGGCGTAAGCGATGGTTACTCCGTGTAGTAGTCTATCAGGCGGATCATCAGTTCGTTGAGTTGTTCCACCTCGTAGTCGCCTACCGTGGCCTCGATGTGGTCGTTGCCCACACCGCTGTCGTTGGTCAGGAAGACATAGGTGCCGCCAGTGGCGATGGCGAAGAAGCGCAGCATGAATTCGGTGTTCTTATCCACGCCGCTCGCTGACACGGGAATGAGGCGGATGCCCTGACGGGCACAGGCCGTGACCGACTTCTGCAGCGAACTGATGACGTCGGTATTGTGGTGTGCCGGCGCATCGAGGATAAGGAACGCCAGGCGTGTGCGGGCCGACTCATCCCACGACAGGTCTTGTAGCATCCGCTCCAGAGCAGTGTGAACAGCCTCAGGGTAGTCGCCGCCGCCATCGGCCCGCTGCTCCTGTATGAAGTTGATGGTGGTCGAGGGGTTGCCGGAGAAGTCGGAGTGGCGCGTCAGATAGTCGTCACCTTCATCGCGATAGAAGAGGGCCGCCGTGCGCATGGTCTGTTCGGGGTGACGGCCAGCCGCCTTGCCCAGTATGTCGAGCAGATCGCTCTTCAGGAAGTTGATCTCGTCGGCCATCGACCCTGTGGCATCCACCACAAAGGCGATGTCGGCCTTCTGCGCCACCTTCGTGGCAGGAGCGGCACACACATAGCGGTTGACCGTAGGCTGGGCCTGCTCGTTCCACCCGCTGACCACCGGCGGCTCTTCCATCAGCCGTCCGTCGACGCTGACACGCAGGTTGGCCGTCTCCACCGTCTCGCTCTTCTGCCAGAGGCTCAACCAGCAGTTGGCCTGTCCGTGGTTGTCGGTAGTGGTCTCCCAGACCACGGTCTGACTTTTGCCGTCCTGACGCAGCAGCCTGACAGGGATGCCGGCCAGCGGCTGACCGCTTTCGTCGGTCACCAGCAGGGCCACGCGGTGGTTGGTGTAGCAACTCCAGTAGTCGCAGTTAGCGGCTAGCGTGTCCTTCTGCATCAACTTCGACCAGAAGTCCCAATGCTGCAGGTCGTTCCACTCGCCAGCCGTCACCACACCGGCCTTCTCGTCGTTGCCGCCGGAGGAACCGGGGACACCCTTACCGCCGCCAGTCGAGGCGGAGAGTCCCATATATTCGCCGTCGAAGGATCCAGAATAGTCATCGCCGTCTATTCCTTTAGAACACGAGCAGACCACGGTGCCGACGGCCAGCACCACCAAAGCGGCCACGCTCAATAAACCATTGTTTCTTTTCATCTTTGTTGCTTGTTTAGAAATTAATCACTGTTTCTGCTTATTCAAACACCAGACGGCCCGAAACCTTGCTTGAACCTTGTCGACATTAACCATCGTTAACAGAGTGGAAAGAAAAACTTGTCCCACCCATGCAAGATTCACGATGTTGCGGAGTTATATATAAAAGGTAAAAAAGTAAAAAGGTTAATATGAAGACAATAATCTGTAATATCCTTTGCATGGGCTTGCTGGCCTGCCTGCTGGCAGCCTGCTCGGTGGACGACGAGGCCGATGCCTCGCCGAAATACTTCGACACCAACATGATGGGCGTGACCTTCGAAGGCGTGTGGAACATCGACGGGACTCCTGCCGAGCAGACCTCGCTGCTCATCTATTCCTACGAAAACGCCCTGCAGACCGTCACTTTCAGCAAATTCCCCTACGACGTTGCACTGAGTACGCTGATGCCCGACCTGCAGGGCTATCGGGCCGTGGAGCCGTCCACACCCCCCACGTTCATTCTCTCTTCCATCGGCTATTCAGCATCGGCCAACTACGCTGGCATCATCTCTTCAAAGGGTGAAGACTATGCGTACATCCCGTTCGAAGCCATCGGCACCGACGGCGACGCAGTGTCGATTGTGCTCGACCTGTCGCCCAGCAAGTCCACCTTCGTTGTCAGCGAGACGACGGCCAACTGCATCCTAATGGTGAAGCGCCTGCACCTGACCCGTGCCGACGGTCAGCAGCAGACATGGGCCCTGAACCCAGAACGGAAACTAACCTTCACCAGCACCAAGAAAAGGTGAAAAAGTAAAAAGGGGAAAGATGCTGGAGACCGAGCACCAACTGCTGGAAGCCGTCGGTAGTGGAGACCGCCAGGCCATGCGCCGACTCTACGACCGCTATGCCGGCTACGCCATGGCCACAGGACTGCGCTACATAGGCGAGTCGGAGGCCGTGCGCGACGTGGTGCAGGAGAGTTTCATCAAGGTCTTCACCACCATCGGGCGCTTCCGCTACAGGGGCGAGGGCTCGCTGAAGGCATGGATCAACCGCATCGTGGCTAACCAGGCCATCGACTACCTGCAAGAGCGGCACAGGGTGACGTTCGTCAGCGACCTGCCGCTGGAGGCCGAAGACGAGGAGCCCAACGTGGAGCATATCCCCCACGACGTGCTGATGCGACTCATCGGCCAACTGCCCACCGGCTACCGCATGGTGCTCAACCTCTACGTCTTCGAGCAACTGTCGCACCGCGACATCGCCCAGCGGCTGGGCATACGCGAAGCCACCTCGGCCTCGCAGTACAACCGAGCCAAGGCCTGCCTGGCCCGACTACTCAAAAACTATCTTAAAGAGCAAGAAAAGACATGAAACAGAAAGACTGGACAGACCAACTCCGCGACCGACTGGCCGACCATCAGGCGCCAGTCAATGACGACCTGTGGGCCGACATAGAGGCCCGCCTCGACCAGGCCGCTCCCACGCCGCGACCCCTGCTGCGCCGTCTGCGCTGGCCAGCCGTGGCGGCAGCAGCCGTCGCCCTGCTGTTGGGAAGCAGCACGCTCCTGCTGTGGGACGGCTCTGAGTCAGAGCCGCACATGATGGCGACAGCCCCAGTCGCCCCTATCGAAACGGACGAACTCATCACGGCTCAAGTTCCAGCAGACGAACCCGTCACGGCTCAAGTTCCAGCAGACGAGCCCGTCACGGCTCAAGTACGTGCCAACCAGCCCTCACGCTCTGCTACCGAAGTAACGGCAGAGCCGACAAACGAAGAGGCCGAGACAACGCCGACCGAACAGGAAGAGACTGAAACGCCAGAGCGAGCCGACACCCTGCGAGCACCCACCATGCCTTCACCTCACCGCACCACCACGCCCACTCCCACGCCACACATCACACACCAGCAGAAGCCCCTCCTGGCCGCCACCTTCTATACAGAGAACGGCTTTGCCGACTGGCAGCAGAGCGAGCGCGTGCTGATGAGCCGTGAGATGGCCGACAGGTTTGCTGCCTCAGAATATGCCAACGGCTCGCGGGCCCAGTCGCCCGTCTGGCTCGCCGACTTCGAGGAGCGCCAGCACCACGACCGTCCCCTCACCCTCGGCCTGCGTGTCAGTTACTCCCTCAACTCGCGCCTGTCGCTCAGCAGCGGCCTCGTCTACACCCGCCTCCACTCAGAGTTCACCACCGTCATGCGTGGCGAGGGGGTGGAGCGCCAGCAGACGCTGCACTACGTGGGCCTGCCCCTCAGTGTGCAGTACCGTCTGCTGCGCTACCGCCGCTTCAGCCTCTACGCCTCTGCAGGCACAGAGGTCGACTGGAACGTCAGCGCACGGCTGAGCACACAGGGCACCACGACCGACGGCGAACGAGACCGCTGCCAGTGGTCGTTCTGCGGCAGCATGGGCATGGCCTACGACCTGACGCCCGCGCTGAGCGTCTATGCCGAGCCAGGCATCCACCACTATCCCGACAACCACAGCACGGTGCAAAACTACTTCAAGGACCGCCCCACCGCCTTCAGCCTGCAGATGGGCCTGCGACTGCAGTTAGGGAAAAAAGAGTGATATTTCTTGGCTAAACAGAAAAAAAGTCGTACTTTTGCAGCCAGACAGTAAAAGACAACGACAGCAATGAAACTGACACCTATCAAGAAAGAGATCGTCGACGGACTGATAGCCCAGTTGGGCATCCGCGACTTCACCAAGGCCACCATCCGCGAAGTGAAGCAGGTGGCTGCGATGGCCGAGAAGGAGAGCGGCGTGGAGTATATCAAGATGGAGATGGGCATACCCGGCCTGCCTGCCGCCCAGGTGGGCGTGGATGCACAGATACAGGCCCTGAAGGATGGCATCGCCCACTCCTACCCCGACATTCAGGGCTACCCAGAACTGAAGCGGCAGGCCTCGCGCTTCGTCAAGGCCTTCATCGGCGTAGACGTGGCTCCTGAGGGCTGCGTGCCCGTCAGCGGCAGCATGCAGGGCACCTTCGCCTCGTTCCTCACCTGCTCGCAGGCCGCGCGCGAAAAAGACACCGTGCTCTTCATCGACCCCGGCTTCCCTGTGCAGAAGATGCAACTGCAGGTGCAGGGCGTGAAGTATGAGACCTTCGATGTCTACGACTTCCGCGGCGACGCCCTCGGCCCCAAACTGGAGTCGTACCTGAAGGGCGGCCGCATCTGCGCCATCGTCTACTCCAACCCCAACAACCCCGCCTGGATTTGCCTGACCGAGAGCGAACTGCAGACCATCGGCACACTGGCCACCCAGTACGACGCCGTGGTGATGGAAGACCTGGCCTACTTCGCCATGGACTTCCGTCAGGACCTCAGCACGCCCTTCCAGCCGCCCTATCAGCCCACCGTGGCCCGCTATACCGACAACTACATGCTGCTCATCAGCGGTTCGAAGGCCTTCAGTTATGCCGGCGAGCGCATCGGCGTGGTGTGCATCAGCGACACGCTGTTCCATCGCCACTATCCCGACCTGGCACAGCGCTACGAGGGCCTGCCCTTCGGCCTCGTCTTCAGCACCCGTATGCTCTATGCCCTCTCCTCAGGCACCAGCCACTCGGCGCAGTACGCCCTGGCCGCCCTGTTCCGTGCCGCCTGCGACGGCGAGTACCGCTTTCGCGACGACATACGCGTCTACGGCGAGCGTGCCCATAAATTGAAGGAAATCTTCCTGCGCCACAACTTCTACATCGTCTACGACAAGGACCTGGATCGCCCCATTGCCGACGGTTTCTACTTCACCATCGGCTATCCTGGCATGACCAGCGGGCAGTTGGCACGCGAACTGATGTATTACGGCGTCTCGGCCATCTGCCTCATCACCACTGGCAGCCATCAGGAGGGCCTGCGCGTGTGTACCTCTTTCATAGAAGACCACCAGTACGCCCAACTGGAAGAGCGCATGGCAGTCTTTGCGGAAAACAATCCTATTTCTCGATCCTGATTCGGGCATCGACGGCGGTGATGGTGTCGGCATCGGCGAGGAGGGGGTTGATGTCCATCTCCTTGATCTCCGTGGCGAAGCGCAGCAGGGTGCTCAGACGCACGATGATTTCGGCATAGCGACGCTCGTTGATGCCCTGCTGGCCGCGCGTGCCCTTCAGAATCTTGTAGGCACGCAGGGAGCGGATCATCGAATCGGCCTCCTCGTAACTCAGCGGCGCGAGACCTGACGACACGTCGCGCAGCACCTCGACAAAGATGCCGCCCAAGCCGCAGAGCACCACGTGGCCGAAGCGCTCCTCGTATTTGGCGCCCAGGAAGAGTTCGGTGCCCTTCAGCATCTTCTGCACCATCACTCCGCAGGCATCGGGAATCTGCATCATGCGGTCGAACTCGGCAGCCAGCACCTCGCGCGAACGGATGTTGAGGGCCACGCCGCCCACGTCGCTCTTGTGCACAGGCCCCACCACCTTGGCCACCACGGGGAAGCCCGTCTTCTCGGCAAAGGCCAGCACCTCGTCCTTCTGCTCGCTGACGAACTCAGGCACCGTAGGGATGCCTGCAGCGGCCAGCAGGTCGTGGACAACAGAGGGAGAGACCCACCCCTCGGGTAGGGTCTCTATGATCCTTCTGATACGCGGCACATCGACGCCGTTCACCACCACGTTCTGCTCGGCGGGCGCAGGGGTCTTCATCACCTGCGTCAGGGCGGTGGCCAGCGTCACCTCGTCGCTGAAGTTCACGTGGCCGCGCTTGAGGAACTCCTGCACCTCAGGGCCTGCCGTGCTCACGCTGGGCAGAATGGGGAAGATGGGCTTACGGCACTCCTGAATCTTCTTGTGCAGCACGTCGTAGACCTCGAAAATCTTCACCAGGCCAGGCGTGCCGAAGATGACCATGATGGCGTCTATCTCGTCGAACTTCTGTTCGCAGTAGTCGATGGCCAGTGCCAGATGCTCCGCCGTACCCGTGGCCAGGATGTCGATGGGGTTCGACACCGACGAGCCGGGCAGCAACTTCGACTTCAACTCGTCGGCCACAGGACCCGTCAGCGGCGGCACCTGCATGCCGCCCTTCGACAGCGCATCGGTCAGCATCACGCCAGGCCCGCCGGCATGGGTGATAATCGCTACGCGAAGTGGAGAGTGAAGAGTGAAGAGTGAAGAGTTTGCTGCCGCCCATGATGGAGTAGCGGTAGCAAACTCTTCACTCTTCACTATTAACTCTAAACTCTTAAATATGCATCCCACCGTCGTCAGTTCCTCACGACTATAGCAGCGCACGATGCCGGCCTTGCGGAAGAGGGCCTCTACGGCCGAGTCGCTCGAGGCGATGGCACCCGTGTGGCTGCTGGCGGCACGACTGCCGCTCTCGCTCGAGCCCGCCTTGATGGCCGCTATGCGACAGCCCTTGCGAATCAGGCTCGTGGCGTGGTAGAGCAACTTGTCGGGGTCGGCGATGTTCTCGATATAGAGCAGTTTCACCAGCGAGTCGCGCTCGGCGTCGAAGTGCTCGTCCATATACTCCAGCACCGTCTCTATGCCTATCTGCTTGCCGTTGCCTATCGACCAGACGGAGTTGAAGGGCAGGCCCTTGGTGACGGCGCTCTCCAGGATGAAGACGGCCGTGGCGCCAGAGCCGGAGATGAAGTCGACGCCGCGAGGGTTGAGCGCAGGGATAGGCTTGGTGAACACCGAGTGGTGCCAACGGTTCAGCAGGCCGATGCAGTTGGGGCCTATCAGCGCACAGCCGTACTCCTCGCACGTCTGCAGGATGCGCTGCTCCAGCAGTGCCCCCTCGTGGGTCTCCTCGCTGAAGCCCGCCGATATAATAATGAACGCGCGCACGTGTTTCTCCTTGGCCAGCAGTTCCACGTAGTCAGGACAATACTTGGCGGCCACCACCAGGATGGCCAGGTCGGTGGGCGGCAACTCGCGGGCGTCGTGGAAGGCCTTGATGCCCTGCACCTCGTCTTCCTTGGGGTTCACCACGCGCAGGGTGCCCTCGTAGCCGCCCTGCATCAGATTGCGCACCACGGCACCGCCGGGCTTATGCACATTGTTAGAGCCGCCGATGACGACGATGCTCTCCGGTTGAAGCAGTTCCTTGTTGATCATAGTCTTATCATTTTAGGTTTTCTGTCGGCAAAGTTACGAAAAAATAAGAGAACACGCAAACCATATATAAAAAAATCAAAGGGTTTAATCGTTTCTTTCGCTAAAAAGTTGTATCTTTGCAGCGTAGTTTTAGAATAACACGTATGTTCGAAAGCAATTCTGCCCTTAACATTTCAGCAATCATATCTGCGAATGGCAGAGAGATGGACATCAGAAAGATAAGAGAAGACCTGCATGTCAGTCAGGCTCAATTTTCTGAGATTGTCGGTATTCCCCAATATCGGCTTTCAGGGATTGAATTGAAAAAAGACATACCCTCCGAAGGGGAAATTGTCAAGATTGCAGTGGTAGCAGAAAGAATTGTAAGGGGTGAAATCAAACTGAGAAAGAAAAAGCGTATTTCTAAAGAGGTCTTCGACACATCTATAGTCGCCATGAATCCCAGACGGGGATATAAGAGAACAGCAAGAAATGCCGACTATCTTGGTTTGCTCAATGAACTGAAAGCCAAGTTCGAAGGCAACGACCGAAAGGGGCCAAAAGCCATTTCATTCTTTGCAGGCTGCGGAGGTCTCTGCTATGGTATTACTGCAGCGGGATTCAACATTGTTGCTTCCAACGAACTTGTAGACGAATACAGGGAGATATACAGATTAAATTTCCCGAATGCGACATTTCTATCGAATGATATCAAAGAAATAACTGATGAAGAAATCTCCAATCTACTAAAGGTTCATCCCCAAATAGACCTTTTTGCAGGTGGTCCTCCCTGTCAAGGATTCAGTCTTGCAGGAAAAAGGGATGTCGATGATCACAGAAACACTCTCTTTCAATACTATTTGAGAATTGCCAGCAAAGTACGTCCAAAGGTTGTGCTGATGGAGAATGTACGGCTTTTGACATCGATGAAGGATCCCAACGGCCATATGGTCAAGGATGAAATAATAAAGACCTTTGGCCAGATTGGCTACAATGGGCAGTTTTTTATTGTCAACGCTGCCGACTATCAAGTCGCCCAAAATCGTGAGCGTGTAATCTTTATAGGAATCAGGAAAGACCTGGAGATGAAGCCATCGATACCAGAACCTATTTGCGGTAAGACGGAAGACTTGTTTTGTCAGAACAGCCCAAGGTTCACTTTTGGAGATGCCGTGTCTGATCTGGATTTTATTGAGTCCGGCGAATCCGCTCCCACAGACAAGTTCCACAAATCTACGAATCACCCAGAGCATGTCATTCGATGGTTATATGATGTACCCCAAGGAAAGAGCGCACACGACAATCCCGACCCTTCATTCAGGCCACCTTCCGGATACAACACGACCTACAAACGTCAGGTTTGGAATGAGCCAGGATGTACAGTTACCACCAATTTCAATATGATTTCAGGAGGAAACAATGTCCATCCTATTGCCACTCGTGCTTTGACAATCAGGGAGGCCTTGCGGTTGCAAAGTTTTCCAGATTCCTTCAGATTCACAGGAAAAGAGGGAACCATTAGAACTGTCATAGGCAATGCTGTCCCTCCCCTTTTGGCCTATCATATTGCCAAGCACCTGAAAGAGACCTACAATTTGTCTAACTCATAGAAATAGCCTGCTTTCAAGTTGAACTGAAGTTGGGTTGGATGCTGTTTCTGACCTCCACGCTGCATCTGAACAACTCCAAAACGAGGGGCTTGATGCAACACACCTTCAGGTTCCTTGAATCTTCCTTTCTTCACCCTATACATACTATATGCAAAAAGGGAATACCTTCTGGAGAGTTCAATAAACTGATCCATCGTGAAAATAGCAATCTCTTGCTCTTCTACAGATGCAGCCTTCTTTGTTTTGTGAAGTATGATTTCTGGTGGGAACGGGTCGTTAGAATATGCTTTCTGAAGAAGAAGACGTGTAACTTTATCCTGATTGTTAATAAACACACTCTCCCATTCAGATTTTCCTTCCCTATCAATCTCTTCCCAAAAGTATCTCTCTGGAGATGACAAGCGGTTTGAGCAATCAATATCATCCATAGGCCTGAAGCCCATGTCGCCGCAAAACTGTCTCATGGCTTTCAATGCTTTAGTACTGAGGGAGATACCATTTGCAGTCAACAGGTGATAAAACGCTGTGGCAGTTGAGAAGAAGACCTGAGCATTAGTTGGATTTCTGTTGTTACATTGCTTGACAGAAACGCCTATCACCCTTTTCTCGTTTGACTTGTAAAGAACAAGAATCACATCACTTTTTGCCGATGTAATAGACTGCCCATCTATCGTTATTTCCTTACTGCCTTTTTCCGACGTGGCCAGTTTTCCCGTTGCGTACGCTTCAAGCCGATCACAATGGTCCCAATTCAAATATGCCAATATCTTATCCAGCAAGATTATTTCTGGAGCACCGTTGTGTACCACATTGTTTCTTTTGTCCACCGACATATACGGCATCGCCAGTCTATTGGCACGCCTTGCCAATTCATTCTCATAAGAATGACCTTTTCTTCTACCTTTAGTCCCCGCATCTATCTGATGGAGTAACTTAGAATCTGTTGTTTCCTGCATAATAAAAAAAAATTAAAGAGCCCTCCTTTTTTGGAAAGAGGGCGCGGTAGAAGGATCATCGGTATCAAGGCCTAGCACAGCCACTTCAGCAACAATCAGACTATCCACGCCCTCTGGAAGAGCATGAATATCCAATGGTTGACTGAACTGAAGTTTTACGAGGTGCTAATTCTGATACACAGTCGAGTCAAAGGATATTATATGGACACAATTATTCTTTCTAATGTTCTTTGTCAGTTTAAATTATACATTCCGTTTTTTGAAAAATGCGGTACAAAGATACGAATAAAATTGCAAAACAGCAAACACTAAACGAACAAAATGAAACTTTTTCCGCCTTTTCCTTGGCAGAATGCAAGATTTGTTGTACCTTTGCACTACACAACCCTAAAACATAAGACATGATTTGGAATCCTAACAAAGAGTGTATGAGCCGCGACGAGATGAGCGCGCTCCAAGGCAAACGCCTGCACAAGATTGTAGAGTATGTGTACCACAACGTGCCCTTCTATCGGCACAAGTTACAGGAAATGGACATTAGCCCCGATGACATCCAGACCATCGAGGACATCAAGAAACTGCCCTTCACCACGAAGAAAGACCTGCGCGACAACTATCCCTTCGGCCTGCAGGCAGCCCCCCAGCGCGACATCATCCGCATCCACGCCTCCAGCGGCACCACGGGCAACCCCACCATCGTGGGCTACACCCGCAAGGACATCGGCGTGTGGAGCGAGTGCATGGCCCGCTGTCTGACGGCCTACGGCATCACCCGCGACGACACTTTTTCTGTTTCCTACGGCTACGGCCTGTTCACTGGCGGCCTGGGTGCCCACTACGGCGTGGAGCACATCGGCGCCTCGGTCGTGCCGGCCTCGACGGGCAACACCGAGAAGCACCTCAAGTTGATACGCGACCTGGGCGTGACGGGCATCGCCTGCACCCCCTCGTATGCCCTCTACCTGGCTGAGACGATGGACAAGATGGGCATCACGAAGGACCAGATCAAACTGCGCGTCGGTGCCTTCGGAGCCGAGCCCTGGACGGAGCAGATGCGCAAGGAGATAGAAGAGCGGCTGGGCCTGAAGGGCTACAACCTCTACGGCCTGTCCGAGGTGATGGGCCCGTCGGTCAGTTACGAGTGCCAGATGCAGCACGGCAGCCACATCTGCGAAGACCACTTCTACCCAGAGATCATCAACCCCACCACGCTGGAGCCCCTGCCCTACGGACAGACGGGCGAACTGGTCTTCACCACGCTGACCAAGGAGGGCATGCCCGTCATCCGCTACCGCACGCGCGACCTCTGTTCGCTCATGGACGGCCAGTGCGACTGTGGCCGCACCGCCATCCGCATGGGTCGCATCGAGGGCCGCTCTGACGATATGCTCATCATCCGCGGCATCAACGTGTTCCCCTCTCAGGTGGAGAGCGTCGTGCTCAGCATGCAGGAGTTTGCGCCGCGCTATATGCTGGTGGTCGACCGCGTGAACAACCTCGACACCCTGCAGGTGCAGGTAGAGTTGCGCCAGGAGGTCTTCACCAGCACCTTCGACACGCCTGCCGCCGTCGACGCCCTGGAGAAGAAACTGGCCAACCGCCTGAAGAGCGTCCTCTCCATCGCCGCCAAGGTGCAACTGAAGGCCCCCGGCACCATCGAGCGCTCGCAAGGCAAGAGTGCACATGTGATAGATAACAGAAAACTGTAAAGAAGACTCTCCCCCGACCCCTCCCTGTGAGGGAGGGGAGGCTGGATGGGCAGAACACTTAAATCATATATATGGAAAAAGAAAACAGCAAATGTAACCAAGCCCCCCTCCCTTCGGGAGGGGAAGGGGGTGGGTACTTTAACCCTGAACGTGAGACGATGACGCGCGAGCAGATTGAGGCGTTCCAGTTGGAACGACTCAAGAAGACCATCGACCACTGCCTGACCAACGAGTTCTATCAGAAGAAGTTCCGCGAGGCCGGCATCACCGCCGACGACATCCAGACGCTGGCCGACGTGCGTAAGTTGCCCTTCACCACCAAGCAGGACCTGCGCGACACCTACCCCTTCGGCATGGCCTGCGTGCCCCTGCGCGACTGCGTCCGACTGCACTCATCGAGCGGCACCACGGGCAACCCCACCGTCATCCTGCACACCCAGCGCGACCTGGACGAATGGGCCAACCAGGTGGCTCGCAACCTGTGGATGGTAGGCCTGCGGCCCGATGACGTCTTCCAGAACTCCTCCGGCTACGGTATGTTCACCGGCGGCCTCGGCTTCCAGTATGGTGCCGAGCGTCTGGGCATGCTCACCGTGCCCGCCGCAGCAGGCAACTCACTCCGCCAGATCAAGTTCATACGCGACTTCGGCACCACCGCCATCCACGCCGTGCCCTCCTATGTCACCCGCCTCTACGAGGTGATGCAGGAGCAGGGCGTCGACCCCCGCAGGGATACGAAGTTAAAAGTGCTCGCCATCGGCGCCGAGCCCCACAGCGAGGAGCAGCGCCAGCGCATCGAGCAGATGATGGGCGTCAAGGCCTACAACTCGTTCGGCATGTCGGAGATGTGCGGCCCTGGCGTCGGCTTCGAGTGCCCTGAGCAGAACGGCCTCCACTTCTGGGAGGACTACTACATCGTGGAGATAGTAGACCCAGAGACCCTCGAGCCCGTGGCCGACGGAGAGATAGGCGAACTGGTGCTCACCACGCTCTGCCGCGAAGCCATGCCCCTGCTGCGCTATCGCACGCGCGACCTCACCCGCGTCTTGGGCCGCTCCTGTCCCTGCGGCCGCAACCACGTGCGCCTCGACCGTATGCGCGGCCGCTCCGACGACATGATGGTGCTCCGTGGCGTAAATATCTTCCCTATCCAGATCGAGAAGATACTGATGCAGTTCAAGGAACTGGGCAACAACTACCTCATCACCCTGACCACCGACCAGGACAACGACAACATGACCGTCGAGGTGGAACTGCAGGACCTCTTCACCGACGACTACGCCCGCTTGCAGCAACTGAACAAGGACATCACCCGTGCCCTGAAGGACGAGATACTGCTCACCCCGCGCGTCAAACTCGTGCCTCGCGGCACCCTGCCCGTCAGCGAGGGCAAGGCCGTGCGCGTGGTCGACAAGCGAAAGGTCTACCAGTGAACGAATTAAGAATTAAGAGTTAAGAATTAAGAGTTGTCGGCTTACGCCGATTATGAATTAAGAGTTAAGAATTATGACCATTCATCAACTATCCATTTTCATTGAGAACCGCTCGGGCACCCTCATCAAGGTGCTGGAGGCTCTCAAAGAGGCCAACATCCAGATCGTGGCCTCCACCATTGCCGACACGGCAGAGTATGGCATCTATCGTCTCATCTGCAGCGAGCCCCTGCGCGCCTACGAGGAACTGAAGAAGGCCGGCGTGGCCGTCGCCCTGAGCGACGTGCTCGCCCTCGAACTCGACGACGAGCCCGGCCGCGCCGCCGATGCCGTCAAGATGTTCAGCGACGCCGGCATCAGCATCGCCTACATGTTCACCTTCCTGCTGCGCGGCAAGGGCATCATGGTCTTCCGCACCGACAATGCCGACAAGGCCCGCGAGGTGATCATCCTCAACAAACTGAAGTTCATCGCCGAGAAGGACCTGACCGACTGGGCATAGCGCTCTACAGGCCTAAAAAACGAAACAATCCTGCTATCCTGCTTCTCTCGGAGTCAACCCATTGACTTACAATGAGATAGGGGTAGCAGGATTGCCTTCCGATCCTGCTTCCACCCTGCTTCCATCCTGCTTCTGCTTCGGAGCGCAGAATCATTTTGGCTGGAGCCGCAAGACCTTTTGACTGGAGCCGCAAGGTCTTTTGCCTATAGGCGCAAGGAAGTTTGGAGGCTCCTTTCTCCCTGATTCATGCCTATTTGTCCCCAGTTTCCACGCTACTTTTCCCCAATAACAAGCATCGGAACGGGCCTAAAGTGCCGTCAGAAGCAAGACTCTACGTCGATGCGAACATCCTGCTTGCGATAGCCGCTGGAGGTGAAGACGGCCACGAGGGTGCCCTGCTCGTCGGTGATCTTCACCTCGGCGTAGGGCAGGCGGGGGTGGTTGACCACCTCGCGGGCCTCGGCATAGACATAGCCAGAGGCGACGCTGCGGACGAAGGTGATGTGGCTGGTGGTGGAGAAGGTGAGCACCCGATGGCTGTTGACGGCGGCCGCAAAGGCCAGGTCGGCCAGGGTGAAGAGGGCACCGCCCTGACACACGCCACCGCCGTTGAGATGCTCAGGGGTGATGAGCATCCGCGTGCGGGCATAGCCCTCGCTGATGTCCAGCAGTTCTACGCCGGCATTGACCGCAAAGCGGTCTTTCAAGAAAAATTCCTTCCAAGTCATAAGTTGTAACTTTGCATGTTGTGGGTGCAAAGTTACAACTTTTTCTGTAGAAACGGCTCAGAGCGGGCGCGTTTTTTTCTGGGCTCAGTTGATGAGGAACACCTTCTGCTGTCCCTGATAGGTGGCACGCACGGTGGCGCGGCCATCGGCAATGGGGCTGACGGCGATGGTGACGGAGGGGTCGTTGGCCGAGGCCTCGATGCGAGAAGAGGCACGCAGCGGGGCGTAGGTCTGATAGTGGTCGGCACGGGTGTAGCCGTTCTGGTTGGTGGCCATTAGGGGCAGCGAGGGAATGAGCAGTCGCTGGCCGTCGACGGTGATGGTGACCTCTGGCACCACGGGGGGCTGCACCTCAGCACCATGCTTGCCGAAGCCGATGCCGTGGAGGGTGAAGAGGCCAGGGCCGTCGGCCACCAGATAGACGGCGTGCTTGCCGGTGAGACCCTCGAGAGCGGGCACTGGGGCAGAGACGGTGGTGGCACGGCGGGGTGCATCGGCAGGGATGTTGAACTGGGCCACCTGCTGTCCCTGCCAGGGATTGTCGAGCAGGACGCGGATGCTGAAGGCACCCTTGCCGCCTGGCGTCAGGTTCAGACAGAGACGGGCATCGTCGCCCTGACGGATGCCCTCAAAGGCACGGATGCCCTTGGCATCCTGAGCCAGGCCGCCGAAGCCGAAGTACTTGAAGCCCACGATGCCGCCAGGGGTGATGCCGGCCAGGTCCATCGAGTTGCGCCACACGTCGTGGTTGTCCTGCATCCACTCGTTGGCATTGGTGCCGCCCGTCATGAAGCAGGCGATGCCGGCAGAGTAGTAGGCGTAGGGCGGCAGGCCGAAGACATGGAAGCCCTCGCTGGTCACCTCGGCACCAGTATAGGCATGGCCGTCGGCAGCACGGGCCGTCCACTCATTGTCCTTCGCATAGGGGTCGTAGCCAGTGATGCGCACCTGTCCGCCCTTGGCCACGGGCTTCTTGTCCCACTCTATCTTGACAGGGGCCACCATCGCCTGGCGGGCATAGCCGAAACCACGCGGCGGACGGTGGTAGAAGACGTACCACTGGCCGTTGATCTGCTGCAGCGAGCCGTGGGTGTTGTGGCCGGCATTGGTGGTGATGAGGTGCGAGCCGTCTTCGCTCAGCACCACGCCGCGCGAGTCGACCAGCACGCCGCCAGAGCGCCAGGGGCCGAGGGGCGAGTCGCCATAGGCATAGCGCAGGGCCGAGTTGGTGTTGCCCAGGCCGTACTCCTGGCCGCTATAGCCGCTGAAGACCATCACATACTTGTTGCCCACCTGACGGATACTGGAGGCCTCGAAGAAGTTGAAGTCGAGCGGATTCTGACCTTTGTAGAGGGCCTTGTACTCAGAGCCCTCCTTGTCCAAGAGCCGGCCGTCGCGGCTGCTGGCAGGGATGAAGGGGTCGATGAGTTCGGTGCCAGGACGCTTGGAGTACATGGTCTGCTGGTCGAGTTGGCAGGCCGTGGAGTGCTGGAAGCCGTAGAACACGTAGGCACGATAGCCGACGGCATAGTCGGGGTCGCGCTTGTCGTTGACGGGCTCGATGAACACCGAGGGGTCGAAGTCGATAAGCGAGCCCTCCACGCACTGGGTGCCGTCGGCCGTCAGGTTGACAGGCGTAAAGGGGCCGTCAGGACGGTCGCCCTTGCACACCATAGCCACGCGGCGCCAGCCACGCGAGTGGGGATAGAGCCAGTAGGTCTTACGGCCCGTCTGGCGGTCGACGGTCTCAACCAGGTCGGGGGCGTACATGGTGTCCCACTGTCCACCCACGAACCACGAGAAGATGGGGCCCTCGTCGCGCCACTGCGAGAGGTCTTCGACGGGTGCCGACCACATACGCACGTCGTTGCCACAATACTTATTATAATGTACGTCGTGCGAACCAATAATATAAGCACGGAACTTGCCCGGCTGATCGGGGTCCTCGAAGACGCGCGGCTCGCCGTCGGGCAGGTGTTCCCACAAGGGGAGATAAGGATTCTGCGCCATGATGGGGCTCATCAATAAGCAAAAGATAAAACTTAATACTGACTTTTTCATAAATGTTCTTAGTGATATGATTCTGCCGCAAAGGTACGAAAAAGAATTGGAAGCGCAACAAACGCTAACGACCCTTTTCGGCCAGTGAAACATTTCTGAAAAAGATAGTAACAAAATCAAAAGGCCGTCTGCCGTTTTCTTTGTATCTTTGCACCCAGAATAAAAAAAAACAATCGTAAAGAAACCTCATGAGAAAGAATTTGCTTTTCGTATGCCTCGCCTGGTTCGGCCTGCTGTCGGCCCAGGGGGGCGAAGTGGTGACAAGTCCCGACGGGCGCATCAGTGTGGAACTGAGCATGACGAACGGTCAGCCCTGCTATCAGGTGACCTACGACGGACAGGTGATGATCAGCCCCTCGGCACTGGGTCTGAAGACCAACATCGGCGACTACAGCCGAGACCTGTCGCTGACTGGCGTGAAGGCCAGCGACATCAAGGAGAACTACACCCTGCGCAACATCAAGCAGAGCCACGTCAGTTACGAGGCCCGCGAGGCCGTGGCCCAGTATGAGCAGCAGGGCCAGCACGTGATGGACATCACCTTCCGCATCAGCAACCGCGACGTGGCCTTCCGCTACACCATCCTACCCAAGAAGCAGGGGCGCGACATGACGATGTGCTGCGTGGTGGAGAGCGAGGCCACGGCCTTCCAACTGCCTGCCACGGCCACCAGTTTCCTGGCGCCACAGGCCAAGCCGATGACCGGCTTCGCCCGCACGGCTCCCAGTTACGAGACGCGCTACGGCATCGACGAGCCGGTGGGCAAGAACGGCTGGGGGCAGGGCTACACCTTCCCCTGTCTGTTCAAGGCCCAGGACCTTTGGCTCCTCATCAGCGAGACGGGCACTGACGGGGGCTATGTGGGCTGCCGACTGCTGGGCGAAGAGGGCGGCCGCTACCAGATAGGCTTCCCCCAGCAGGAAGAGGGCAACGGATGGGGCAGCACATCGGTGCAGATGGCCCTGCCTGGCCATACGCCCTGGCGCACCATCACCGTGGGCCCGCTGAAGAATATCGTGGAGACCACCGTGGCCTGGGATGTGGTGAAGACGAAGCACGCCGCCACCCGGCATTATGAATATGGTAAGGGCACGTGGTCGTGGATCATCGGCATGGACAGCAGTTGCAACTTCGACGAGCAGAAGCGCTACATCGACTTCGCTGCACAGATGGGCTACCGCTCGGTGCTGATCGACGCCCTGTGGGACACGCAGATTGGCCGGCCGCGCATAGCCGAACTGGCCGAATACGGCAAGACGAAGGGCGTAGGGCTCTATCTATGGTACAACTCCAACGGCTCGTGGAACGACGCACCGCAGTCGCCACGCGGCATCATGGACAACTCAACCCTGCGCAAGGCAGACATGCGGTGGATGCACGACATCGGCATTCTGGGCATCAAGGTCGACTTCTTCGGCGGCGACAAGCAGCCGATGATGCGGCTCTACGAGGACATACTGAGCGATGCCAACGACGCAGGCCTGATGGTCATCTTCCACGGCTGCACGCTGCCTCGCGGCTGGGAGCGTATGTACGGCAACTACGTG
The DNA here is from genome assembly GCA_017483805.1 of Prevotella sp. GTDB lineage: Bacteria > Bacteroidota > Bacteroidia > Bacteroidales > Bacteroidaceae > Prevotella. The sequence continues at coordinate 88,370 of JAFUUL010000026.1, forward strand.
GCATCGGAGGCCGTGCTGGCCAGCGAGAACCTGCACTTCTCGCAGGGCTTCTGCGACAACGAGGCCCGCGACTGCGGCGCCATGTATCCCTTCACACGCAACGTGGTGGGCTCGATGGACTTCGGCGGCTCGGCTCTGAACAAGTTCTACAGTGCCGACAACAAGCGCGGCACGCAGCGCAAGACCTCTGACGTATATGCCCTGGCCACGGCCGTCATCTTCCAGAGCGCCGTGCAGCACTTCGCCCTGGCTCCCAACAACCTGCAGGATGCCCCCAGGTGGGCCATCGACTTCATGAAGCAGGTGCCCACCGAGTGGGACGAGGTGCGCTTCATCGACGGCTATCCTGGCCAGTACATCATCCTGGCCCGCCGTGCTGGCGACAAGTGGTATGTGGCCGGCATCAACGCCACCGACCAGCCCCTGAAGCAGACCCTCTCGCTGCCGATGCTGAATGAAGGCACGGTCAGCCTCTACCAGAACAACCAACTGACCACCGCCAAACTGACCAAGAAGAAGACCCTGAAGATAGAGATTCCCACTGGCGGCGGCGTGGTCATCACCCAATAACACCCAGCAACGACTATGAAACGAATCATCTCCCTCCTGCTGACTCTGACGGTTTGCGCCCTGACACAGGCCGCCGAGCCGTTTATCACCTTCAGCCCGCAGGACGGTGCCATCGCCCTACACGATGCCACCATTGATGTGTCTGACCAAGAGCACTCCTGCGTCAAACTGGCCGTGCAGTCGCTGGCCAAGGACTTCTGTCGAGTGACGGGCCGTACAGCCGTCGTGGGCGGCAGTTTCGCCTTCGGCGACAAGGGCCTGGGCTACGACGACCCCAAGAACGGGGCTGCGATGATGGTCATAGGCACCGTGGGCAGCAACCCGCAGATTGACCAGTGGGTGAAGAAGGGCCTGCTGAAAGACCTGAAGGGCAGGCGCGAGAAATACGTCATCAAGACCATCGGCCAGCAACTGGTCATCGCCGGCAGCGACAAGCGCGGCACGGTCTTCGGCATCTACGAACTGTCGCAGCAGATGGGCGTCTCGCCCTGGTACTGGTGGGCCGACGCCCCTGTGGAGCGCCACAAACAGGTCTACGCCCTGCCTGGCGAGTACACCGACGGCGAGCCGGCTGTGGAGTTCCGCGGCCTGTTCCTCAACGACGAGGCCCCCTGTCTGACGGGCTGGGTGAAGAACACCTTCGGCACCAACTATGGCGACCACCGCTTCTACGAGAAGGTCTTTGAACTTGTCTTACGACTCAAGGGAAATATGCTCTGGCCGGCCATGTGGAGTTGGGCCTTCTATGCCGACGACCCTGAGAACGGACAGACGGCCGACCGCATGGGCATCATCATGGGCACCAGTCACCACGAGCCGATGGCTCGCAACCACCAGGAGTATGCCCGCCACCGCAAGCAGTGGGGCGCTTGGAACTATCAGACGAACCAGGCAAACCTGGACCGCTTCTTCCGTGAGGGCATCGAGCGCATGAAGGGCACCGACGACATGGTGACCATCGGCATGCGCGGCGACGGCGACGAGGCCATGAGCGAAACGGCCGACACGAAACTGATGCAGCGCATCGTGGACAACCAGCGCCGCATCATCAAGGAGGTGACGGGCAAGCCTGCCGAGAAGACCACACAGGTGTGGGCACTGTATAAAGAGGTGCAGGACTACTATGACGCCGGCTTCCGCGTGCCCGACGATGTCATCATGCTGGTGTGCGATGACAACTGGGGCAACATACGCCGAGTGCCCATCGACGACAAGGAGCGTGCCCACAAGGGCGGCTGGGGCATCTACTACCACGTGGACTACGTGGGCGCACCTCGCAACTCGAAGTGGATCAACGTCACCCAGACGCAGCAGATGTTCGAGCAACTGTCGCTGGCCTACGACTACGGCATCCATCGTATGTGGATACTCAACGTGGGCGACCTGAAACCGATGGAGTACCCCATCCAGTTGTTCCTCGACATGGCCTGGAATCCGAAGGCCTACACCCAGCAGACCGTCACCCAGCACACCCGCCGCTTCTTCAGTTCCGTATTCAGCGATACCATCGCTGAGGAAGCCGCCTCCATCTACAACCGCAACTGCCAGTATATGGCCCGCGTGACGCCAGAGATGCTGGACGCCCAGACCTACAATGTGGAGACTGGCGAGTGGAAGCAGGCGGCCGACGAGTATGCCCGTCTCGAGGCCCGTGCCCTGCGCCTCTACGAGGATATCCCTACCGAGGCCCGCGATTTCTACCGCCAGACGGTGCTCTTCCCCGTGCAGGCCATGGCCAACCTCTACGACATGTATTATGCCCAAGCCATGAACCACTATCTGGCCTCGAACAACAATCCTGATGCCAACAAGTGGGCCGAGGAGGTGCCACGCTGCTTCCATCGCGACTCCTTGCTCTGTCACTATTATAATAAGGTGATGAGCGGTGGCAAATGGGATGGCATGATGACGCAGAAACACATCGGCTACCGCATCTGGAACGACAATTTCCCCAAGGACATGTTGCCACAGACGAAGAAGGTGGAAGTTAGCAGTAATGTGGCAGGCGGCTACACTTTTGCCCCCTCTGACGGCTTTGTTGCCATGGAGGCAGAGCACTACTACAAGGCCCAGGCCTCTGAAGGCACCCGGTGGACTGTCTATCCCGACTATGGCCGCACACGCAGCGCCGTAGCCCTGACGCCCTACACAGCCCCCGTGGGCGATGCCAGCATCAGTTACCGCTTCTCGCTGCCTGAGGGCATCAGTCAAGTGAAGGTACACGTGATCGTCAAGTCGACGCTCGACTTCCTCAACGTAGGCGGTCATGAGTATACCGTCAGTCTCGACGGCTCTGAGCCTCAGACGGTGAACATGAACAAGACACTGGTGGACCGCCAGCCCTACATGTACTCCGAGTTCTACCCCACCATCGCCCGCCGCATCATCGAGAAGGAGGTAGAGTTGCCCGTAGGACAAGGCAAGATGCACACGCTGACGCTACAGCCGCGTCATCCCGGCATCGTCTTCGAGAAGATCGTGGCCGACTTCGGCGGCTATAAGCCCTCCTACCTCTTCATGAATGAGTCGGAGTGCAGGAGGGCTCAGTAGTTCTTTCAAAAAAGCGACTAGTTATTTCACTTCCATCTGGAAGGGCGACATAGGCAATCCGTTCTGGCCAAACACATTGGCTCGGAGCGGATTGTTTTTCCAGGCATAGCGCACGCGCTTGGGATTCTCGACAGATGACTCGATGATGACAATCTGCGAACCCTTGCCAACAGCCAGGGCATTGACGAAACGCCCGTCAGCACCAGCCAACTCAAACTCGTAGAGTTGTCCCTCATGCAGCAGGGGCTGGTCGAGCTGCAGCGTGACCTGCTTGCCGTTGACCTGAGTGCTGATCACCTCGGGTGACAGCGTCACCTTTTTGTTCCAGATGATGTGTTCGAAACAACGGGCTATGCGCTGAGCCACCTCACGCTTGCGCAATGGATGGATGTCAACGGTTTCACCTAAGTCGATGATACAGGCCAGTTCGGCATTCGGCTGTTTCTTCGCAACCAAGCGCTGTGCCTCTCGCACCTGGCTCCAGCCTGTATCCTGGGGCTGATCAGAGGGGTCCATGAAGTTGGCCAACTGCACGATGACGAAAGGCAGGTCTGGCGTCTGCCACAACTGGCGCCAGCCAGTGACGAGTTCTGTAAGATACTGCTCATAGCCCAGTCCAAGGTCGGTATTCGACTCACCCTGATACCATACCATGCCAGAGAGGGCGTATGGGGCAAGAGGATAATGCATGGCGTTATAGAGCACAGAGGGCAGGTTCTGTCCACCAGCATCGGCACCGGGACAGTTCGGCATGCGGGCACCTTCCTTGATGTGCCATTGCTCAGAGAGCAGGACCTCTGTACCGTCTTCGAAAATCAATTTGTAGGGCTTTTCCGGGATGAAATGGGGTGCACCACCCTTGGTGACGAAACGAACGGTCAGCGCATTGTCGCCCTCCACGAGCACACCAGCAGGAATCTGATAGCGACGAGGCGGATACTGATAGCCCGTAGAACCCACCTGACGACCATTGACATAAGTCTGGTCGGCATCAAAGAGCGTGCCCACAAGCAGTCGGGCCGTTTTGCCGGCATGGGCAGCATCGATGGTGATATGCTGACGGGCATAGAACGAGCCCGTATAACGGAAATCGCGTGTAAGGTTATTGCTCTGCTGGCGTCCGTTAGGCAGACGATTGAAGGCATCCTTCACTTCCCACTGGCTGTCGTCATAGTCGCGTGCGGCATAGTGGTCACGATAGCCAGGGTCGGTATCCGTGAGCATTTTCTGCCAACGGTTCTGTGCCATCATATTGCCATGCTGCAAAGAACGCACCATTTCATCGTCCTGGAAGAACAAGGTACGCTGGAATTCACGGGCGTGGTTCTGTCGCAGCGTGTCAGCATCAAGCCAAGCCTGAATAGGCGTTCCGCCAACGCTGTTGACGATGATACCCTGCGGCACACCCGTCTTCTCGTACATCTCGCGGCCCAGGAAGTAGCCCACGGCAGAGAAGAGCCAGGCATTCTGCTTCGACACCGGCTTCCAGTTGATGGACGTGGGCTTCACGTCGCTCTTCGGCCCGTGGGTGTCGTAGTCGGTCTGCACGCGGAACATACGAATCTGCTCGTTCTCGTAATCGTCGATCACGGCACCATACTGCGGATAGACGCGCTCGACGGTCACGTCGATGTTCGACTGGCCGGAGCAGAGCCACACGTCGCCGATAAGACAATTGTCTAACGTCAGTTCGTTAATGGTCATCTGGAATGGGCCGCCCGCCTTTTGCTGAGGCAGGACGACCTGCCAGCGACCATCACTGTCAGCGGTGGTCTCATACACCTTCTTACGGAAAGTCACGCGCACCTGCTCGCCGGCATCGGCCTGTCCCCAGACGGGGATGGGCATGCCGCGCTGAAGCACCATACCACTCTGAAACATCTGCGGCAACTGCACCTTGGCCCCTGCCGCCATTGCGCCGAGAAGCGCAAGCATCAACACGAATGTCTTTTTCATAACAAGGGCAAAAGTAATGCTTTTTTGTGAGAAAAACAATATTCAGCCGTCTCTTTGTGCCCAAATGAAACATTTAGCGAAGCATCTGCAACATTTCTTGAGTGGTTTATTAAAATAAAAATAGTAATTTTGCAGCAAGAAACTTAAAACGAAACAACCATATGACAGATTCGACACAACAAAAAGGCTTCTACAAACTCTCGTGGGTGCAGCGCATCGGCTTTGGCTCGGGCGACCTGGCCCAAAACCTCATCTATCAGACCATCTGCATGTACTTGCTGTTCTTCTACACCGATGTCTATGTGCTCGGTGGCGACGCAGCCAAGTCGGCAGGACTGGCCGGCACCATGTTTCTCGTGGTGCGCTTGGTCGACGTGCTCTGGGACCCACTGGTGGGCACCTTCGTCGACAAGCACACGCCGCGCTGGGGCAAGTATCGCAGTTACCTGGTGATGGGCGGCATCCCGCTCACCATCCTGGCCATCCTCTGTTTCTGGGACGGTTTTGCACCCTCGCTGGTCTATGCCTACATCACCTACGTGGGCATGTCGATGCTCTACACCTTGATCAATGTGCCCTACGGCGCCCTGAACTCATCGCTGACACGCGACACCGACGAGATTACCATCCTGACCTCTGTCCGTATGTTTATGGCCAACGTGGGCGGCCTCTGCGTGTCGGCTGGCGTGCCCATCATCGTCGCCCTGTTTGCCCAGTCGGACAACCTGCCCGTAGAGATGGCCCTGTTCATGGGCCTGGGTTCGCTGCCCTCGTTCATCTTCATGCCACTGGTGCCCGCCATCAAGAAGCGTGTGGGCAAGAAGAATATGTTCTACATCTTCCTCAGCGTGGCCATCGTGGGCATGGGTATGCTCTACATCATCAGCAAGATGGGCACGGTGAAGGAGAACATCACGCTGGTCTACATCGCCCAGTTCATCAAGTCGACGGGTGTCATCGTGGCCACTGGCTATATGTGGGCCCTCATCCCTGAGGTCATCTCCTATGCCGAGTACACCACGGGCCGCCGCATCGCCGGCATCGTCAACGCCCTGACGGGCATCTTCTTCAAGGCAGGCATGGCCCTGGGCGGCGTGGTGCCAGGACTGGTGCTGGCCTGGACCAACTATGTGGCCACCGAGGAGGCCTCTACCCTGCCCAAGGACTCGCGGGCCTGGTTCCTCACCATGCTCATCTTCTCTCTCGTGGGCCTGGCCCTGCTCATCTTCTGCTTCTCGCAGACCAAGGAGCGCGTGGTGATGGATGAGAGTGAGACGAAGAACGTGAAGGTCAGCGACCTGTGGACGGAGTTCCTGCGCAACCGCCCCCTGCGCATCATCGCCCTCTTCTTCATCACCGCCTTTGCCATGATGAGCGTGGGCAATGCCGCTGGTGCCTACTTCATGAACGACCTCGAACTGCAGTCGCCCGAGGCCCAGGAGGGCATCCGCTGGCTGGTCTGCATCATCCCTGCCCTGCTGCTCCTGCTGGCTATGTTCATCATCTCGAAGTATGAACTGAGCGACGAGGTCATCGACAAAATCAATAAGGAAATCGAACAACGTAACAAGAAATAAGAAAGCATCACACTATGAAACCCCGCTATCTTTTCCCCAGTGACTATATGGCCGACCCTGCGGCCCACGTATTCAACGGCAGACTCTACATCTACCCCTCTCACGACCGCGAGTGCGAAAACGTGTTCGACGATGACGGCGGACACTTCCAGATGCGCGACTACCACGTGCTGTCGTTCGACGACATCGAGAACGGCCCTGTGACTGACCACGGCGTAATCCTCGATCAGGACCAGGTGGCCTGGGTGGAGAAGCAGATGTGGGACAGCGACGTGGTTGAGAAGGACGGTAAGTACTATCTCGTCTTCTCCGCCAAGGACTACAACGGCGTGTTCCACCTTGGCGTAGCCATTGCCGACCGGCCCGAAGGCCCCTTCATCCCCCAGGAGCACCCCATCCGCGGCGCCTATAGCATCGACCCCTGCGTGTTCAAGGACGATGACGGCAGCATCTATTGCTACTACGGCGGCCTGTGGGGCGGACAGTTGCAGTGGAACGTGCCCCTCAAGTCGCCGTTCGCACCTATTGCCCAGCCCGACACCGAGGCGGCCCCTGCCGGACACGTTGACATCGGCCACGCCTCTGACAAGAAGACGGAACTCTGGGCCCCTGCCGACGCACCTGCACTGACCAGTTTCGTGGCCCGTATGAGTGACGATGTGCTGCAGTTCACTGAGGCGCCACGCCCTGTGGTGATTGTCGATGCTGACGGTCAGCCCCTGAAGGCCAGCGACCCGCACCGCTTCTTCGAGGCCTCGTGGATGCACAAGTATAATGGCAAGTACTACTTCTCCTACTCCACCGGCGACAGCCACCTGCTCTGCTACGCCACAGCCAACTCGCCCTATGGGCCCTTCACCTATCAGGGCGTGCTGCTCGACCCCGTGGTGGGCTGGACTACTCACCACTGCATCGTGGAGTTCAAGGGCCAGTGGTACCTGCTCTACCACGACTGCGTGCCCTCCAACGACATCACCCACCTGCGCTCGCTGAAGGCGCAACGCCTGTTCTACAACGAAGACGGAACCATACGGAAGGTTGTGAATGAATAACCAAACCATCATAGAAGACTACTACCGCAAGCACAGAGGCGACCTGCTCGCCTTTGTGCTGGTTCGTCTTCATAACAGCGACGAGGCCGAAGACCTGGTGCAGGAAGTCTTCCTGCGCCTGCTCAGCGGCAACCGCCCCATCAACGAGACTACGCTGCCCAGCCTGGTCTACGCCCTCTGCCGCAACCTGCTCACCGACTGGTATCGCCACCACAGCGTATGCCGCGAGGCCGAGCACACCATCACCCGCCTGCTCTCAGCCCACCATAGCGAGACGGCTGAGTCGGTGCTCTCCGTCCGCGAGATCAACGAGCAACTGGAGCGCGGACTGGCCCGTGTGCCAAAGGAGTGCCGCGAACTCTACCGCATGCACATCTACGGCGACATGCCCATCCGCGACATCTGCCGCGAGACCAGCCAGCCCTACAAGGCCGTGGAATACCGTCTGGGGCAGGCCCGCAAACAAGTAAGAAACCAACTGCGACACGTGATATGAAAAAGTTACTGATCATCACCGTTTTATCACTCATCACTCATCACTTATCACTTATCACTTCCTACGCCGAAGACGGCAGCCGCCTGTGGCTGCGCTACGACAGCACCCTGGTGCAGGGCCTCACCCTGCGCATCGACTCGACGATGCCTCTCGACGACGGCTATCGCATCAGCGGCAAGGTGATCACCGCCCGCACCCAGCAGGGCCTGCTCTACGGCAAGTATGCCTGGCTGCGTGGCGAACAGGGCGAGTCGCACCCCTACTTCCGTCTGCGCATCCTCAACCACTGGGACAACCTGGACGGCACCATCGAGCGCGGCTATGCCGGACGAAGCATCTTCTGGAGTGATTCTTCACTCTTCACTCTTCACTTATCACTCAGTACGCCGAGGCCTGCGCCTCCATCGGCATCAACGGCACGGTGCTCAACAACGTGAATGCCTCGCCACGGATGCTCACACGCCCCTATATTGATAAGGTACGCGAGATAGCCGACCTGCTGCGGCCCTGGGGCATACGCGTCTACCTGTCCGTCAACTTCGGCACGCCGAAGGCCCTGGGCGAGACGCGCACTGCCGACCCGCTCGACCCGCAGGTGCGACGCTGGTGGAGAGCGAAGGCCAAGGAGATATACAGCGTGATACCTGACTTCGGCGGCTTCCTGGTGAAGGCCAACAGCGAGGGACAGCCCGGCCCGTTCGACTACGGACGCACCCATGCCGACGGTGCCAACATGCTGGCCGAGGCCCTGAAGCCCTACGGCGGCATCGTCATGTGGCGCTCGTTCGTCTATGGTGCCAAGCACAAGGGCGAAGACCGCGTGATGCAGGCCGTCAGCGAGTTTGCCGACCTGGACGGACAGTTTGCCGACAACGTCATCCTGCAGTCAAAGAACGGTCCTCTCGACTTCCAGCCGCGCGAGCCATACGCCCCCATCTTCGACCAGATGAAGCACACGCCCCAGATGGCCGAACTGCAGATCACGCAGGAGTATCTGGGCCAGGGCGACCACCTGGTCTTCCTCGCCCCCATGTGGAAGGAGTTCTTCGCCCACATGTCGCCCTCCCGCTTGCAGGGCATCGCCGGCGTGGCCAACATCGGACTGGACACCAACTGGTGCGGTCACCATTTCGCCCAGGCCAACTGGTACGCTTTCGGCCGACTGGCCTGGAACCCCAACCTCTCCTCCCGCCAGATTGCCGAGGAGTGGGTCGGCCAGACTTTCAGACCCACCCCCCAACCCCTCCCTGTGAGGGAGGGGAGTGATTACACTCAAGATTTAGAACTATCTACCCCCCTCCCTCACAGGGAGGGGCTGGGGGAGAGTCTTATAAACATGATGCTCCGCAGCCGCGAGGCCTGCGTCGACTATATGATGCCCCTCGGCCTGCACCACATCTTCAAGTTCGACCACCACATGGGCCCAGAGCCTGACGGCTTCAAGGCCGAATACCCGCTGGAGTGGTGCCCCGTCTACTACCACAAAGCCGACACCGCCGGCATCGGCTTCGACCGCAGCAGCCGCGGCACAGGCGCCACAGGACAGTATCGCGAGCCCTACCGCACGCTCTACGACAGCCCTACCACCTGCCCTGAGCAGTACCTGCTCTGGTTCCACCACCTGCCCTGGACCTACCGCACGCTGAGCGGCCGCACGCTCTGGGAGGAGATGCAGTATCGCTACCTGCGCGGCGTCAGTGAGGTGGAGTCGTTCATCCGCATCTGGCAGGAGGCCCGCCCCTACATCGACGAGCAACGCTGGCTGGAGGTGGACGGGAAACTGCAACGTCAACTGGACGATGCCCGTGAGTGGCACGACACGTGTCTGAAGTATTTTGGTAGTTTTGCAAATCCAGAAAAGCAATGAAACGATTCGTTCTCTCCCTGCTCCTGCTGGCGAGCCTGACGGTAGCACACGGCCAGCAACTGATCCTTGGCGGCGAACTGAGCAATTCGGCTGCCACCTGCGTGGAAGACATCGACGAGGTGATGCCCCGCATGGCAGCACTGGGGCTCAACACCGTGCTCGTGCCCGCCTACTGGGAACTGATGGAGCCTGAGGAGGGCCGCTTCGACTTCACCCTCATCGACCGCACCATCCAGCGTGCACAGGAGAACCACCTGCACGTGGTCTTCCTCTGGTTCGGCGTGTGGAAGAACTCCATGTCGTGCTACGCCCCGCTGTGGTTCAAGCAGGACACCCGCCGTTTCCCCCGTGCCCGCACTGCCAGCGGCAAACCGCTGGAGATAGCCTCCGCCTTCTCCGACCAAGTGCTGCAGGCCGACCTGCGCGCCTTCACCGCCTTGATGCAGCACATCCGCCAGACCGACACCCAGGGCACCGTAGCCATGATGCAGATAGAGAACGAGATAGGTATGCTGGAGGATGCCCGCGACCACTCGCCGCTGGCCGAGAAGGCCTACCAGCAGGGCGTGCCCCAACGACTGGCCGACTATCTGAAGAAGAACAAGCGGCGGCTCCATCCCTGGCTGCAGGCCCGCATCCAAGACCTGACGCCTGGCGCCCCCTGGACGTCGGCTTTCGGCACCGACACCTACACCGACGAGATCTTCATGGCCTACCACTATGCCTGCTACGTGGAGCACCTGGCACAGGCAGCCCGACAGACCATGCCCCAGATGCCCCTCTACGTCAACGCCGCCATGAACAGCCGCGGACGCCGCCCTGGCGAATACCCCTCGGCAGGCCCGCTGGCCCATCTCATCGACCTGTGGCACTGCGGTGCTCCCACCCTGGACCTGCTGGCCCCCGACATCTACGACACAGGCTTCAAGCAGTGGGCCGCCCAGTATGCCCTCTGGAATAACCGCCTCTTCATCCCTGAGAGCCGTTGCTGCCAGAACAGCGGCGTGAGGGCCCTCTATGCCTTCGGCGAACACCAGGCCCTGGGCTTCTCGCCCTTCGCCATCGACCAGGCCTCGCCCCAGGAGACGCAGAGCATCACCCGCGCCTACGCCCTGATGCGCCAACTCACCCATCACCCATCACTCACCACTCATTACTCATCA
>JAFUUL010000161.1 GCA_017483805.1 Prevotella sp.
CAGGTCTTTCATCATAACAATGAATCTTAATCCGTGGCAAAGTTAATAAATAACTGAATAACAACCAAATACAAAGACTATTTTCTAATGGCGGTCATTAGAAATGGCTAAAATTCAGTCTAACGACCGATTTGGGTTTATGGTTTTACTACCCTCTGCTACTGGAACAATAGATGGTTTATCAACAACAAAAGTGTTCACTTCATAAGATACGATATCAGATTGAAGACCATCTTTGATTGCTATTGCCTTGGCTATTCCGTTCCTTGTAAGTGATACGGGTTCCGTATACTTCAGGGAAGAAACAGACGGCTCAACCCCATTGGCACTATAGGTATAGTAGATAGAAGCATCTTTGTCTGCACAGTTGATAGTCAGAATGTGCTGCTCGCTAACATTAATCGCAGGATTGGGGATGACAATATCATCCTCTTTCGGCTCTGTGAATTTCGTCTCATGATATTTTGAAACCACATTTCCAGTTACGGTCTCAACAACACCCCAGTAACCTATAATCTCCATAAGATTCTGAGAGGGGTATGTGATTATCTCTATGCTGTCAGCACTTGAGAAATTGTTCAGTTCATAGTTGTCCCCAACTATTTGCCTGTTGGCAAGTTTAAGTTTCCCATCTGTGTCTATTGTTCCACTTACATCTTTAATTGCAATGTTTCTGTTACTGAGCGCAGAATCTATGTTGCTGAAATAGTACAATGTTGTATCTGCCATATCACGTGTTATCGTAATTTTCCATTTAGCACTCTCCCCATTTTGATTCAGTGCAGTGACATTGTATAGACCTTCTCGAATACTAGGATAAACAGGATCTGTGTGAATAACATCACTACCGTCGTCTACAATCGCTTTACGGTTCAAATACACCTTGTTGTCCTTTACAATGGCTCGATACCAATCCTTCTCACCATATTTTGTACGAACAAGTGTTGGCTTTTGGCTATTATCATGTTTTGCATATAACGCTACGTAATACTGGCTACCTTCGCTAAAAGTTGAAGAATCATAGCGGAAAGATGTTGTTTTCGTAGTAGAATTCCAATAGCCAGCAGATAAGCCGGAACCATTGAGTTGTGCTATGGTCTTTACCAAATTCCAATCTTTGTCAAATGCTCCTATTCCCAATTCTCCGGAGAAATTGTGTTGTTCATTTGAGAGGTTGCTACAACAATATGGCTGAAATACGATCTCGGTCTTTGAATTAACAGTTACAATCGTGTCTAGTTGAAGAGTAATAGTGTAAAAAATATCTTTAGGCTCACCAATTTGTTCTGGCGTAACCCCAATGACCATACCCTGGGTAGAATTAAAGTCGTAAGTAAGCAACCCACCTAACTGACTTGGATTAATCGCATCAACAGAAAAATAGCCGTCACAATTACCTTCCCATCCAAAATTGAAGTGGTATAGGCCATATTCATCCATTCCATCAAGAATAAATCGGTGACCTCCTTCTCCTATATTCTGACCTAAGAAAATAGTAGAACCACTACCTCCATATAGAATGGGTCTTCCTGCTTTCAATTCATTTTCAATTAAAGTATTCCACTCCTCACTACTATAATAATCTTTAACCACATATTGCATATTTGGGTTATAACCAAAATTGTGAATCATTGCATAGGGGATGTCTCCCGGATTTGCACTAGATGAAGTGTTATACTGCATTAATACCGAGGCACCACAGGCATGCATCAGTTTGGCAACCTCTGTTCTCTGAGCATCTGTACTATTCTCGTCGTAGATATTAGTTATATTTTCCCAATTAAGAGTCAAGTCACTAAAATTAAAACTATGAAACGACTTGGTTGATTTCAACCAGTAGAAAGCATTATCACCAGAACCATTTTGCGGGTACTTGTAATAATTCATAGCTTGTGCCATGGCGGTTGCAACACACCCAGATACGGATAACAGTGATTTTCCTTCGTCATCTTTGACAATAGGGCAATCTAAATTATAAGGATTATCTTGCCCCCATAATGACTGAATGAGTGGAGCAATAGGCGTCTTTTTCCCATCTCGCTTGGCCCTATGCACTAGTTGACTCTCTTCTACTAAAGAATATTGATTGTTATACGATTCCATCAAAAAGAGCAATCCATCTGGTACATCATCTTCATCAAAAGTACCATTGTCTGAATAGCCCAAAATTTGATACATTCTTTCATCAGCAGAGACAATTACAAAGCGGTTGTTCGCTTCGTCATTCACCACATAGAAACTAGCATTCTTTGCCTGTGCGCGTTTTGCTCCTGGGACTCTCCTCTGAATTTGAGTCCTCACTTTCTGATTTGACACAACAGACAGTTGAGTAGACAGGCCATTCTTTCCAAAAAACTCCTGAGCGATCTGCATTGCTTCTTGTTCGCTCCTGTGCTGGGCAAACACACTACTGCTGACGATCAGCAGAAAAAGGGATAGTAATAATTTCTGCATAATAATTGTTTTTAGTTGTTTATAAAGTTTATTGTTTTATTGGTTATATCTGTACACACAAAATGGCGCAGGCTTCTCGCCGTTTGCCTATCCCTCTGGTCACAGGCCTTCCCTTGCCTCTCCGTTACAGGATAGACAACGCTGGGTCGGCCCACGCCAGTACATAACCGTATATAGGAATGCCACATCGATGGATGTATCCACCCATTGACGCACGATAATGCACTATGCGCCGACGCTACGCTGCCATCTGCCTGATAACGGATCGATATTGGGAAGTTCGTGACCGTCAGGACAGACGTTTCGTAAACGTCTATTTCATCAATGTACACGCCAAGTGCCCCACAGAGGAACATCCAAGCGATGCGGCAAAGATACGAATAATTATTGTTTTGGCCAAACATTTTCTGGTCTTTTTTCTTTCGGTACCCTTTTTTAGGTTGCAAAGATACCGATTGCGGATGAGTTTTGACAGTCTTTTGGATTGCCAAAACTTAGTTGCGTTTATTTGTCTTCTGCTTATTTACGCTACAATGAATTTTTCGAAAAATATCTGTCACTTCTATCACTTTCCTTTGTTTATCGTGGTTTCAGGGGTGGCAGATGGGGTGATAGATGTGATAGATTTTACATTTTTTCACTAAAAAAGTGCGCTTTGGTGGGCCAAAAACTGCCATTTTTGAAAAAACAGCATTGCGGGCCGTCGCGGCACACGGGGAGCAAGCATTTGTTCCAGGCTTTGGAATGGGGGCTTCCAGGGGGTGGAACAATTTGTTCCAAGGCCTGGAAGGTTTTGTTCCAAGGCTTGGAACATTTTGTTCCAGGGGGTGGAAGGTTTTGTTCCAGGGGGTGGAACATTTTCGGGCTATCGCGAATGCGCTCTCTAAGTGGAGCGATGATTTTGAAAAATGCGGATTTTTTGCCAAAATTACAGATATTTTATTCTTAATTTCCGTTAAATCTGTCATATCTATCACCCCATCTGCCACCCCTGAAATGCCGATAAACAAAGGAAAGTGATAGAAGTGACAGATATTTTTCGAAAATTTCCTTGTAGGCGAAAGCCGGCGACATTGCGATCACCAGGGCAGGAACTCGAGTTCCAGTTCCCGCCACTCGCCGCGGGAGGGCGACGGCCTGTCTTGCTGCTGGGCGTGGCCGGAGACGCCGAGACCCAGCAGACGGACGGGGTGGGAGGCGGTGATGTCGACCTGACGGAGCAGTTGCTTGGCCAGGGGCAGGATGTCGGCCTTGCGGAGGAGCACCCGGTCCTGGGTGATGCTGCGCGTGACCTGCTGGAAGTCGGCATACTTGACCTTGAGGGTGAGCGTGCGGCCCTCGAAGCCGCTCTTGGCGATGCGGCGCTCCAGTTCCTCGACGGTGTGGTAGAGTTCGATGATGATCTGCGAGGACTTGTGGATGTCGGTCAGGAAGGTCTGCTCGCAACTGACCGACTTGCGCTCCCACTCGGCTACGACGGGACGCTCGTCGATGCCGCGGGCGAAGTCGTAGAAGACGCGCCCCATCTTGCCGAACTCCTTGGTGAGGTGGCCCAGGGAGAAGCGCTGCAGGTCGGCCCCGATGAAGATGCCCATGCGGTGCATATGGTCGGCCGTCTTCTGCCCCACGCCCCAGATGCGCTCCACGTGGAGTTGGTCGATGAAGGCCTGGGCGCGGTCGGGATGGATGACGCAGAGGCCGTCGGGCTTGCGGTAGTCGCTGGCTATCTTGGCCAGGAACTTGCAGTAACTGACGCCGGCCGATGCCGTCAGGCCCGTCTCGTGCTTGATGCGCTGCTTGATCTCGCGGGCGCAGTCGACGGCCAGTGGGATGGCCCGCTTGTTGTCGGTCACGTCGAGGAAGGCCTCGTCGAGCGACAGGGGCTCGATGAGGTCGGTATAGTCGTGGAAAATCTCATGAATCTGGGCCGACACCTCTTTATATATATGGAAGTGGGGCTCGACGACCACCAGCGAGGGACAGAGGCGGCGGGCCGTGACGAGGGGCTGGGCCGAGTGGACGCCATAGCGGCGGGCCTCGTAACTGGCTGTGGAGACGACGGACCGCGGCCCGTCGTGGGCCACCGCCACGGGCAGTCCACGGAGGGCCGGATTGTCCCGCTGCTCAACGGCAGCATAGAACTGATCCATGTCTACATGTATGATGCGTCTCGGCTCCATTCGCTTCGAGGGGCAAAATTACGAAAAAGCGACGAAAAAACCCTGAAAGGCGCGTTAATAATGCCTGATTTTGTTAAATAATCGTAAATCATGGCCCAAATTCTCAATCGTCGATTCCCAATTCTCAATTTATTAGTACCTTTGCAGTCCGATTATTCGGGGAGAGTCTTAGAATCCCCACGGGCGTCGTGTAAATAGTGCCTGTCTTTGGCCGGACGGCACGGTTTGTGAATCGGCGTTCAACAAAAGAAACTTTATAAAGTAAAAGAACTGTTTTTTAGTAAATTTAAACGAAGAAATGAACACTTTAAGTTACAAGACCGTCTCTATTAACAAGGAGACAGCCAAGAAGGAGTGGGTGGTCATCGACGCTACCGATCAGGTGGTGGGCCGTCTCGCTTCGAAGGTCGCCAAGTTGATTCGTGGCAAATACAAGCCCAGTTTCACTCCGCACGTTGACTGCGGCGACAACGTCATCATCATCAATGCTGCCAAGGTGAAGTTCACCGGCAAGAAGGAGACCGACAAGGTCTACACCCGTTATACTGGCTATCCCGGTGGTCAGCGCTTCAACACGCCCGCCGAACTGCGCAAGAAGCCCAACGGCATCGACAAGATGCTGCGCCACGCAGTGAAGGGTATGCTGCCCAAAGGCCCCCTCGGCCGCAGCCTGCTGAACAACCTCTACATCTATGAGGGCACAGAGCACAAGCACGAGGCTCAGCAGCCGAAGGCTATTGATATTAACCAGTATAAATAATAATAGGTAAAGATGGAAGTAATTAACGCAATAGGTCGTCGCAAGAGTTCAGTGGCTCGTGTGTATCTGTCGGAAGGTACCGGCAAAATTACGATCAACAAGAAGGATTTAACCGAATATTTCCCCTCTGCCATTCTGCAGTATGTGGTGAAGCAGCCGCTGAACCTGCTGGAGTGCGCTGAGAAGTACGACATCAAGGTGAACCTCGACGGTGGTGGCTTCACTGGCCAGAGCCAGGCTCTGCGCCTGGCCATCGCCCGTGCACTGGTGAAGGTGAACGCCGAGGACAAGAAGACGCTGAAGGATCAGGGCTTCCTGACACGCGACAGCCGCGAGGTAGAGCGCAAGAAGCCGGGTCGTCCCAAGGCACGTCGTCGCTTCCAGTTCAGTAAGCGTTAAACAGACTGGACTACGTTTAGTATCTAAACTCCTGAGATTTCTTTACGAACTACTTGGGGGCTGATCTAACAAGATTAAAAAGAAAGTAAACAACCAAATTAAATCAAAGAGAAAAAAATGGCAAGAACAAATTTTGACCAGTTGCTGCAGGCCGGCTGCCACTTCGGCCACCTGAAGCGTAAGTGGAACCCCGCCATGGCTCCCTATATCTACACTGAGCGCAATGGTATTCACATCATCGACCTGCACAAGACCGTCGTGAAGATTGACGATGCAGCAGAGGCCCTGAAGAACATTGCCCGCCAGGGTAAGAAAATCCTCTTCGTAGGTACTAAGAAACAGACTAAAGAAGTGATTGCCGAGAAGGCAACCAGCGTGAATATGCCCTACGTCATCGAGCGTTGGCCCGGTGGTATGCTGACCAACTTCCCCACCATCCGCAAGGCCGTGAAGAAGATGGCAACCATCGACAAACTGATGAGCGACGGCACCTTCGGCAACCTGTCGAAGCGTGAGTTGCTGCAGGTGACCCGCCAGCGCGCCAAGTTGGAGAAGAACCTCGGTTCTATCGTCGACCTGACCCGCCTGCCCAGCGCCCTGTTTGTGGTTGACGTGATGAAGGAGCACATCGCCGTGGCTGAGGCCAACCGTCTGGGTATCCCCGTGTTCGGCATCGTCGACACCAACAGCGATCCCAAGAACATCGACTTCGTGATTCCCGCCAACGATGATGCCAAGGACAGCGTAGAGGCCGTGCTGAACGCCTGCTGCGCCGCCATCGCCGAGGGTCTGGAGGAGCGCAAGGCCGAGAAGGCCGACGAGAAGGCTGCCGAGGCTCAGGCCGAGGGTGAGGCCGAAGAGGCTAAGCCCAAGCGCACCCGTCGTGCCCGCAAGGACGAAGAGGCTCCCGCCGCTCCCGCCGAGGAGGCCGCTCCCGCCGAGGAGGCCGCTCCCGCTGCAGAGTAATTAAGAGTTAAGAATTAAGAATTAAGAGTTGTCGGCTTTGCCGATTAAGAATTAAGAATTAAGAATTATGGCAATTTCAATTGATGATATCAAGAAACTGCGCGCTATGACCGGTGCCGGTCTGGCCGACGTGAAGAAGGCCCTGACCGAGGCCGAAGGCGACTTCGACCGTGCCAAGGAACTGCTCCGCGAGCGTGGTCTGGCTATCGCCGCCAAGCGCTCTGACCGCGAGACTTCCAACGGTTGCGTGCTCGTGAAGAAGGTGAACGGCTTTGCCGCCACCCTCGCCCTGAAGTGTGAGACTGACTTTGTGGCCAATGGTGCCGACTTCATCGCCCTGACCCAGTCGATCCTCGACGCCGCCATCGCAGCCAAGGCTGCCGACCTGGAGGCTGTCAAGGCCCTCGACATCAACGGCCAGACTGCTCAGGAGGCTGTGACCCAGCGCTCGGGCATCACCGGCGAGAAGATGGAACTGGACGGCTATCTGACCCTCGAGGGTGAGAACGTCGAAGTGTACGACCACATGGGCAAGCACATCCTCTGCACCATGGTTCAGACCAACAAGGAGAACGCCGAGGTAGGCCACAAACTGGCCATGCAGGTGGCTGCCATGAAGCCCGTGGCCCTGAACGCCGAGCAGGTGGACCAGAAGATCCTGGACGAGGAGTACAAGACCGCCGTCGAGAAGACCAAACTCGAGCAGGTGGAGAAGTATGTGGAGATGAAACTGAAGAAGGCTGGCATCAACCCCAACCTCGTGGACAGCGAAGACCACATCGAGAGCAACATGGCCAAGGGATGGCTCACCCAGGAGCAGGCTGACGAGGCCCGCAA
The DNA here is from genome assembly GCA_017483805.1 of Prevotella sp. GTDB lineage: Bacteria > Bacteroidota > Bacteroidia > Bacteroidales > Bacteroidaceae > Prevotella. Next base: position 7,597 of record JAFUUL010000161.1, read on the forward strand.
ACTGATTGAGGCCTCTAAGGCTGAGGGCGAGGCCCAGTTGAAGATGCCCATGATCGAGAACATCGCCAAGGGCCGTGTGCAGAAGTTCCTGAAGGAGAACTGCCTGGTGGACCAGGAGTTCCAGTTCGGCGACGGCGACAAGGCTACCGTTGCCCAGTGGCTGAAGGCACAGGACAAGGAACTCGACATCGTGGCTTTCCGTCGCTTCACGCTCGTGGCAGAATAATTGTAGAAATACTTTTGATACGAGAATCGGCAATGTCGTTTTGGCATTGCCGATTTTTGTTTAAACATTTGGTGGTATGAATGATTTTTCGTATCTTTGCACCCAAGTAGAGTAGTATTGTCACTTGGACACCATCAGAACCATCCTCATTGCCATCTTAGCCATCATTTCTGCAGGCTACAGCGGCGTGGTGTTTGCCGAAGAATCGGTAAATCTACGTGATATGCTCGCTGGCGCCGAGGGGCGCCAACGGCTGGATCTGCTGGAGAAGATCTATGACGAGAGCCTGTCCACCGACGATCTGGACTACCAGATCAGATGCCTGTATGAACTGATGGACGAAGCCCGCCATCAGAAGATGCAGCGCGAGATAGGCAACGCACTGCTGCTGCGCACCGTGCTCTACTACAACAACAACCTGAACGACTCCATCTACCTGCTGGTGCCTCAGGACCTGGAACTCCTGCGGGAGTACGGGCTGTGGACCTACTACTACGAAGACTGGATACTGCTGGCCAACTCCTACATCTTCGAAGGCAACAGCCGCCAAGGCCTGGAAGAGGTGCAGCGTATGTTCGACGACGCCATGGAGCGCCACAACAACTACGGCATCGGCACGGCCTACTACGGCATGGGCAATGCCTACACGCAGATGAACAACTGGGACGAGTGCATCGCCTCCTATGAGAAGAGCATCGAAGTGCTGTCGGGCATCAGGCCGCGGCCGGTCGTCCTGCCGGAAATCTACAATTACTATGGCGACGCCCTCAACGACATGGAGGCCTACGACAAGTTGGAGGAACTGACCGACAGATGGAAGGAGTTCCTCATCCAGTTTATCGAGGACAGCAACCAGTCGTTCTCCGGCAATGCCGACATCTACTGGTCCTACTACTACATAGCCAGCACCCAGGCCAAACTGGGACTGGGAAAACTGGACGAGGCAGAGCGTATGCTGGCCGGCGCCAAGGAGCACATCGCCTCCGACGATGACTACGTGGGCATGAGTTGGCTGTTCTACAAGGCCCAGTTGCTGCTTCAGCAGGGCCGCTACGACGAAGCCCTGACGCTGAACACCCGCCGTATGCAACTGATGGAGGAATACAACGACGAGGGCGTGTTCATCACCGTGCGCAAGCAGCGGGCACAAATCATGGAGGGCCTGGGCCGCTATGAAGAGGCCGCCCGGCTGTACAACGAGATGTACGTGCTCAACGACTCCATCAATGCCAGCGAGACCAAGCGCCAGTTGACGATAATGAACACTCAGTTCCACGTCGGCGAACTCAAGAGGGAGAAGGAGCGTGCCCAGTTCCGCTGGATCATCACCGTCGGAGTCATCGTGCTGCTCTCACTGGCCGTCTTCATGGTTTTCCGCCTGCGGGCAGCCAAGCGCCTCAAGCAGGCCCACCAGAACCTGGAGGAGGCCCATGCCAACCTGCAGGATGCCTACGACCAATTGGAAGAGACCACCACGGCCAAGGAGCGCATAGAGAGCGAACTGCGCATTGCCCGCGACATCCAGATGGGCATGGTGCCGGCCGAATTCCCCGACCGGCCGGACATAGACCTCTATGCCTCGATGACACCCGCCAAGGAGGTGGGTGGCGACCTCTACGACTTCCTGCTGCTCGACGACCGGCTCTACTTCTGCGTCGGCGACGTGAGCGGCAAGGGTGTGCCGGCCTCGCTCTTCATGTCGCAGGCCACCCGCCTGTTCAGCGCCCTGGCCAAGCAGTCGCTCATGCCGGCCGACATAGCCACCCGCCTGAATGCCGAACTGAGCGAGAACAACGAGAACGGTATGTTCGTCACCATGTTCATCGGCATGGTCGACCTGACCACCGGCCATCTCGACTTCTGCAACGCCGGCCACAACCCGCCGGCCATTGGAGAAGCGCAGGGCACTCATCACTCATCACCCCTCACTTATCACTTCCTGGAGATGGAACCCAACGCCCCCATCGGCCTGTGGCCGGAACTGGACTACGAGGGCGAGAGCATAGATAGCATCATCGACCAGCCGCTGTTCATCTACACCGACGGACTCAACGAGGCCGAGAACGCTGCCCAGGAGCAGTTTGGCGACGACCACCTGCTGGAGGTGCTGCACCAGACGCCCTACGAGAACGCCCGTCAGTGCATAGAGGTGATGCGCGAAGAGGTGGCCCGCCATGTGGCCGGCGCCGAACCGAGCGACGATCTCACCATGATGTGTTTGAAAGTGAAAAGTGAAAAGTGATAAGTGATAAGTGAAAAGTGAAGAATTAAAAGCCTAACATAAGATTATGACAAAAGAAATCAAAATCAAGAACCAAGTAGGTGAACTGGAGCATGTGGCCGCCTTCGTCGAGGAAATCGGCGAAGAACTGGGGCTCGACATGGAACTGCAGATGAACCTGAACCTGGTAATGGAGGAGATGGTGTCAAACGTCATCTTCTATGCCTATCCCGAAGGCTCCGATGCGACCATCGAACTGAAGGCCGAGAGCGACGGGAAGGAACTGACATTTGTGCTGAGCGACCGCGGCCGAGAGTTCGACCCGACGCTCAAGGAGGACTTCAATGTGGATGACAACCCTGCAGAGCGCGACCTGGGCGGCATGGGCATCTACATCGTGAAGAACATCATGAACCAGGTCAGTTATCAGCGTCTGGAGGGCAAGAACCTCCTGACAATGAGGAAAAGCATTAAAAATTAAAAGGTTAAAACAAAAAAAACATACGATTATGACACAGATACTGAAAGAAGGTGGCAAGACCATCATTAAGACCGGACAGCGCATTGATACCATGAACGCCGGACAGTTTGAGAAAGACATCGAGCCCGCACTGACCGAGGCTGGAGTAGACCTGGAGATGGACTGCGATGAACTGACCTATATGGCCAGTTCGGGTCTGCGCATCATTCAGAAGACCATGCGCAGCGTGATGATGAAGAAGGGGCAGTTCAAGATGACTAACGTGAGCCCCGAAATCTACAAGGTGCTGGCCATGACCGGCTTTACCAAGTTTATGACCGTCGAACAAAAGCAAGCATAACACCATCGTGGCAGAAGACTATCAGGCACTATTAGAGGAAAACCGCCAACTCAAGGAGCAGGTCAGCCAGATGCAGGAGGACTTCAAACTGCTGGAGGCCAACTTCGACAATATGTCGGAGGGCTACCAGGAGTCGCTGCTGCTCTACGACAAACTGGAGGAGACCTATCACGAACTGGAGGAGACCAACAAGCAGTTGGAGATTGCCCGCCGTCGTGCAGAGGAGGCATCGCAGATGAAGACCAACTTCATCCAGCAGATTTCCCATGAGATCCGCACCCCGCTGAACATCCTCAACGGCTTCACCCAGATACTGACCACACCAGGCATGGAACTGGATGCCGCCACCCAGCAAGAGGTGACCAAGGGTATCGACGACAACACCAGCCGCATCACGTCGCTGGTGAACAAGATGCTGGAACTGGCCGATGCCAACAGCAGCACCGAACTGGAGCGCACCGACGACGTGCCCGCCGTGCAGGTGGCGGCACAGGCTGCCGACGAGAGCGGCATCACCATGGCCCAGCACCTGACCTTCGACATCGACATGGCCGAAGGCACCGACATGGCCATGCTCCACACCAACCTGCAGCAGGCCACACGCGCCCTGTCGCTGCTGCTCGACAATGCCCGCAAGTTCACGCAGCCCGCCGAGGCTGCCGTGGGTGCCGGGGCTGAGGTGAAGCAGGGGCAGGTGATGCTGCGCCTGCTCATAGAGGGCGGTATGCTGGTCTTCGCCGTGGAGGACAACGGCATCGGCGTGCCCGCCGAGGAGGCCGAGCACATCTTCGACGAGTTCGTACAACTGGACGAATACTACGACGGCACTGGCATCGGTCTGACCGTGGCCCGCAGCATCGCCCGCCGTCTGGGTGGCGACATTGTCCTCGACACGGCCTATACTGGCGGTGCTCGCTTCGTGATGACGCTGCCCAAGGACTAGCAGACACGGCGAATGAAGATATTTGCAGTCGGAATGAACTATCTGCAACACAATAAAGCGCTGCATGGTTCGTTATTTAAGACAGAGGAGCCGGTGATTTTCACCAAGGCCGACTCGGCATTGCTGAAAGACGGGAAGCCGTTTTTCGTGCCCGACTGGGCTGAGCGTGTCGACTACGAGGCCGAACTGGTGGTACGCATCTGCCGCCTGGGGAAGGGCATTCCCGAACGATTTGCCCACCGCTACTACGATGCAGTGACCGTGGGCATAGACTTCACAGCCCGCGACTGGCAGGAGAAAGCCCGACAGAAGGGACTCCCCTGGGAGATCTGCAAGGGCTTCGACGGCTCGGCTGTGATCGGTGAATGGGAAGAGTTGCCCCTGGCCTTCCGCAAGGGGGGAGGCATTCAGGATATGCACTTCCGCCTCGACATCAACGGCGAGACGGTGCAAGCGGGCTGCACGGCAGATATGCTCTATCGGGTGGATGAGTTGATAGCCTACATCTCACGCTTCTTCACCCTGAAGACGGGCGACCTGCTCTTCACAGGAACGCCAACGGGCGTGGGGCCGGTCAGTATCGATGACCACCTGCAGGGCTGGCTGGAAGACCGAAAGGTACTTGACTTCTATTGTAAATGAACTGACGATATGAAACGACTTCTGACCACTATCATCATGATGCTGGGGCTGACAGCCTCAGCATCTGCTGACGATTTCTTCAATCTGACGGCAGAGGAGGTCAGAATAGATTCCATACTACCCTGTTTCTACTTTGAGAAGGAACTGGGGAAGCAGTATGCCGACTCGGTTTACGAGGTCAGCATCGATTATCCCGAGTTTATCGATATGGCAGAGGCCGACATTGCCCGCTATCATGCCATCACCACGGAGCCGTTGCCTGCCATGCCCGCAGTCAACCAACGCATAGGCGTTTCCCAGAAGAAGGGCGTACTCCATGTGTCGTTTGTTCCTCTGGTCTATCGGGATGGCCGGTATCAGAAACTCGTCAGTTTCCACCTGTCTGTTGTTGCCCATCCGGTGGCCAAGGGGCGTAGGGCGGTCGACGAATCGGCCTCCCAGCGCTATGCCGACCACTCTGTGCTGGCCGCTGGCACCTGGGCCAAGATCAGCGTGCCCGAGACCGGCTTCTATCAGTTGACTGACGCCATGGTGCGTAAGGCTGGCTTCGCCAATCCCTCGAAAGTCAAGATCTATGGCTATGGCGGTGCCCTGCAGCCGGAGCAACTGACAGGCGACTATCTGGCGGAGACTGACGACCTGCAGGAGGTGCCTACCTGTACGCTGAACGGCCGACGACTCTTCTATGCCGTCGGTCCTGTGAACTGGAGTACCGCCACCAGCCTGACGCGCACGCGCAATCCTTACTCTAATAATGGCTGCTACTTCCTGACCGAGAGTGACGACGAGCCCCTGACCATAGACAGTGCAACCTTCATCGGCAGCCACTATCCTTCGGCCAACGACTACCACTCACACTACGAAGTGGACAACTACGCCTGGTATCACGGTGGCCGCAACCTCTATGAGAGTACACTGTTCGGTACAAATGTTTCTCATTCCTATACCCTGCCCGCCTACTCGGAGGGCGGAACGCTGGTCGTCTCGATGTCCTACAACGGAACCTTCGAAGCCACGGTACTGGTCAACGACTCCGTCATAGGCACCATCAAGGCAACATCCATGAACGGAAAGTCGTATCCCGACAAATACAGCACGGCTGTTGCCGACCAGTGGACTTTCGCCATGGACGACGGACTGCAATCAACCAACACGGTGACAATCCGCCAAGAGTCTGGCAGCGATATGCGGCTGGACTATATCACCATTGTGAGCGATGAGCCTCAGCCACTGCCGGTGCTGACGCCATCCACGCTCCCCACGCCAGACTATGTCTACCACATCATGAACCAAGACCACCATGCCGACCCACAGGCCGACATGGTCATCATCATACCCACCACGCAGAAGTTTGTCAGTCAGGCAGAGCGCCTGAAGACCCTGCACGAGACCCGCGACGGGATGAGGGTAAACATCGTGCCGGCCGACGAACTCTTCAACGAGTACTCCAGCGGCACCCCCGACGCCAATGCCTACCGCCGCTACCTGAAGATGCTCTACGACCGTGCGGAGGGCGACGATGACCTGCCCCGCTATCTGCTGCTCTTCGGCGACGGTGCCTGGGACAACCGGATGCTCTCCAGCAACTGGCGCACGACGTCGCCCGACGACTTCCTGCTCTGCTACGAGAGTGAGAACTCCTTCAGCGAGGTCAGTTGCTATGTCACCGACGACTATTTCTGCCTGCTGGACGACGGTGAGGGCAGCAATGTGCTGACAGACAAATTCGACGTGGCCGTCGGTCGTCTGCCGGCTCGCACGCTGGAAGAAGCCACCATTATGGTCGACAAGATCGAAGCCTATATTGCCAACGAGCAGGCCGGCTCATGGCAGAACCAGATATGTTTCATGGCCGATGACGGCAACAACAATCTCCACATGAGAGATGCCGAGTATGTACACGCGTCGGTATCGGCAGCATATCCAGATTTCCAGTATAAGAAGATCTACTGGGATGCCTACACGAGAGTGTCCTCTTCTACGGGCAACTCATTCCCTGATGCCACCAGGCTGATCAAGCAACAGATGCAGTCTGGTGCCCTGATCATGAACTATTCCGGCCACGGCGCTGCCTACTGTATGTCGCACGAGCAGGTGGTCAAACTGGCCGACTTTGCCGAACCTGCAGCCATGCGGTTGCCCTTGTGGCTCACGGCATCATGCGACATCATGCCATTCGACGGTCAGGAAGAAAACATCGGCGAGACGGCCATGCTGAACAAGAATGGCGGAGCCATCGCCTTCTATGGCACTACGCGCACCGTCTATGCCAATTACAACCGCCCCATGAACGTGTTGTACACGACCAATGTCCTGGGCTCCACCAATGGCAAGCGCCACTCCATAGGCGAAGCAGCCCGCCTGGCAAAAAACGACTATAAGTCAGGCAACGATGTTGCCATGCAGATCAACAAGTTGCAGTTCACCCTTCTAGGCGACCCGGCCCTGGTGCTGGCAGCCCCCACCCTGCAGGCAGTCATCGACAGTATCGACGGTCAGCCCGTCGGCAATGGCACCCGCATCTTGTCTGCCGGCAGCAGTGCCCAGATCAGCGGCCACGTGGTCGGTATGGACGATTTCCACGGCGTGGCGTCAATCACCGTCTACGACGTGGAAGAAACCATCACGGGCCACCAGTATGATGCCACTGCCACCGAAGCCATAGTCTTCAGGGACCGCCCCAACGTCATCTATACCGGCAGCGACAGCATCCGCAATGGCCGTTTCTCGTTCACCTTTGCCGTGCCCAAGGATGTCAGTTATTCCGATGACAAGGGACTGATCAGCATCTACGCCGTGAACGATGCCAAGACACTGGAAGCACACGGGAAGTACGAGGACTTCACGCTGTCCGGCACGGGCGACATCAGCAATGACGGCATCGGGCCGTCCATCTACTGCTACCTGAACAGCGAGTCGTTCACCAATGGAGGCAAGACGAACGCCACCCCGTACTTCGTGGCTCGCCTGACCGACAACAACGGCATCAATGCAGCAGGCAGCGGCATCGGCCACGACATGGAACTCATCATTGACGGCCAGATGAGCCAGACCTACAACCTGAACGAGTATTTCCAGTACGAATTCGGCGACTATCATAGCGGCACCGTAGGGTTCAGCATCCCGGAACTCTCTGAGGGACAGCACAAACTGCTGTTCCGTGCATGGGACATACTGAACAACTCGTCGACTGCAGAACTCACCTTTGTGGTCGACCCGAAACTGGAGCCTACGCTCGTCAACGTCTTCTGCACCAACAATCCCACAGAGGGCAGAACCCGCTTCATCATCAGCCACGACCGCGCAGGCAGCCAGATGGACGTGACACTCGAGATATTCGACACTTCCGGCCGCAAACTGTGGGAGAAGAAAGAGTCGGGCGTGCCCACCGACCAGACCTATGTGGTCGACTGGGACCTGACCATCAGCAGCGGTTCCCGCCTTCACACTGGCGTCTATCTCTACCGCGTGCTCATCAGCAGCAACGGCAGCACTCAGGCCTCTCTGGCCAGGAAATTGATAGTGATAGGCAATAAATAGAGAACTCTTGCGTTTATATGATGATGAAACAGAATATAAACAGACTCATTATGGTCTTTGGCTGCTGGCTGTTAGCCATTGGCGTGGCCAATGCCGAGGACTATAAGACCAGCACGTTCAACCCCGTTGAGCATGCCGTGATTTCGCAAACCATTGCTCCCGATGCCCGTGCCGCCGGTATGGGCGACGTCGGTGCCGCTACCGACCCAGACGTCAACTCGCAGTACTGGAACCTGGCCAAGTATCCTTTCTGCATCAGCAGAGCAGGTGTTGCCCTCAACTATACCCCGTGGTTGCGCCAACTGGTCAACGACATCGACCTGGCCTATGTGTCAGGCTACTATCGCGTAGGCGACTATGGTGCCCTGTCAGGTTCGCTGCGCTACTTCTCGCTGGGTGAGGTCTATACCGACGTGACAGGCGAAGACGCTTCTACCACGGTGAAGCCCTATGAGATGTCGCTCGACGTGGCCTATTCCCGTATGCTGAGTGAGCACTTCTCGCTGGGTGTGGGCCTGCGCTGGATCTACAGCGATCTGCGCTACGACTATTCCGAGGACTCCAAGCCGGCTTCTGCCTTTGCCGCCGACATCGCCATGTACTACAACAACTATGTGATGATGGGCAACCGCGAGTGCCAGTTGGGCTTGGGCCTGGTAACCAGCAACATCGGTTCGAAGATTTCCTACTACGGCGATGAGGAGAGCCAGTTCATCCCTGCCAACCTGCGCCTGGGTGCCTCGCTGATGATTCCCGTCGACGAATTCAACCGGTTCACCATTGCTGCCGATGCCAACAAACTGCTGGTACCTACGGTGCCTGTGCAACTGGAAGATGAGTCCAACTCCGACTATCAGGACCGTGTGCGCCGCGAGTATTCAGACATGTCGAGCATCAAGGGCATCTTCACCAGTTTCAGCGATGCCCCCGGCGGCTTCAAGGAGGAACTGGAGGAAGTGCAGTGGAGCGTGGGTGCCGAGTATGTCTACCACGACCAGTTCTCGCTGCGTGCCGGCTATCACCATGAGTCGGAGTCGAAGGGCAACCGTAAGTATTTCACCGTCGGTGGAGGTTTCCGCATGAATGTCTTCTCGCTCGACGTGGGCTACGTCATCTCTACGGCCCAGAGCAACCCGCTCGACCAGACGCTCCGCTTCACGCTGGCTTTCGATATGGATGGTATCAAGGACCTGTTTAAAAGGTAAAAAGGTAAAAAACTTCTGACAATAGAGTATCATGATGATTCGCGTAGGTTTTGGATATGATGTCCACCAGTTGGTGGAAGGCCGCGAGTTGTGGATGGGCGGCATCAAACTTGACCACACCTTAGGCTTGCTGGGCCACAGCGATGCCGACGTGCTGATCCACGCCATCTGCGACGCCATCCTCGGAGCCGCCAATATGCGCGACATCGGCTACCATTTCCCCGACACGTCTGCCCAGACCGACGGGATGGACAGCAAGATCATCCTGAAGAAGACCATCGAACTCATTGCCACCAAAGGCTACCGCCTTGGCAACATCGATGCCACCATCTGCGCCGAGAAGCCTAAGATGAATCCCCATATCCCTCAGATGCAGCAGACGATGGCTGCCGTGATTGGCTGCGACCCGGATCAGATATCCATCAAGGCCACCACTACCGAGAAACTGGGCTTCACCGGACGCCAGGAAGGCATCAGTGCCTATGCCGTGGCACTGATAGAGCGCGACTAAGGGAATGGTAAAAAGAATACTCATTTCGCTCTCTATGGTCATGCTCGTTTGCAGTAGCATGACAGCGGCCACGTTGACTGACATCACCTCCGTATATGTGACCAATCCACACTTCGACGGCAACAGCATGGATGGCTGGACCCGCGAGGGCTATGCCTCGGGATGGAATGCCAGTTACGAGTGCATGGAGGTCTATCAGGGCATCTTCGATGTCTATCAGGTTCTGACTGGTCTGCCTAAGGGCAAATACCGCCTATCGGTTCAGGCCTTTTTCCGTGAAAGGGATAACAATACGGCCTATGCCAATCACCAGAACCACACCGAGAATCTTTCGGCCGTACTCTATGCCGGCGATCAGGAGACGACACTGGCAAGCGTTTACGATGCCGCCTTCGACTATAACATCAACTACAACTGCTGGCGTGCGCCCAACGGCTCCTACTATCCCAACGGCATGGCCTCGGCCAGCGGGGCTTTCAACTCAGGGGCATACAACAATGCGCTGGAGTTTGAGACCAACGGCGGCGATGTGCGCATAGGACTCAGAAACGGCGTCTGGACCTCGTACAACTGGTGCATCTTCGACAACTTCAAACTCGAATATGTAGGTACGCCCGTACTGGTCAGTCAGTTGACCATCAGCATGGACGGTGGCGAACTGGTGGTCGGTGAAACCCGTCAGATCAATGCCGAGGTGAAGCCAGACAATGCGCTGCTGAAGACCTTGACCTGGTCATCCAGCAACCAGAAAGTGGCAACGGTCGACCAGAGTGGCGTGGTCACGGGCATCGCTCCCGGCACGGCCGTCATTACCGCCAAGACTACCGACGGCTCCAACATCTCGAAGACCCTCACCGTGAAAGTCGTGAGCAACATGGCCGATGCCTCGTCGGTGGCCATCAACGAGATCATGGCGGCCAATATCGACGAGTTCGTCAGTCCTGCCTTCAACTTCGACGGCTGGATGGAACTCTACAACAAGACCAACCGGACTGCCCAGTTGAGCGGTCTCTACCTGAGCGACGATGCCGCCAATCTGAAGAAATGGAGTCTGCCGCCCTCTGTGGGCGTCTTGCCTGCCCAGGGCTATCAGGTCATCTGGTTCGACAGCAACGACATTGCTCCTCAGAATGCGCCCTTCAAACTGGATGTTGATGGCGGCACCCTCTTCCTGAGCAACGAGCAGGGAACCATTATTGCCCAGCAGACCTATCCTGCGGCCATGGAGCGAGTGAGTTATGCACGCACGACCGACGGCGGCGATACCTGGGGCACGACCGCTACGCCCACGCCCGGTGCGTCGAATGCCGCCAGCCGCTTTGCCAGCCAGCAACTGGATGCCCCGCAGGTCGACCAGCCCTCCCGCCTGTTCAACGGTGCCTTCACGGCTACGGTGACCATTCCCACAGGTGCCACGCTGCGCTATACCACCGATGGCTCGCTGCCCACGCTGCAGCATAGCAACACATCTGCCAGCGGCATCTTCAACATCAGCAAGACCACCAACCTCCGCTTGCGCCTCTTTGCCGACGGCTGGCTAGCCTCACCCGTCACGACCCGTTCCTACATTCTGCGCGACCGCGACGGATTCTACCTGCCAGTCGTCTCGGTCGTAGCCGACAACGACTTCCTCTACAGCACCGAATTGGGCGTCTTCGAGAAAGGCCCCAACGGCCGCCCCGGCAACGGACAGAGCGATAAGTGCAACTGGAACATGAACTGGGAGCGCCCCGTCAACTTCTCCTATCTGTCAGCCGGCGGCGAGATGGTTCTCAACCAAGATGTCAATCTGGAGATCTGCGGCGGCTGGAGCCGCGCCTGGAGTCCCAGGGCCTTCAAACTGAAGGGCAACAAGGAACTGGGCGGCAACAAGAACCTGCTCTACCCGTTCTTCTCAGAGAAGCCCTACATACGCAACCGCACCCTGCAGATCCGCAATGGCGGCAACGACAACAACTGCCGCTTCCGCGACCCTGCGCTGCAGATGATTGCCGGCTCGGCAGGCCTCAACCTCGACTATCAGGAGTATCAGCCTGTGCATGAGTTCATCAATGGCAACTACATCGGCGTGCTCAACGTGCGTGAGCCCAATAATAAGCACTTTGTCTACGCCAACTACGGTTGGGACGACGACGAGATCGACCAGTTCGAGATGTCGCCCGATTCGGGCTACGTGCAGAAGTGCGGCACCAAGGACAGTTTCCTCGAACTCATCGACCTCTCGGCCGACGCCGCCAATCCTGAGACCTACAGCGAGATTTGCCGTCTGCTCGACGTTGACGAATATGCCAACTACATGGCCATCGAGTTCTATCTGCGCAACTGGGACTGGCCGCAGAACAACGTGAAGGCCTTCCGCCATCGCGATAACGGCAAGTTCCGCTTCGTGCTCTTCGACCTCGACGGTGTGTTCAGCATCAACGATCCCATCAATGGCTTCATGGGCAAGGAGACCTACACCTTCGACCAACTCTACCCCTCTTCACTGGGCCGCATCACTGACCAGATTCGCATCGTCACGCTCTTCCGCAACATGGTCAAGAACCAGCAGTTCCGCCGCAAGTTCATCGATTCCTATTGCATGATGGGTGGCAGCGTCTACGAGGCCTCCCGCGCCGTCGCCATCATCGACAGGCTGGCTGCAGCCGTCGACCCTGCCATGGCCCTGGAGAACGGGTCCACCTATGCGACGGCCAACGCGCTGCGCAACAATCTCTCCGGCCGTTTCTCGTCATCCGTCAACGACCTGTGTGCCTACTCACCTTTCGGCTTGAAGAACAGCATGGCGCAGCGCGTGACGCTGCAGAGCAGTGTCGACGGAGCCCAGATATTGGTCAACGAGACCCAGGTGCCCACGGGCCGTTTCGATGGCTATCTCTTCGCACCCGCCACGCTGCGCGCCGTGGCTCCCGCCGGCTATCACTTCCAGGGCTGGACCAAGAACGGCAGCACCAGTTACTTCTCCACCAATGCCACCATCAGCCTGCCCACGGGCAGCAACCTGTCGCTGACAGCCGTCTATCGCACTCTGACCGACAGCGAGCGTCAGGCGCAGCATCTCATGCCCGTCCGCATCAATGAGGTGAGCGGTTCCAACAGCGTACACATCAACGAGTACGGCAAGAAGAACGACTGGGTGGAACTCTACAACATCACCGACGAGGACATCGACATCGAGGGGTGGTATCTGACCGACAATGCGGACAAGCCCACCAAGTATCAGATATCGAAGGACGGCACCAGCGTCAGCACCGTCGTTCCTGCCCACGGCCATCTGTTGGTGTGGTGTGACAAGTTGGCCACCACCGCCCAGGCCCTGCACGCCTCGTTCAAGGTCAGCGGCGAGGGCGGCTACCTGATGCTCACAAACAAAGACCGCACCTTGACCGACACGCTCACCTATAGTGCCCACGACGGCAACCACACCGTGGGCCGCTATCCTGACGGCGCAGCCGATGTCTACACCATGAACGTGCCCACCATCGGCCATAGCAACCTGCTGACCAGTTATCTGGTCAAGGAGGACCAAAAGGAAATCACGCCGACTGGTGTGGCTCCGCTGATAGCCTCATCGGGCGACTTCCGCATCCGCTACGGCTCACAGCAACTGTTCGTGAAGGGCGAGGATGTAGAGCAGGCCATCGTCGAGATCCATGCCACCGACGGTCGCCTCGTTGAGCGGCAGTCTGTCCTGCTCAGCCATGGCGTGGCCCGTGTCAGCGTGGCCCATCTGCCTGCCGGCTTCTACATCGGCAGTGCCATCAGCACCGACGGCACAACCGTCAGTTGTAAATTTGCAAAACAATAATCAGTAAAACAAATAACAATGAAACTAACCAAAGCAATGATTACACTAGGTGTTGCAACAGCCCTGATGCAACTCCCGTCCTGCAACGGCAACCATGCCGACGAGAACCCGCTGCTGCAAGAGAGCACCCTACCCTACGGTGCCCCCGACTTCAGCCGCATCCAGACCAGCGACTATGTGCCCGCCATCAAGGCCGGCATCGAAGAGAAGCGTGCCAACGTGCAGGCTATCGTAGACAACCCTGATGCCCCCACGTTTGAGAATACCATCGTGGCCTTCGAGGAGAGCGGCCGACTGCTGGAGCGCGTGTCCAACGTGCTCTTCGCACTGGTCAGTGCCGACAAGACACCCGAGATTGCCGATGCCGAAAAGGAGGTAACGCCCCTGCTGACCGACCTGGACAACGAACTGATGTTCAACAAAGCCCTCTTCCAGCGCATCAAGACCGTCTACGACAACGAACTGGACAACCTGGAGGGTGAAGACCGCAAACTGCTGGAAGAGACCTACAAGCAGTTCGTACGCTCCGGTGCCCTGCTCTCCGACGAGGACATGGAGACCATGAAGAAGATCAACCTGCGCATTGCCGACCTGCAGCAGCAGTGGGGCGATGCCCTGCAGGCTGCCACCAACGATGCTGCCGTCTGGGTGGACAGCGTGGAGCAACTCGCTGGACTGACCGAGGCCGACATCGCCCAGTGCAAGGAGGATGCCGCAAGCCGTGGCGGACAGGCCCCCTACTGCATCGTCATCGTCAACACCACGCAGCAGGCCATCCTGGCCAGTCTCGACAACCGCGACCTGCGTCGCCGCGTCTTCGAGGCCAGCATCCACCGTGCCGACGGCACTGGCGATCACAACACGTTTGCCATCTGCACCGAGATTGCCAGCCTGCGCGCCCAGCAGGCCCAGATCATGGGCTACCCCAACTACGCCTCCTACTCCCTGGAGAAGACCATGGCCAAGACGCCGGAGAATGTCTACGCCTTCCTGCGCCAACTCATCGGCGAATACTCGCCCAAGGCCGATGCCGAGACCAAGGCCATCGAGGCCTATGCCAAACTGAAGGAGGGCGCCGACTTTACCCTGGAGCCCTACGACCGCTTCTACTACTCGGCCAAGATGAAGAAGGAACTGCTGAACATCAGCGATGATGAAGTGAAGCCCTACTTCAATGCCGACAGCGTGCGCGAGAATGGCGTCTTCTATGCCGCCAACCTCGTCTACGGTCTCACCTTCAAGGAGCGTACCGACATTCCCGTCTACCATCCCGACGTGCGGGTCTACGAGGTGTTCGACCGCGATGGTCAGCCCCTGGCCCTCTTCTATAGCGACCTCTACCGTCGTCCCACCAAGCGCGGCGGAGCCTGGATGAGCGAGTTCCTCAACCAGAGCCACCTGCGCCAGCAGAAGCCCGTCATCTACAACGTGTGCAACAGCGCCAAGGCCCCTGAAGGCCAGCCATCGCTGCTCACGTGGGACGAGGTGACCACCATGTTCCATGAGTTCGGCCACGCCCTCCACGGTATGCTCTCCGACTGTCAGTACAACTCGCTGGCCGGCACCAACGTGGCTCGCGACTTCGTGGAGATGCCCTCGCAGTTCAACGAGTCGTTTGCCTCCATCCCAGAGATATTCGACCACTACGCCAAGCATGCTGTCACCGGCGAGCCCATGCCTGCGGAACTGAAGGAGCGTATGCTGAAGAGCATCAACTTCCAGACGGCCTATGCCCTGGGCGAAAACCTGGCTGCCACCTGCGCCGACATGGCCTGGCATATGCTGCCCGCCGACCAGATTCCCACTGCCGACGAGGCCCAGCAGTTCGAAGTCAACTCCCTGCAGCAGGTAGGGCTGCTGAACCGTCAGGTGCCGCCCCGCTACAGCACCAGTTATTTCAACCATATCTGGGGCAGTGGCTATGCCGCCGGCTACTACAGTTACCTGTGGACCGAGGTGCTGGCCGTCAACATTGCCGACTGCTTCGCCCAGCGCGGAGCCCTCGATCCCGCAGTGGGTCAGGATATGCGCGACAAAATTCTGAGCCGCGGCAACACCCGCGACCTCATGCAGATATTCACCGACTTCACCGGCATGCAGCAGCCCGATGCCTCCGGCCTGCTGAAAGCCCGTGGACTATAATCATCTAACAAACTTTTTTGCCCGACAATGAAAATTTGTCGGGCAAAAACTTGCATTCGCCCGATTTATTTGTATCTTTGCAATATGAAACAGGAGGAGGCGATGGCCTTGTGGCATATGGCAACTAAAGACACCTTGAAGAAATAGCATCTGGTAAGTGACGTCATCTAAGGGTGCTCCGAACGTCATCTTCGGCGCAAAAGTATGGCAGTTTACGGAGCAAGGTATGGCACTTTACCCTGGGAAAGTGCCATCGGAACGAGCCCGACTTCCCATCGGAACAAGCCCAAAGTGACGTTGGCTGGATTCTGACGCTATTTCATACCCTCTTTCATCCACTGCAGGCACTTGGCCTGACTGCTGGGGAAGCGCCAGTGGCCGCTCGAAGGAGTGATGTCGCACTGCTTGGGAGCCGTGATCTCGTTCCATGCCGCCCAGACGGAGGTGGGCGAACAGGTGTCGTCGTTGTAGCCCCACGACATGAAGGTGGGCACCCGCAGGATGCGGGCGAAGTTGACCACGTCGTAGTATTGCAGGGTCTCTGTGGCCTGATCCTGAGGAATGTCTATGCGACCGTCTTTATAGAATGTGGTGAAGAACTTCGGCCAACCGCCTGCCCGCTGATGGAGGAAGCCCGTGAGGTCGCACAGTGCGGGATAGAACGGAGCACAGAGGGTGACCTTCTCGTTGAGGGCCGAGGTGATGATGGTGAGGGCACCACCCTGGGAACCGCCCGTCACGATGACATTGCGGCCATCCCATCCCGGCAGCGAACACAGGAAGTCGACGGCACGCACACAGCCGGCATAGACATCCTTATAGTAATAGGTATCCCTCGACTCCATGCCACGGCGCATATAGCCATCGCACTTCTCCTGCCGCATCTGGTTGTAGGCAGCATCGGGAAGCGTCTGGTCGTTGTCGTGGATCTCTATCTTCAGATAGATGCAGCCCTCCTTGGGGAAATAGTCGCTGGGATAGATCTTCTGGCTGCCGGCACCCGGCGGACAGAGCACCACGGGGTGAAGGCCGCCGTCCAGAGGCTGGGAGAGATAGCCCTGTATCCACTTGTCCTTGCCCACACGGAGGCGCACCAACTGCGTGCGGATGCGGTCGTTGGTAGCATCGGGCACATCGCGGTATTCCGGTTCAAGAGGCACCTGGCGGGCCTCCTTCACCACCTTCTGCCAGAACTTCTCGAAGTCCTGCGGCATGGGCGTGAAGGCCTTGATCTGCTCTGGGCTGTAGGCCAGTTTCACCAGGTCGCGACAGGTCTTGCCATCGGCAGTCCTGAACCAGTACTCGCAGGCCAGGAATCCCGGCTCAAGCATGGTTCCTACGGGCAGCAGGGCCTCGCCGGCCACAAAGGTGACCGAGTCGTAGGCTTCGGGCAACCACATCTCGGGGCCGGTCTTGTAGTAGATGGTTCTGCCCTCCACCGGCACGCCGCCCTCGCGGGCCACTACACGGAGCGTGGCCTGCTGGCCGATGCTGTAGCGGCTGTCGGGGTGGTTGGGCGTGGCCACGGTCTCCACAAACTGCTTGCGCGGATCTCCGAACTCCTGTCGGAAAGTCTGCGCCGCAGCCGTCACTGACATCAGGACGGCTACGGCGACTAATGTGTGTCGTGTGCTATTCGTCATCATAACAGAAGAATAATAAAATCAATGACAAAGGATGAGGGCCGACTGCGGAGCCACCTGCACGCGGCTGCCGCTGACCTCGCCGAGGCCGCTCTCGTCGATCTGGCCGTCGCAGCACACCACGCGGTACTGACCAGCGGGAATGTCGACCATGCTGGGCTGACGGTCGGCATTGAGAATGACGATGATGTCCTGCCACTCGTCGCCACCGGCATGATCCTTCAGACGATAGGCCACGACGCAGGGAACGGTTTCGAGGAACTCCAGATGACGACGCACCAGGTCGGCACTGCCCAGACGGAAGGCGGGATGGTGCTGGCGCAGGGCGATGAGATGCTTGTAATAGGCAAAGACCTGCGGATAGCGCTCCTTGTTCTGCCAGTCGAGGCGGTTGATGCTGTCAGGCGACTCGAAGGAGTTGTGCACGCCCTGCTTGGTGCGCAGCAGTTCCTCGCCGCTGAGCATGAAGGGCACGCCCTGGGAGGTGAAGACGGCAGTCTGGGCGAGAAGGTCGAGGCTGATAAGTGATGAGTGATCAGTGATGAGTGATGAGTTCTGCAATCCAGGAATCGAGGCCTTGAGGCGGTCGACCAGACACATATCGTCGTGGCACGACACGTAGGCCATCATCTGCGTGGGCTCCAGGGCGAAGGGGGCGTCGCTGTAGTTCACCAGCGAGTAGTCCACCTGCGGATGCTCAATCATGCCGGCGATGCCGGCTTTCAGGCTCTCCTTGGCCTCCACCACACCCTCTGAGAGGAAGGGAGCCGCCAGCCAGCCGGGCTTGGTATCGTCGCTGAACGGGCCGCGCAGGGCGTCGCGCATATCGTCGGAGAAGGCGGCGATGCGAGGCATCTGTGGGATGTTGGCCTTCATGGCCAGTTGTTCGCGGGGCAGCGCACAGTCGCCGGCGCTCCAGCCCTCGCCATACATAAAGATCAGGGGGGCGATGTCGTCGAGGGCCTGACGAATCTGGTTCATCGTCTCGATGTCGTGGACACCCATCAGGTCGAAGCGGAAGCCGTCGATGTGATATTCGTTGACCCAGTATTTCACGCTCTCGATCATGAAGCGGCGCATCATCTCCTGCTCCGATGCCGTCTCGTTGCCACAGCCGCTGCCGTTGCTACCCACCCGATAGTAGTAGTCAGGATAGGTGCGCTGGAAGTTGGAGTGCTCGATGTCGTAGGTATGGTTGTAGACCACATCGAGGATGACGGCGATGCCGGCCTGATGGAGGGCCTGCACCATCTGCTTGAATTCGCGGATGCGGCACTGGGGGTCGGAGGGGTCGGTGCTGTAGGAGCCTTCAGGCACGTTGTAGTTCACAGGGTCGTAGCCCCAGTTGTACTGCGGCAGGTCCAGACGGGTCTCGTCCACCGAGCCATAGTCGTAACTGGGCAGGATGTGCACAGCATTGATGCCCAGGTCCTGCAGGTGCTCCAGGGCCCACGGCTCGGTGAGCGCCAGAAACTTGCCAGGATGCTGCGCATCGGCGCGGCCCACGGAGAAGTCGCGGTGGTGCATCTCGTAGACCACGATGTCCTGATAGGGTCGGCGCACGGGCTGGTCCTGATCCCAGCCGTCGGGGTCGGTGTCGCGCATGTCGACCACCACGCCCTTCTGGCCGTTGATGGTCACCGCCTTGGCAAAGACGCCTGGCGATGCCTGTCCGTTGACCACAAACTCGTAGGTCTTGCCCTTCAGGTCGCCCTTCACCACCGCCTTGTAGATGCAGCGGGTGTCATCGACGGTGGGCTTCCACACCATGGGGATGCTGTCGCCGTCGACCACCACGCAGACGCCAGAGCGGTCGCTGGTGCTATAGGGCGACTCAGGTGCAAAGACCTTGAACACAGTCTCCTGAGGCGAATAAGTCACCTCGTCGAACACAAAGGCAGCATCCTTCGGGGGATCGCAAGCCAGGAGAATGGGCACTGCTACTGCTGCCATCATCAGTCGTTTCATCGTGCTATGAGTGATTCTTTCTATCGTGCTATCAGTGAAATGGCGAAGCCGCCGCCAGGGGCCTCGGTCAGACGGAGCGTGTCGCCCTGCTTCACGGTCTTCTTCGTGATGACATAGGCCTGGGGATTGGTCTCGTAGTGGGCATCGGGGGCATCCTGGTAGATGGTGCAGTCGTACTTACGGCCGCGGTCGAGGAAGTCGAGGCGTATGACGCTCTGATGGCCATTCTCGTCGCACTTGCCGCCAACGAACCAGTTGTCGGTGCCCTTGGCCTTGCGGGCCACGGTGATGTAGTCGGCAGGCTCGGCCTCCAGATAGCGGGAGTCATCCCAGTCGCAGGCCACATCGCGGATAAACTGGAAGGCGTCCATGTAGCGGGCGTAGTGCTCGGGCAGGTCGGCAGCCATCTGCAGCGGCGAGTACATAGTCACATAGAGGGCCAGGGTGCCAGCGATGGTGATGCGGGCCCACGAGGTGTTGTCGCTCCACTCGTTGAGTTTGGTGACGAAGATGCCTGGCGTGTAGTCCATCGGGCCGCCCTGCAGACGGGTGAAGGGCAGGATGCACGTGTGGTCAGGACGATTGCCGCCGAAGGCCTCATACTCGGTGCCGCGGGCCGACTCGCCGCCCACCAGGTTGGGGTAGGTGCGGCAGAGGCCCGTAGGACGGGTGGCCTCGTGGCTGTTGACCATGATGTGGTGGCGGGCTGCCTCCTTGATGACGTAGAGGTAGTGGTTGTTCATCGACTGCGAATAGTGGTGGTCGCCGCGTGGGATGATGTCGCCCACGTAGCCAGTCTTCACGGCATCGTAGCCATAGCGGTTCATCAGTTCATAGGCCTCCTTCAGGTGGCGCTCATAGTTCTGCGACGACGAGGAGGTCTCGTGGTGCATCAGCAGTTTCACACCACGCGAGTGGGCGTAGTCGTTCAGTGCTTGGATGTCGAAGTCGGGATAGGGCGTCACGAAGTCGAACACGTCGCGCTTCCACATGTTGGCCCAGTCCTCCCAGCCCACGTTCCAGCCCTCGACGAGCACCTCGTCGAGACCGTTGTCGGCAGCAAAGTCGATATAGCGGCGCACCTTCTCGTTGTTGGCGGCGTGGCGGCCGTGAGGTCTCACGCTGGCCCAGTCAATCTGGTCAAGTTTGATGGAAGGGAAATCGTCAGTATAGTGCCAGTTCGACTTGCCGACGATCATCTCCCACCACACGCCGCAGTACTTCGTGGGGTGAATCCACGAGGTGTCTTCCAGTTTGCACGGCTCGTTGAGGTTGAGGATGAGGTTGGACGAGAGCATATCGCGGGCATCGTCGGAGACCATCACCGTGCGCCAGGGCGTCTCGCAGGGGGTCTGCATGGCACCCTTCAGGCCTGTGGCGTCGGGCGTCAGATGGCTGACGAACGTGTAGGGCTTGGGCAACTGATAGTTGGAGAACTTAGGTGCCGGCGTATAGGCATTGCTGCTGCCCGTGAGTTTGTTGGAGAGATACTTGGTCTTGTTGTCCACCAGTTCCAGGTGCATGGTGGCATAGTCCAGACAGGCGGCCTCGTGGATGTTGATGTAGAGACTCCGTCTCTTGCCGTCTATATCAATTGCATCGGTCTTCATCTGCAGGGCCGTCTGTACGCCCGTCTCAGAGAAGGTGGCCACGGAGGAGTTGCCCCAGTTGACAGCCTGGTTGAAGCGCGAACGAATCTCGGAAAGGCGCGACTCCTGGGTGATCTGCTCCTGGGTGTCGTAGTCGCCAGGCAGCCACCATGCCATGTGGTTGCCGGTCATGGCAAACTCGGTGCGCTCCTCCTTGATGAGGAAGTAGTTCAGGTTCGCCTGCTGCGGGAACTCGTAGCGGAAGCCCACGCCGTCGTCGAAGACGCGGAAGCGGAGGCGCATCTCGCGCTGTTCGGTCTGTTGCTGTAGTACAGCAACATACTCGACATAGTGGTTGCGGATGTCGCGGGTCTCGCCCCACACGGGCTGCCAGGTCTCGTCGAACTCGGCAGTCTGCTCGCTCTTCAGCGTGAAGCCCTGCAGCAGGTCGGTCTCCTTGAGGCCCTTCGAGGCGTGCTTGTCCTTGGCCAATTCAAGTCCCAGATGGGAGGGCAGCACCACGGCCTTGCCCTTGTAGGCCACCTCGTAGGTGGGCCGTCCCTGGGCGTCGACCTCAAACTTCAACACGATATTCTTGTTGGGCGAAGCCACCTCGGCAGCACTTAAGGGTAAAAAGGTAAAAAGGTAAAAAGGTAAAAAATATAATAACCGCTTCATAACTCTTAATTCTTAATCGCCGAAGGCGACAACTCTTAATTCTTAACTCTTAATTCTTAACTCTTAACTCCTATCTGTTTCCTTGTTTAATCAATATGGTGACCTCGCGGTTGAAGTCATCGGCCTGCATGAGTTGCTCGATGGTGAGGTGCATGCGGTAGCGCCAGTAGTGGCGCGGATTGGCCGGGATGTTGATGCGCTCGGCATTCTCGTCGGGCAGACGCAGGTGCTCGTCGATGGAGAGCCAGTCTTGCAGCGAGAGCAGACAGAGCATGGAGGGCGACATCAGATGGCGGGCCACTACCTCCTTGCAGAGCCAGCCGGGCATGGGATGAGGAGCCTCGCCGCTGTAGCGCAACTCGTTGTTGAAGTAGTCTTGCGTGCGCTCAGGGTCTTCGTCCCACCACTGGCGGAGCGTAGACATGTCGTGCGTGGAGATGGTACACACGGAGCGATAGGGATTGCGCTGCAGTTGGCCGAAGCGGACGCTGGGGTCTTTCGGCATGGACTGGATTTCGAGCGACAAGATGCGCAGTTCGTTCATCACCCAAGGCACGCAGTCGGGCACCATGCCCAGATCCTCGGCACACACCAGCATGCGGGTGGCCTGGGTCAGGCGAGGCAGTTTCTTCATGGCCTCGTTGTACCAGAACTGATTGTTGCGGCGGTAGAAGTAGTCGTTGTACAAGCGGTTGAAGGCATCCTTCTCACCGTCGTTGAGCGACTGGTAGGCCTCCTGATACTGCACGGCGATGCGGGGATGCCAGCGGTCGCTGCGCTTGTGGTCGACCAGGAACAGGTCTTCGTGGCCATAGATGCCGTAGGCCTCTATCTCCTCGCGGCTCATGCCCAGGGCAGGACTGAACTGTCCCATGAGGCCCGACTTATAGGGCACGGGAATCTCCCAGATGCGGAAGAAGCCCAGCACGTGGTCGATGCGGTAGGCATCGAAGTATTCGGCCATCTTGCGGAAGCGGCGCACCCACCACGAGCAGCCGTCGCTGAGCATCTCGTCCCAGTTGTAGGTGGGGAAGCCCCAGTTCTGGCCGTCGGTAGAGAAGGCGTCGGGCGGCGCACCAGCCTGACCGTTCAGGTTGAAGTAGCGCGGCTCCACCCAGGCCTCCACGCCGTCGCGGCTGATGCCGATAGGGATGTCGCCCTTCAGGATGACTCTGCTCTGACGGGCATGCTCGTGGGCGGCCCGCATCTGCTGGTCGAGGTTGTACTGCACGAAGTACCAGAACTCTATGTCTTTGGTCTTTGGCTTTTCAGTCTTCTCTGGCCATTGGCGGAAGTCGGCCGTGCCGTAGGTGTCGCGATTGACGCAGAACTGGGCATAGGGCTCCAGCCAAGCCTTGTTGTCGTCGAAGAACTTCTTGTAGGTGGCGCGGCGCTTGATGGCCGTCCACTCCTGCTTGAAGACAACCTGCAGATAGTTCATCTTGGCCGTGTTCACCCGCTCGTAGTCAATCTGAGGCAGGGCGTTCAGTTCTTGGCGCAGGGCCTCGAACTGTGCCCGCAGGGCCTCGTCCTTGATGGCCGGCAACTGGCGCAGGTCGGTGTACTGGGGGTGCAGGGCGTAGATGCTGATGGAGTTGTAGGGATAGGAGTCCTGCCAGGTGTGGGTGATCGTCGTATCGTTGATGGGCAGGATCTGCAGCACGTTCTGGTTGGTCTTGGCACACCAGTCGACCATCAGCCCCAAGTCGCCGAAGTCGCCCACGCCGAAACTGCCCTCGCTGCGCAGCGAGAAGACAGGGATGACGGTGCCGGCTCCCTTCCACTGGGGGATGGAGAACCAGGCCTGCTGCAACTCGTAGACCACCACCTCGCCGTGCTTCATGGCCGGACGGACAAGCGTGCGGTTCTGACAGTTCTCCCAGACGGGGGCAAACTGAGGATGGAGGATGACGAACTTAAACTCGAACACATCGGGCAGACGGTCGGCATCGAGGCTGACCACCCACTCGTGGCACTCGTGCTCGGCCATGGGGATGGCCTTGGCGCAGTCCCAGCAGCCCAGACTGTCAGCCGAGCCCACCAGGGCCAGCCGGTCGTCGTTGCGCAACTGCGGGGCACGCACCTTCAGGCGGATGGTGCTCTGATACTCGGTGGCCGTGCTCAACTGCCGCTCGCGGGCCATCACGCAGTCGGTGAAGGCCGACGAGTACATATAACTGTCCTCTGGCGTGTCGAGCCAGTGGTCGAAGACCGTATAGTGGGCCCCACGCACAGCAGCCAGTTCCAGCCGGTGGGGCTCCACCAGCCACTCGTGGCGCACCTCTTTCTCGCCACGCATCACACTATAGTAGTAGTCCAGACAGGTGCCGCTGGGCTTGCTACACGAGATCTCCACCGACCAGTGCAGGCCGTCGAGCGTCGACATGGCATGGGCGTTCACCTTGTCGCCCATCACATTCAGCACCAGTTGCTCGCCGAAACTGGCCTGATACTCGATGTTAAATTGCAACTTCATATTCTGATATAGTTTTGGTTTCTAGCGTCAAAGATAATACTTTTTCAGGCACAAGCCTATGAATCGTCAGGCAATCATGAAGGAAAAACAATGCAAACGATTGCATCCATCTACCACCTGACCGCCACCTCGAGCGACTGTCCTGTGAAGACCACGTCTACGTTGTCCGACTTGATACACCTCTTTTTTATATAGTAGGTCAGTTCGGTGCTCAGCGTACCGATGGCGGCACCAGCCACCACATCGTGCACGTAGTGGCGGTCGCGACGCACACGGTCGGCAGCCACCAGGACCGCCAGGCTATAGCCGCCCACGGTCACCCACGGCGACAGATGGCCATACTCGTGGCGAAGCGTGGTGGCACCGGCAAAGGCAAAGGTGGCATGGCCCGAGGGGAACGAACGGCGGTCGCTGTCGTCGGGCCGCCATTCGTGGATGGTATGCTTGAGGGTGTAGGTGGTTCCTGCAGCAACGACATAGGAGGCAGCCGCCGTGGCAGCCAGTTCAGTCCATGAGGCGGACTGGCTCTCCACGCCACAGGCACGCAGCACGAAGACCGAGGCCATGGGTGCATGCTGCATCACATCGTCGAGGGCATCCTGGGCTTGTCCACCCGTAGGCAGGGCAAGCACCAAGAGCAGGAGTCCTACAATCCGCCTCATTTCCGATCCTTGATCAAGAACACGCAAACGGCACCTACGGCCAAGAGCCCACCAGCCACATACATCATGTGGCTCTGGTCGCTGCCTACGATGTGGAGGATGCTACCGCCACACAGGGCAGCGACAATCTGCGGCAGACAGATGGTGCCATTGAAAAGACCCAGATAGGCACCCATGTGACCATAGCCCTGCAAGGCATTGGTGACAAAGGTGAACGGCATGGCCAGCATCGCTGCCCAGGCGCAGCCGATAAGGATGAAGGGAATGAACTGCAGATAAGAATCGGGGCAGAAAGGAATGAGCGCAAAGCCCAGTCCGCCCAGCACGAGACTGACCGTATAGGCCATCTTGCGGTTGCCGAAGCGTGGCAGGATAGTAGCCCAGACCACACTGCCAACGGCCTGCACGGCATAGAGAATGCCCGTCCAGTTGGCAGCCTCCTGATAGGCTTCGGTCTTCGGGTCAGCCGTTCCCCATACGGTCAGCGACACGGCGTCGACCACGTAGGTCCACATATAGAGGAAAGCAGCCCAACAAAAGAACTGCACCAGCCCGACGGTCCAGAAGGCAGAGGGAGCATTCTTCAGCAGCGTGAACCAGTTGGCCTTCTCCTCTTTCTGTGCCGTCGAGGGGTTATACTCGGCATACTCCTTCGGCGGCCACTCCTTCACCTTCAGCGTCGTGTAGAGCACGCAGAGAATCAGGATGATAGCCCCCACGTAGAACGACCACACCACCGTGTCGGGCACGACGCCGTCGGGAGCCACGTTCTTCAGGCCTATCCAGGCGAAGAGGAAGGGGAACACGAAGCCGACCACCGAACCAGCGTTGCACAGGAACGACTGGATGCTGTAGGCCTTGGCCTTCTGCTCCTCGTTCACCATGTCGCCCACCATCATCTTAAACGGCTGCATGGCCATGTTGATGCTGGTGTCGAGCAGCATCAGGGCAAAGAGGCCGAAGATGAGCACATAGGTGACACTGCGCAAGCCCAGTGAGCCGGCATTGGGCAAGAGGCACATGACTGCCACAGCCACAGCGGCTCCCACAAACAAGTAAGGTATGCGGCGTCCGAAACGGGTCCAGGTCTTGTCGCTGAGCGTACCCACAATGGGTTGCACCAGGATACCCATCAGCGGCGGCAGGATCCAGAAGAAACTCAGGTCGTGAGGGTCTGCACCCAATGTTCTAAAAATGCGCGAGATGTTTGCGCTCTGGAGTGCATAGGCTATCTGCACCCCGAAGAATCCGAAACTCAGGTTCCAGAGTTTCCAAAAACTTAGATTAGGTTTCTGTTTCATTGATATATCTTTTTTACATTTTTACTTTTTTTTACCTTTTTACTTTTCCCCTTATCTTGTTGTTCCTCTAATAATCAATCGGGTGCGGACGATGCGACGCTCGGCCTTGTCCATGGGTATCGTGCCCTCCACATGGCCGATGAGGATGCTGGCCGCCTCCTCGCCCACCATGGTGCCACGCTGCTCGACAGTGGTCAGCATGGGGTCGCAGGCGATGGCACGCTCACCATTGGTAAATCCGCAGATGCTGATATCCTCCGGCACCCGCAGGCCCATGCGCTTCACGGTGTAGAGGATGCCGATGGCCGTATCGTCGTTCACGGCGAAGAAGGCATCGGGATAGTAGTCGCCGTCGAACAGGTCGGGCGTAATCATCTCTGCATCCATACGATTGTCGCAGATGCGCGTCAGGCTCTCGTCGAAGGGCAGACCGTGCTTCAGCAAGGCATCCTTGTAGCCGTTGAAGCGGTTCTTGGCAATCTCCAGATTCATCTGCGAGCCGTAGAAGGCGATGCGCTGACAGCCCGTATTGATGAGGTGGCTCACGGCGTTGAAGGCCCCAATATAGTCGTCCACCACCACGCGGCTCGCGTTCACGCCCGTACATATTCTATCATAGAACACCAGTGGCACGCCGGCATCAATCAGACGCTGGAAGTGGTCGTAGTGGTGGGTGTCCTTGGCCTGCGAGACGATGATGCCGCACACCTTGTTCTCATAGAACGACTGGCAGAGGCGCACCTCGCGCTCATACTGCTCGCCGCTCTGGGCCACCATCACGCGGTAGCCGTGGGCAGAGGCCTCCTCCTCTATCCCCTTCAGGATGGTGGAGAAATAATAGTGGACAAATTCGGGCACGATCACCCCGATGACCTTCATCGGCTGCACACGACTGTGGCGCAGCGACTCGGCTATGGTGTTCGGCGTGAAATGATGCTCGCGGGCATACTGCTTCACCCGTTCCCGCTGCTCAAGCGAGATGTGCGGCGAGTCCTTCAGGGCACGCGACACCGTAGCCACGGAAACGCCCAGTTCCCGTGCGATATCCTTCATTGTCAGCGTCGTCTTCTCGTTCATCAGGTCTTTATTTATTGGATGGCATTGCAAATTTAGATAAAACTTTCCTATCACGATGCGCCTGACAAGAATAATTGACAAACGCAACAGCGCAAACGATTGCACAATCATAATAACGATTTTTATGCAAAAAAAGTACAAGAGAAGCAAAATAAACCTACCTTTGCACTCGAACTAAGGCCTAAAAGACCAATCGAGATATAACAATACTAACTAATTTTAAACCTAATTAAATGTAATGATGAAGCAGGTAAACATTAAATTACCATTCAGGATGTTGGCCCTCATTGTGGGCTTATTCCTGTCTGTGGGAGCCTTTGCGCAGATTACTGTGAAAGGCCATGTGAAAGATGCTGCAGGCGAACCCATCATCGGAGCCACCGTACGCGTGCTGGGCACCCAGAACGCTGCGCTGTCCGACTTTGATGGTAACTTCACCGTACAGGCCAATCAGGGAGCCGACATCCAGGTGACCTACATGGGTTATCAGGCTGCCACGGTGAAGGCTGCTCCCAATGTAGTGGTGACGCTCCAGGAGGATGCCGCCATCCTGAACGATGTGGTGGTCATCGGCTACGGTCGCGCCAAGAAGAGCGACCTGACCGGTTCTGTCACCGCTATCAAGCCTGATGAAAAGAACCACGGCTTGCAGGTGAACGCGCAGGACATGATTCAGGGCAAGATTGCCGGTGTGAGCGTGACTTCCAACGACGGTGCTCCCGGCGGTGGTGCAACCATCCGCATTCGTGGTGGCTCTTCGCTGAATGCCTCCAACGACCCTCTGATTGTGATTGACGGTCTGGCCATGGACAACTATGGTGTGCAGGGCCTATCCAACCCTCTTGCAATGGTGAACCCGAACGATATCGAGTCGTTCACAGTTCTGAAAGATGCTTCTGCAACAGCCATCTATGGTAGCCGCGCTTCTAACGGTGTGATCATCATCACCACCAAGAAAGGCTTGAAAGGTCAACCCCTGAAGGTCAGTTACAATGGCAACATCTCTATTGCCACGAAGAAGAACACAATTGATGTGCTCGATGGCCCTACCTACAAGCAGATGATTACCGATATGTATGGTGAGGACAGCGATGCATATCGTGCTCTGGGCTGGAGAGACGACGCCGGCAACCAGTACTTTGAAGACACCGACTGGCAGGATCAGATTTATCGCACTTCCGTTTCAACTGACCAGAACATCACGCTGACTGGTGCCACGAAGAACATGCCTTATCGCGTGTCTCTGGGTCTGACCAGCAACAACGGTATCATCAAGACTACCAGTTTCCAGCGTTACACGGCCAGTTTCAACCTGTCACCTTCACTGCTGAAGGATCACCTGAAACTGAACATCAACGGTAAGGGTATGTACTCTAAGAACCGCTATCAGGCTGGTGTCGTGGGCGAGGCTGTCAACTCAGACCCCACCAAGCCCATCAGAGCAAACAACACACCCTACAACCAGAGTTTCGGCGGCTACTTCCAGTGGTATCAGAATGCCGACTATGGCGATCCCACATGGGCCTACAAGCCCAACAACAACGCACGTCCGAATCCCGTGGCATTGCTGAACCTCAATCACGACATCGGCCGCTCCAAGGCTTTCATCGGCAACATTGAGGCCGACTATGCCATCCATGGATTTGAAGACTTGCACCTGCATGTCAATGCCGGCATGGACTATTCGACGGGTAAGTCAAAGTACGACGTCGATCCTTCTATCGCTTGGTACACTGGCGGCTACAACCGCAACTATTATGGCTACAAGGGTTGGAGCACAAAGGATTCCTACAATCTGCAACTCTCTGCCTACGCCCAGTACATGAAGGAGATCACCAAGGCCCATCACATTGACATCATGGCCGGTTATGAGTGGCAGCGCTTCCATCAGGAGACTGATTGGGACGGCTCTGGCTACTATCCCTCCACTCACCCCACGATGGCCGGTGAACGCTACAACGCACCTGCCTCAGAGACTGAGTACAAGAGTGAGAACTATCTGGTTTCATTCTTCGGTCGTCTGAACTACTCTCTGCTGGATCGCTATCTCATCACCTTCACCCTGCGTGATGACGGCTCGTCTCGCTTCTCGAAGGGCAACAAGTGGGGTCTCTTCCCCTCAGTCGCTCTCGCATGGCGCATGAAGGATGAAGCATTCCTGAAGAATGTAAATGCTGTGAGTGATGCTAAGATTCGTCTGGGCTGGGGTAAGACTGGTCAGCAGGAGGGTATCGGCGACTACACCTACATCGCCACCTACACCCCCAACCAGGATCACGCTTACTATCCGCTGGTCGGCAATGGTGCCACCACGCGTCCCGATGCCATCAATCCCGACCTGACTTGGGAGAAGACGACCACCTACAATGCAGGTATCGATCTGGCATTCCTGAACAACCGTCTGGAGTTCAACCTCGACTGGTACTATCGTAAGACTACCGACCTGATCAACACCGCTTATATCGATCCGGGTAGCAACTTCCGCAACAAGTTGACACAGAATATCGGTGAACTGCACAACACGGGTATCGAGTTTGCCACCATCCTTCGTCCTATCGTGACCAACGACTGGCGTTGGGAAGTCAACTACAATGTGACCTACAACAAGAACAAGATTGACAAACTGACCAGTGGCAGTGGCGAGGGCTACTACGTTGAGACGGGTAGTATCTCCGGTGGTCTGGACAACACTATCCAGGCACACACCGTGGGTCAGGCCACCAGCACCTTCCTGGTCTACCAGCAGGTCTACGACCAGAATGGCAAGCCCCTGGTCAACACCTTCGTAGACCGTAATGGCAATGGCATTATCGATGCCGGCGACCGTTACTACTACTACAATCCTGCTCCCGACGTGACCATGGGTCTCGGCAGCAAACTGCAGTACAAGGGCTGGGACTTCAGTTTCAATATGCGTGCAAGCCTTGGCAACTATGTATATAACAATGTGGAGAGTGAGCGTTCTAACATGGGAACTGGCGAAATCTGGCGCAATGAGTTCCTGCTCAACCGCACCAAGGAAGCCTATCGCATGGGCATGAGCGGCAACCTCACCGAACAACTGATGAGCGACTACTGGGTGACCAATGCCTCGTTCCTGAAACTTGACAACATCACACTGGGCTACTCGTTCGACCGCCTGCTCGACACGAAGATCAACGGCCGCATCTATGCCACCGTACAGAACGTGTGGACTTGGACCAAGTACGACGGCCTTGATCCAGAGGTTGCCGGTGGTATCGACAACAATATGTATCCGCGCCCATTCACCACAGTGCTGGGTCTGAACCTGAACTTCTAAGTTTTTCACAACAAGACAACATTTTAAAGCATATAAGACTATGAAACTAAGAAATATTATTCCGGCAGTGGCCATGGCTTGCCTCACACTCGGTTTCTCCTCTTGTGTCGGTGATCTGGATGTAGACAACATCAACCCACAGCAGGATGCCAACTATAGCCAGGACGCACTGTTCAATAAGATGTATGCCAACCTGTCGCTTACAGGCCAGAAAGGTCCTGACGGCAGCGGCGACCTGGACGACATTGACGAAGGCTTCTCTGGACTGATCCGTAACTTGTGGAACGCTAACGAGTTGTCTACCGACGAGGCAAAGTGCATCTGGGGCGACCCTGGTATCCCCGAGTTCAACCACAACTCTTGGAGCGATGCCCATCCTCTGATGCAGGCCATGTATTATCGCTTGTTCTTTGGCGTGACACTCGCCAACTATTTCCTGCAGGAGACCGAGGGTGCTGACGATGCCAACACGCTGACCATGCGTGCAGAGGCCCGTTTCATCCGTGCCCTCCACTATTACTATCTGATGGATCTCTACGCCAATGTTCCCATCATCACCACGATGAGCAAGGACCTGGCTACGCAGTCCAGCCGCGCAGAGGTATTCAGTTTCATTGAGAGTGAGTTGAAAGACATCATCGGTGAAGGCAATTCCACCGAAGTGCTTGCCGACTCGAAGAGCAACACCTATGGCCGCGCAGACAAGACGGCTGCCGAGATGCTGCTGGCTCGCCTGTATCTGAATGCCGAGGTCTACACCGGCACTGCCCGTTGGGCTGACGCTCAGACTCGCGCCAACAATGTCATCAACTCACAGTACAAACTGAACACCACCGGTGCCGGCAAGTACAGCGCATTCCAACTGCTCTTCATGGGTGACAACGACACCAATGGTGCACAGAACGAGATCATCCTTCCCGCCCTCTATGACGGCGAGCAGACACAGAGTTGGGGCGGCACACTCTTCGTCATTGCTTCTACGGCCAACTCTAAGGTCACCGACCCTGCACTGGGCAACTATCCCCTTGGCACCGGTCAGGCATGGGGCGGCAACCACTGCACCAAGCAGTTCGTTCAGAAGTTCTTCCCCAACGACGATGCTCCTCAGGGCAACCCCTTCGACCTGACAGCCGCTGCCGGTGATGACCGCGCCCTGTTCTACACGCTCAATCACGAACTGGAGATTTCCGATGAAGGTGACTTCGAGAAGGGCCACACCTATCTGAAGTTCCTCAATGTGCACAGCGACGGTTCAGCCCCCCACCATGCAGACTATGTCGACACCGACTTCCCCCTGCTGCGTGTGGCCGAGGCCTATCTGACCTTCGCCGAGGCTGATGCCCGCCAGAATGGCAACAACTGTACCGCTGCCGGTCTGGAGAAGATCAATGCCCTCCGCACTCGTGCTCACGCCAACACCGTATCTTCATTCTCACTCGACAACATCTGTGATGAGTGGTCCCGTGAGTTCGCCTACGAAGGCATGCGCCGCGTGGTGCTGATTCGTCACAACAAGTTTGGCGGTCAGAGCAACTACAAGTGGGAATGGATGGGTGGCACTGCCGCCGGTTCGTCGTTCGACGCCCACTTCAACATCTATGCTATTCCTGTCAGCGCTCTCAACGCCAACGAGAATCTGAAGCAAAATCCTGGTTACGAATGATTAAATGAACAAAACGATTATGAAAAAGATAAGTATTTTGGCTACCATGCTGCTGGGATTGTTCGCTTTCACAGCTTGTGAGACCGACAATGACGACAACCCCACACTGGCTGTGCCACAGTCCTTCCAAATCAACAACCCCGTTGTTGGCAATCAGGTGGTCGACCTGAGCCCTGCCAGTTCCTCTATCGAACTGAAGGTTCACGCTGCTCCTGCCTATGGTTTCCCGACCGCAGTTTCCTATGGTGCACAGATGTCGCTTGACGGCAACTTCACCGAGGCTGACACTTACACGCTGGACGGCACAACCACCAGTATGACCTATCAGGCCCTTACCTATGATATCGAAAAGGGTATCCAGACGCTTCGCGGCGTAGAGGACGAAAATGGCTTCAACACTCTGATTACCGAGGCTGAGCGCACCAACGGCATGCCCGTCTACCTCCGCATGACGGCTAACCTGCTCAACGCTCAGGACAGCAGCAGCCTTGTCACCTCCAATGTGGTGAAGGTCAATGTGCTGCCCTACTACTATGAGTTGAAGGATGCCGATCCGGAGATCTGGTGGATGACAGGCGCTATCATTGCTGATGGCTCATGGTCTAACTCCGAGTCTGCTCTGGGTACTGGTATGACCCCGCTCTACACCAAGAAGGGTGAGGAATACGACAAGGTGACCGGTACTGGCGTACTGGAATACACTGGCTGGTTCGAGGCTGGTTCGTTCAAGATCATCGCTCCTGCCGGCATCGGCAACTGGAACTATGGTATGTGCGGTGGCACCGAAGAGGGTGGCCACGTCTACCGCGACGGCGGCGACGATCCCGGCGATATCAGCATCACCGTGGCTGGCTACTACACGCTGACTCTCGACACCAAGGCTCATGAACTGAAGATCACGCCTTACACGGATCCCGTCTCTGTATTCACCACCATCACACTGCCCGGCAGCCATAATGAATGGGATGCAGCAGCCGATGCTCTTACCGGCATAACGACTGTGGCCGAGAACCACGACTGGACCACCGAGGTGACCTTCACCAAGGAAGAAGAAGTGAAGTTTGCCATCGGCAACTGGGATACCAACTGGGGTGCCGCAACCTTCCCATGGGGACAGGGTGTAGGCGGCGGAGCCAACATTCCCGCTACGGCCGGAACCTACAAGGTCTACTTCAACGACATCACTGGCCAGTATATGTTTATTGCAAAATAAGTAATATCAATAAGGAGACATAACTATGAAGTTTAAATCATATTTCCTGTTAGGCTTTGCAGCCTTGGCGCTGGCAGCCTGCGATAAGGACTTTGGCGACTGGACAGAACAGGCTGTCAACGAGCAAGATGCCATCACGGAGTTCACGGCTGCAAACATTACAGTCTCAACCGAGGCTGCCGCCGGCATCGACTTTGCCAACGTCAACGAAGGAGACCTGATCAAGGTTGCCAATGTGACCGCTCCACAAGCATCGGTAGAGGGCTATACGCCCTCCTACCAGATTGTCTTGGGCGGCACCCACACCTACGACCTGACGGCCAATGGCGAGATCAAGGCAGAAGACCTGAAAGCCTACATCGAGGAAGTCTATGGCAAGGCTCCCGACGTGCGCACCATCTCAGCCGTGGTCATCACCACCTTCGGCAGCAGTGCACTTGCTACTCGCTACACTTCAAATCCGTTTGACATTAAGGCCAATCTGCTGGCTCCCCACATCTCTGAGAACTACTACGTAGTGGGTGGTGCTCTTGAATGGGGTCCATCTGCAGCCTCCAAGGAGCAGAAGTTCAAGCACAGCGATCAGAACGTCTACGACGATCCTATCTTCACCATCACCATCCCTGCCTCATTCGATGCCGACGGCAATCGTACTGACACATGGTTTGCCATTGGTGACGACGAGGCTTGCGATGCCATTACCAACAACGATGATTGGAGCAAACTGCTCGGCACCACAGCCGGAAACGGCATGAACGGCTATACCGGCAATCTGGCTCCCCGCACCGAGATTGGCAACGACGGCAGCCTGATGCTGCCCGCCAGCGATGAGGCCGTGGCCTACAAGATCACCCTCAACATGATGGACTATGCATTCAGCATCGAGCCTGTCAGCGCAGCACCTGAGACTTGGTATCTCGTTGGCGGTTGCATCGGCGACGGCTCTTGGGGCAACGCTCCCGAGAATATCGGCACTGCCATCTTCCCGTTGGCATACATCGGCGACAAGAAGATTGCCTACACCGGCTACTTCACCACCGACGGCTTCAAACTCATTAAGACCCCCGGCTCATGGGACGACCAGTGGGGCTGGAACAACGGTTACGTGAAGAACGACGGCGGTTCAGGCAACCTCTGGGTGGAGACTGCCGGCTGGTACACCGTGACGCTCGACTACGTGAACGACGTGCTGACCATCGAGCCTGCTGCTGAGCCCACTGCCACTTACGAGGTAGGTATCGCAGGCAGTTTCAACGGCTGGAGTTTCCAGGCCATGACCAAGTGCACTGGCAGCGACCACCTGTGGAAGATTGACCTCACCGCCGACGGCGATCAGAAAGGCAAGTTCCTCATCGACGGCTGGAGCGTCAACTGGGGTGCAGCCGACTTCCCCTCGGGCATCGGTACCCAGAATGGTCCTGACATCCCCATTGCTGCTGGCAACTATGTAGTGGTCTTCAACGACATCACTGGCGGCTACAACTTCATCAGCAAGTAAGTCACCGTCAATACAACTCATCAAGAGGCGAGCCAATCACACTGGCTCGCCTCTTTCTTGTTAGGCTCTCATGCCCTGCGGGCGTTAACACATTTTAAAGATTGCATCATCTATACTTACCCAAAACAAGGTGCACTTACTGCACTTTCTGCACCTAAAGCCAGTCAGACCAACCATGCCGTTCATCGCAACTACGACCATCCTGGTTTGCTTCGGATAACAGTTCCCTGTTGTTCCTCCTGTGGGAACTGACTGTTTCTCCCATGGGAACAAAGTGTTTCTCCAGGAGAAACAAACTGTTTCCATAGGAGAAACAAATCGGAAACAGTTTTCCTTTGGAAACGACCAAGTGTAGAAAGTGCAGTTAGTGCACCTTGTTTTGGGTAACTATTATATGTGGATTTGTTAATGAGTCCTAAAGTTCCACTTGGAGTTGTCGGTCGAGAAGTCGTAGGGGGCCAGCGTGGGGGTGCTGTCGCCGGCCGAGTAGAGGCAGAGCGAAGTGTTGAGTCCCTCTTGGCCGGGCACGGCGTAGGGCATGATGCGATAGGTGCCGTCGGTCAGTTGCTCGATGCGCCAGAGTTGGTTGGTGGCGCCGTCGACCAGAGAACTGGCGATGACCTCCAGGCGGTCGGTGGCCGTCAGGGCACGACGGGTGCCGGCAATGCGAATCACGTAGAGCGGACCGCAGAGGGTGCCGCCGGCCTGGGGAGCAGGCTCTACCTGCCAGCGCTGCCAGGGACGACACATGTAGTCGCTGCAGCGCACGGCGACGTCGCCCTCTGGCCATGTGCCCTCGACATCGGCCAGCGTCTGCTGGGGCAGTGGCACGACGGGCTCGTTGGGGTCGAGACGCCAGAAGGGCTTGCGCTCCTGGGGGATGCGCACGAAGTCGACAGCCAGTTCGAGGCTGTAGCCGCGCCGTTCGCTCTCTATCTCGTAGGTGCCTTCACGGAAACGCTGGCCAGCCACGGGCCAGCCGTTGCGCCAGAGCAGGGGCCGAAGGGCGAGCACGGAGCGCCCGCCCTGGTCAAAGTCGGCCTCGTAGTGGCACGACATCACCTCGACGCCCTCGTCGACGATAGTGCGTCCGAAGTGGCCAGGTCCGCAGACACGTTCGCCAGCGGCGATAACCATTCGTCCGCCGCCCTGCATCATGTCGCGTCCCACGTTGTCGAGATAGGGGCCAGTGACACTTCGCGAGCGTCCCACAACAATATTATAGGTCGAGTTGACGCCGTCGCAGCAGGTGCCGTGGGTGCCCAGCAGGTAGTACCAGCCATCGCGGTAGATGAGGTCGGTGGCCTCGCAGTCGATGGCGATGTCCTGCTCGATGTTCCCCTCCTTGCGCAGACCTGTGGCGGGGTCGAGTTCGATGAGTCGGATGCTGCCGAAGTAGGTGCCGTAACTCACCCAGAGACGGCCCGTGGTGGGGTCGAGCAGTAGCGAGGGGTCGATGGCGTCCTGATCCTCCATGCCGTCGCTGGAGGCCACCTCGACGGGCTCCGTCCAATGGAAGTCGGGCGACTGGGGATCGAGTGTTTTGTTCCACATGGTCAGGATGCGCCCGTTGTGGCCGCCACCGAGTCCGCCGCCCGTGGCACCATAGATGCAGAGGTAGCGGTCGCCTATCTTGAGCACATCGGGGGCAGCGCCGCGTCCTGGGCGGTCGGCACCGCCGTGCCACGACCAGCCGTCCTCGGAGATGAGTCCGCCGCCACCTGTGCCGAAGGTGTAGTATTTGCCGTCGCACTGGGCGATGGTAGAGGGGTCGTGGATGTAGGGAGTGCCCGTCTGGGCGGTGGCAGTGATGAGTGATAAGTGAAAAGTGATAAGTATGGCTAATGACTTCTTCATATTATTGCAGTTTAATGGAGTAATTCGTAATGGGGTTGTTGTTCGCGTCGAGGAAACGCACGCACATGTCGCTGAGACCTGGGCCATTGATGACGGCGCAGCGCAGCACGTTGCGGCCCTTCCTGAGGGTGAGGCGGGCCGACATACCATCGTCTACCACCATGCGGCGGTCGCCACTGAGCAGGAGCACCTGCTGGCCGTTGAGCCACCAGCAGGAGGCACCGTTGGAGCCGGCTGCCAGGCGGACGTCCGTCATCTCCTCAGGACAGTCGATGATAGTGACACCCCAAAAGAGCGAGCCGTAGGTCTGCTGGCCCCACTTCTCGGCGAAGCGGAACAGACGGGCGTTGTAGGTGCGGCTGTCCAGCGCACGCCAGACGAGCGTCTGGTCGGCGACGCGCACTTTCTGTCCGTCGCGTGGAATGAGCGTCAGTTGGTCCTTGAAGTAAGGTTTTGCAAAGGCCTGCTCCAGCCACGAGTCGGTGAAGATGACGTTCGTGCGGATGTCCTGACGGATGGGCTCCAGGAGCAGCCAGCGGCGTATGAAGCCGTCGAGAGTGGGGCGCAGGGCCTGTGCCCCCTTGCCTACGGGACGGAAGTACTGGCGGTCGAAGGTCTTGGGGTTGGACGCGCCCTGTGGTGTGGGCGTGATGAGGGGTATGGTGCCGTCGGCATTGAAGTTGAACGGCTCGATGCAGACGGAGCGGCGCTTGTCGTCGCGGGGCGAGAAGTGGTTGTTGTGGTAGAACAGATACCACTGGCCGCAATACTCCACAAACGAGTGGTGGTTGGTCCAGCAGCCGTTGTCGTGCTCGGCCATGAAGATGCCCTTGAAGTCCCAGGGGCCGAGGGGCGACTTCGACATGGCGTAGGCAAGCGTCTCGGTGGGGTTGGCTCCGTTCTCCTTGCTGCCGCGCACCCAGGGGAAGGTGAGGTAGTACCAGTCGCCGCGACGGAAGGCGAAGGGCCCCTCCTTGAAGCCCTCGGGCAGCCCCTGCATGACGACAGACTCGCCGTCCACCTCCTTCATATTGTCCTTCAGACGGGCACCGCGGATGCCCATGCCGCTCCAGTAGATGTAGGCCTGACCATCGTTGTCGACCAGCACGCAGGGGTCGATGCCCATCACACCCTGGATGGGCTCCGGCTCGCAGGTGAAGGGTCCCTCAGGACGGTCGGCAGTGGCCACGCCGATGGCGAAGCCGCGACCAGAGCGAGGGGCATCGGGGAAGTAGAAGTAGTACTTACCACCCTTCTCCACGCAGTCGGGGGCCCACATCGAGTAGCCGTCGGGCTTGCCCCAGGGCACCTGCGTCTGCGAGAGAATCATGCCGTGATCAGTCCAGTCGGTGAGATTCTCTGACGAGAAGACGTGGTAGTCCTCCATGCAGAACCAGTCCTGCCGCTGGCCCTCGGGCGGAACGATATCGTGCGAGGGATAGAGGTACACCTTATTATTAAATACGCGAGCAGTGGGGTCGGCCGTAAACTGGTCGCGGATGACGGGATTCTGGGCCGCCAGCGTGAACGGCAGTGCCAGTAGTAATGCAGTTAAGGTTTGTTTCATAGTCGCAAATTTTCGGCAAAGATAGGCAATAATTTCCGAACGGCATCACCGTCGGACCGCCAGTTTGGCGCCATGTTACAAGCAACAAAGCATCTGAAACATGCCGACAAACCCATTATGCGGGAATGTGCTACCTTTGCAAGCAAAAACCTAAGGCATGATGAAGAGAATCTTAATTGTGGCGGTATGGGCACTGACGGCCTGTCCGCTGGTGAAGGCACAGACGCTGCCTTATCAGAATCCTGAGTTGTCGGCCCACGAGCGGGCCGTGGACCTCTGCTCGCGGCTCACGCTGGAGGAGAAGTCGCAGTTGATGCTGGACGAGAGTCCGGCCATTCCCCGTCTGGGCATCAAGAAGTTCTACTGGTGGAGCGAGGCCCTGCACGGCGCTGCCAACATGGGCAACGTGACGGTGTTCCCAGAGCCGGTGGCTATGGCGGCCTCGTTTGCTCCAGGCATGGTGTACAAGTGCTTCGACATCGCCTCGACCGAATTCCGTGCACAGTACAACGAGCGTATGCTGCGCGGCAGCGGTGAGGACGAGAAGTTTCACAGCCTTTCTGTGTGGACACCGAATGTAAATATCTTCCGCGATCCGCGATGGGGACGCGGGCAGGAGACCTACGGCGAAGACCCCTTCCTGACCAGTGAGATGGGAACGGCAGTGGTCAAGGGCCTGCAGGGCCCTGAGACCTCGAAGTATCGCAAACTGTGGGCCTGCGCCAAGCACTACGCGGTGCACAGCGGCCCTGAGTACACCCGCCACTCGGCCAATCTGACCGACGTGTCGGCCCGCGACCTGTGGGAGACCTACATGCCGGCCTTCAAGACGCTGGTGCAGGACGCCAAGGTGCGCGAGGTGATGTGCGCCTATCAGCGGCTGGACGACGATCCGTGCTGCGGCTCGCAGCGCCTGTTGCAGCAGATCCTGCGCGACGAGTGGGGATTCAAGTATCTGGTGGTGAGCGACTGCGGTGCCGTGAGCGACTTCTACACCTCGCATAAGTCGTCGAGCGACGC
Source organism: Prevotella sp. (assembly GCA_017483805.1). Classification (GTDB taxonomy): domain Bacteria; phylum Bacteroidota; class Bacteroidia; order Bacteroidales; family Bacteroidaceae; genus Prevotella. The sequence goes on from JAFUUL010000161.1 coordinate 47,169, forward strand.
CGTACACGGTTCGGCGAAGGCGGTGCTGGCCGGCACCGATGTGGAGTGCGGCTACGGCTATGCCTACAAGAGCATTCCTGAGGCCGTGCGTCGCGGGCTCCTCTCTGAGGCCGAAGTCGACAAGCACGTCGTCCGTCTGCTGGAAGGCCGCTTCGACCTGGGTGAGATGGACAATCCGTCGCTCGTGGAGTGGTCGAAGATTCCCTATAGCGCGATGTCGTCGAAGGAGAGTGCCAACTGGTCGTACCAGATGGCACAGAGGAGCATCGTGCTGCTGCAGAACAAGCAGGACGTGCTGCCGCTGAAGAAGAATGCTGAGCGGATAGCCGTCATCGGGCCGAATGCTGACAATGCCCCGATGATGTGGGGCAACTATAACGGCATGCCCAACCACACGGTGACCATACTCGACGGCATCAAGAAGAAGCAGAAGAAGGTGCTGTATTTCCCTGGCTGCGACCTGACCTACGACAAGGTGATGGACTGCCTGCTGGGCTCGCAGTGCAGTTTTGAGGGCAAGAAGGGCCTGAAGGGCACGTTCTGGAACAACCGCGAGATGGAGGGACGGCCCGTCACCACGCAGTACTACACCACGCCGCTGGCTGTCACCACGGCCGGTATGCACAACTTCGCCCCGGGCGTCAACCTGGAAGCCTTCTCGGCCAAGTACGAGACGGTGTTCACGCCGCAGGAGGCTGGCGAGTATGTGGTGAACGTGGACGGTTGCGGACACTTCGAACTCTACATCAATGGCGAACGGCAGTATCGGCACCACATCTGGCGCACCACGCCCAACCGCACGGTCATACAGGCCGAGAAGGGCAAGAGTTACAACATTGAGGTGCGCTTCTCGCACGTACATACTTATAATGCTGACCTGAAGATCAATGTGGCCAAGGAACTGCCCATCGACTACGACGGCATGATTGCCCAACTGAAGGACATCCAGAAGGTGGTCTTCGTGGGTGGCATCTCGCCCGCTCTGGAAGGTGAGGAGATGCCCGTGCAGATTGAGGGCTTCAAAGGGGGCGACCGCACCTCGATAGAACTGCCACGTGTGCAGCGCGACTTTCTGAAAGCACTGAAGGCGGCCGGCAAGACCGTCATCTTTGTCAACTGTTCTGGTTCGGCCATCGCCCTCACGCCGGAAACCGAGACGTGCGACGCCATCGTGCAGGCATGGTACCCAGGACAAGAGGGCGGTACGGCTGTGGCCGACGTGCTCTTTGGCGACTACAACCCCTCAGGCAAGTTGCCCGTCACCTTCTATCGCGACGACAGCCAACTGCCCGACTACGAGGACTATTCGATGAAGGGGCGCACCTATCGCTACTTCGACGATCCGCTCTTCGCCTTCGGCTTTGGCCTGAGTTACACGCAGTTTGAGGTGGGCGAGGCCCAACTGAAGGAGATAGAGAACGGCCGGCTGCTGAAACTCACCGTGCCCATCACTAACAAGGGACAGCGCAACGGTACGGAGACCGTGCAGGTCTACATCCGCAACCTGCAAGACCCCGACGGCCCGCTGAAGTCGCTGCGCGGCTTTGCCCATGCAAACCCAGAAGCAGGAAAGACGGAGAACTGCGACATCCTGCTCGAGAGGAAGAAGGCCTTTGAGTTCTGGGATGCCGAGACCAACACGATGCGAGTCAAACCCGGTCAGTATGAACTGTACTATGGTACCAGTTCGCGAACCGAAGACCTGAAGAAAATGACATTTGCCTTGAATTAATCGATGTTTTGCAGCATATTGCAACCTCCTGCAAACATTCTGAAACATGACAAGGGCGATATTAGACAATTATTTCGTATCTTTGCACCCAGAAAACTAAATAACTGACCAATTATGAAACTGAAAGCCATTATAGCGATGATGCTACTGAGTATGCCGCTGGGAAGCCTGCATGCCGCCGTAGACCCCAATTTCTACATATTCCTCTGTTTCGGACAGTCGAATATGGAGGGTGCCGCCCGTCCGGAGGCACAAGATCTGGTGAGTCCGGGCCCCCGATTCCTGCTGATGCCTGCCGTGGACGATCCGCAGCGTGGGCGCAAGATGGGCGAGTGGTGCGAGGCCGTGCCGCCGCTCTGCCGCCCGAACACGGGCCTGACGCCTGCCGACTACTTCGGCCGAACGATGATTCAGGGGCTGCCCGACAATATCCGTGTGGGCGTGATTCATGTGGCCATTGGCGGCATCCATATCCAAGGTTTTATGCCTGACAGCATTGAGAGTTACGTGAAGACCGCTCCCGGCTGGATGACAGGTATGCTCAAGGCTTATGACAACAACCCCTACGAGCGACTGGTCACGCTGGCCAAGAAGGCTCAGCAGGACGGCGTCATCAAGGGCGTGCTGATGCATCAGGGCGAATCGAACAGCGGCGACCCCAAGTGGGCGTCGATGGTGCAGAAGGTGTACGACCGACTGCTGGGCGACCTGCAACTGAAGCCCGAAGAGGTGCCCCTGCTGGCAGGCGAGGTGGTACAGGCTGGCGGCAAGGGCCAGTGTGTGGCGATGAACAAGCAGATAGACGAACTGCCCAAGACGCTGCACACCTCGCTGGTCATCTCGTCGACAGGCTGCACCAACGGACCTGACAACCTACACTTCGATGCCCCCGGCTATCGTGAACTGGGACGCCGCTACGGCGAGAAGATGCTCTCGCTGCTGGGCTATCAGGTGAAAACCCCGTTCGAGGTGCCTGCCGATGCCCGCACGGCTGAGACCACGGTGCCGGGCAACGACTTCCCCAAGGTGGACAGCGAGCGCAGGGCCTACTTCCGCGTGAATGCCTCGCAGGCCAATCAGGTCATCGTCGACGTGTGTGGCAAGAAATATGAGATGCGCCGCGACGAGAAGGGCATCTGGTGCGCCGTCACCGATCCGCTGCCCGTTGGCTTCCACTACTACTTTATTAATATAGGTGGACAGAACTTCATCGATCCTGCCACAGAGACCTTCTTCGGTTGCAACCGCGAGGCCGGCGGCATTGAGGTGCCCGAGGGGCCTGAAGGCGACTACTACCGTCCGCAGCAGGGCGTGCCCGCCGGACAGGTGCGCAGCATCTACTACTTCGCCCAGTCATCAGGTGAGTGGCGTCATGCACTGGTCTATACGCCTGCCGAGTACGAGCAGGGCAAGAAGCGCTATCCCGTGCTCTACCTGCAGCACGGCATGGGAGAGGACGAGACCGGCTGGAGCAAGCAGGGCCACATGCAGCACATCATGGACAACGCCATCGCCAAGAGTGAGGCTGTGCCGATGATTGTGGTCATGGAGAGCGGCGACATCAAGGCCCCGTTCCGTGGCGGCGACAACCGTGCAGGCACCAGCCAGTATGGTGCTTCGTTCTATCCCGTGTTGCTCAACGACCTGATTCCCTACATCGACCGCAACTTCCGTACCAAGAGCGACCGCGAGCACCGTGCAATGGCCGGACTCTCATGGGGTGGCCATCAGACCTTCGATGTGGTGCTGCAGAACATGGACAAGTTCGCCTGGATGGGCACGTTCAGCGGTGCCATCTTCGGCGTCGACGTGAAGACCGCCTACAACGGTGTATTTGCCGATGCGGAGAAGTTCAACAAGCAGATACACTACTTCTACATGAACAGCGGTAGCGACGATTTCATCAAGAGTGAGCCGCTGGCCAAGAGCCTGCAGCAACAGGGCATCAATGTAGAGTTCTCGGAGTCGAAGGGCACCGGCCATGAGTGGCTCACATGGCGCCGCGGCCTACATGAGTTCATCCCGCACCTGTTTAAGGGAAAGGTGAAAATGTAAAAGGGTAAAAAAGTAAAAAGGTAAAAGAGTAAAAAGGTAAAAAACATATTAGGATAAAATGAAACAGATAGCAACACTGGCCCTCGCCGCTATGCTGACACTGGGCAGCACGGCCACCTGGGCACAAAACGGACTGAAGGACGCCTACAAGGACTACTTTATGATAGGCGTGGCCGTCAACCAGCGCAACGTGAGCAATGCCGAGCAGATGGCACTCATCAACCGCGAGTTCAACAGCATCACGGCAGAGAACGACATGAAGCCCGAACCCACTGAGCCCCGCGAGGGACAGTACAACTGGGAGGGCGCCGACCGCATAGCCAACTTCTGTCGGCAGAACAACATCAAACTGCGCGGTCACTGTCTGATGTGGCACTCGCAGATTGGTCAATGGATGTACAACGACAACCCCACGAAGGAGGTATTCTATGCCCGTATGAAGAAGCACATCCAGGCCATCGTCACCCGCTATAAGGATGTGGTCTACTGCTGGGATGTGGTGAACGAGGCCATCAGCGACGACCCCAAGGCTGAGGATCCCTATCGTCAGAGCCCGATGTACAAACTCTGCGGCGACGAGTTCATCGCCAAGGCTTTCCAGTATGCCCGCGAAGCCGACCCCAACGCCCTGCTGTTCTACAACGACTACAGCACTGTGGATGCCCACAAGCGTGAGCGCATCTATAATATGGTGAAGAAGATGAAAGCCGCTGGCGTGCCCATCGATGGTATCGGCATGCAGGGCCACTACAACATCTACTATCCCACCGAGCAGCAACTCGACTCGGCCATCACCCGCTTCAAGGAGGTGGTGGACCATATCCACGTGACCGAACTGGACATCCGCACCAACGAGGAGATGGGTGGCGCGTTGCGCTTCAGCCGAGAGGGTGCCACCGTGACCGACAGCGTGAAGCAGCACCTAGCCGACCAGTATGCCCGTGTGTTCGGCGTGTTCCGCAAGCACAAGGATGTCATCGAGTGTGTGACCTTCTGGAATCTGGGCGACCGCGACTCGTGGCTGGGAGCAGCCAACTATCCCCTACCCTTCGACACCGAATACAAGCCGAAGATGGCCTATGAGTATATCAAGGATATGAAGGCCCCGCTGTGGCAGTTGCCCAAGAAGCCTGCCCGCAAGCCGCGCCCCAACCGCCAGCAGGGCCAGATGCAGCGTCCGCCGTTCAATCCGGATATGGCCTTCCCTGAGGTGGCCGGCGTGAAAGAGGACTTCAAGCCCTCAACAAAGAACCAGCCCGGACAGCAGTATCCGCAGGTGAACTCGCAGGGCTACGTGCGCTTCCACATCGAGATTCCCGACGCACAGGCCGTCAGCGTGAGCCTCGGCTTGGGTGGCCGTGGCGGCACCAAACTGCACCGCGCCTACGACAACTCGTGGGTGGGACAGACGGAAGGCCCGATGGACGAGGGCTTCCACTACTACCACCTGACGGTCGACGGTGCTACGCTGAACGACCCAGGTGCCCTGAACTACTTCGGCTCCTGCCGTTGGGAGAGTGGCATCGAGATTCCGGCCAAGGATCAGGACTTCTATGCCTGCCGCATGGACGTGCCTCACGGCAATGTGCAGCAGGTGCTGTTCCCCTCGGAGAGCACCAAGAGCGTGAAGAGGGCCTTTGTCTACACCCCGCCCACCTATGAGAAAAACAAGAAGGAGCGTTTCCCCGTGCTCTATCTGCAGCACGGCTGGGGCGAGGACGAGACGGCCTGGAGCAATCAGGGCCACGCCAACCTGATCATGGACAACCTCATCGCCGAAGGCAAAGTGAAGCCCTTCATCATCGTGATGACCTACGGCCTGACCAATGATGTGAAGTTCGGCACCATCGGACAGTTCACAGCCAAGGAGTTTGAGACCCTGCTCGTCGACGAACTGGTGCCCTACATCGACGCCAACTTCCGCACGATCGCCAAGAAGGAGAGCCGTGCGATGGCCGGTCTGTCGATGGGTGGCATCGAGACCAAACTCATCACCCTGCGCCGTCCTGAGGTCTTCGGCTACTATGGTCTGCTGAGCGGCGGCACCTACCAGCCTTCTGACATCAAGGACCTGAAGCAGGTGAAGTATATCTTTGAAAGTTGCGGCTCGAAGGAGAATCCCGACGGCATCAACCAGAGCGTAGAGGCCCTGAAGGCCGCCGGTCTGAATGCCGAGGGCTATGTCTCCGAGGGTACTGCCCACGAGTTCCTCACCTGGCGTCGCAGCCTCTACCGTATGGCGCAGAAACTGTTTAAGTAGCAGATTCCCTTCGCAAGGCGGAAAAGCAAAAGACTTTGAAACATATTGAAAAGTAGGGTCGCTGTAATTGTTGTACCTTTGCAGGCGAAATCAAAACAAAGCCAACAACAATGAAGCGATTACTACTTTTTTTTGCATTAACGATTCTCAGTCTGTCATTCAGCAGCGTGTCCGCACAGGAGCGCCGCCCCATAGACAACCAGCACCCCATGTGGCTCATCCACATTGACGTATGGAACTCTGCCGACCCGCAGAAGATTATCGACCTGATTCCTGCCGACATCAAGCCCTATGTGGTGATGAACCTCTCGTTGTCATGTCAGTACGACGAGGCAACAAAGATGTACCGCATGCCGCGCAATGCCGTTCGCACCTACAAGTCGTGGGCATCGGTCTGTCAGTTAAACAATATGTGGTTCACCTGCCAGCCTGCCTCAGGCGGCCACACCCATATACAGGACAGCGACCTGGAGACCTTCGAATATTTCTTCAAGACCTACCCCAACTTCCTCGGTTGGAACTATGCCGAACAGTTCTGGGGCTTCAACGTGGCCAACAACGAGAGTTCGATGACCGAGACCTCGCGCTGGGCTCTCTTTGCAAAACTGGTGGAGATGTCCCACAAGTATGGCGGCTTCCTCACCGTCAGTTGGTGCGGCGGCACCTATCACATGGGTACCAATCCCATTGCCGAGTTGAAACTCAACAAGGACTTCATGGCCGCCTGCCAGAAATATCCCGAGGCCATTCTCTTCCTCTATAAGTACACCCACGCCAGCAGTTTCTACAACAACGAGAGCGTCTGCTGGGGCCCCTTCGTGTCTGGACTCACCAAAAACTATGGTGTGCGCTACGACAACTGTGGTTGGAACGACACCATGTCGAAGTTACTGGGTGAGAATCATGGAAAGAAATATCCCGGCTCAGCCGGTATCGGCACTGTGATGGAACAGACCTGCGTCAACGGCGGTGCCGTGTGGGACGGCCCGGAACTCATCTGGACCGAGGACTTCCAGAACCTCAGCAATTCGACCGTCGACGGCTACACACGCCGCAACTGGGGCACCTTCCCCAACTTCAAGGGCATCTGGCTCGACATGTGGCGCGAGATCATCAAGGGCAATATGTATATCCCCTCGCGCGAAGAGGTTGTCAACAAGACAAAGATTGTCGTAATCAACGACCTGGGCAACGAATACAACGGCTACACGGCCTGGGACGATCTCTACAACGGGCTCTACCTGCAGACCGACCCCTTCAACCAGAGGAAGGAGACGCAATGGAACTACGGCCAGTGGTATAACAACTTGTGCTACTTCAAGTCTACGGGCCGCTATAGTGCTGTGCCCATCGTGACCGGGCTCTACGATGACCTGGCAAAGAAGATTCCCGTACAGGTGAAACGCTCGAACTATACCTCACGCTGGGGCACTCAGGCCAAGAAGGTGGCCGACTTCAACGAACAGTATCCTGAAGTGAGCACGGGCGACCTCTATGTGAATCGCTACCGCAACCAACTGGTCACCTATACCCCATACTCCTACCTGAACAGCAAGAAGAAGGCCTCGGCCGACGTGCCCCTGCAGTACAACACCTGTGAGTCCATGCGCCTTGTTTGGGGCAAACTCTCCAGTGGCGTCATCCGCGAGTATGCCGACCATATCGACTTCTATCTGAACAACTACCGCAGCGACTCCACGAGCATGCAGACCGACTCCATCATGATCTATGGCTCTACTGAGCAGCCCACCTTTACCAGAACAAACCACACAACTGGCGCTACAGGGCAGTCTGTTTCACTCGTCGGCAACTACGATGCCGAGAATCATGCCTACAAGTTGGCCGTGAAGCACATGGGCCCCATATCCCTGACCATCAAGTGTACCGGTGCAGCCACGGAGCGTCTCACCGACGTGCTCCCTGCCGAGGCCCTGCCCACGCCCAAGCAGCCCGAAGCCTTCCGCGGCCCCTACATCATCGAGGCTGAGAACATGGACTACAAAGGTGGCATCAACGTGTCGCTCACCCACTCTGGCTGGTGGGCACAGGACATGAAAGACTTTGCCGCCATGGGCTATGTCACCACAGGCACCTCCGCATCGGCTGCCCTGCGCCATCAGTTGAAACTGGCAGAAGGCGGCGAGTATGACATCTGCGTGCGCTACTGCAACTCGTCGAAGGCAGGCAACATCACCGCTACCGTCAATGGTACTGCCTCTACGATGGCCATCGAAAAGACCGACAAAAACGACTGGCGCATCGCTCGTGTGAAAGCCACCCTGAAGAGCGGCACCAACGACCTTGTGCTGACCAACACCAGCAGCATCAACATGATCATCGACCAGGTCATCTACGAGCCGACGGGCACCGAAGCCGAGAAGTTCCAGGTCACCGTCCGCGATGCCGAGCACGGAACCGTCACCCCGAGCACCACCGCTGCCGCCAAGGGCGAGACCGTCACGCTGACCATCCGCCCCGACGAGGGCTATGGTGTACGCGAACTGCGCGTGGTCAATTCCGTCTTCTTCACCCAGGGCTGGTACATCAACGTACCCGAGGGTGCCGAAGAAGTCACCTTCACCATGCCCGATGACAATGTGACCATTCAGCCCGCCTTCTATGACAAGTCTGCCGTCTATGTGCTCGACTTCACGTCAGTGCTCAACGGCGGTATGCCCGAAGGCTGGCGCACCACCGACGGCAACGATGTACACGAGTACCCCAACACGTTCGGCTCCGGTTCACGCACCTTCGTCGGCTTCACCGGCTATCAGGGTAAGGCCCTCTACTGGCGCAACACCACTGCCGACTATGGTCGCCAGACTGACTATCCGCTCACGCTGGAGCCTGGACAATACAAGTTGACCTATGCCATGGCGGCCTGGAAGGGCTCACCGCAGTATAAGGCACGCATCATCAGCCCGGATAACAAACTGCTGGCCTCATCGGATGTCTACACCGCTGCCCCCAACGCCAACGGCAACACTTCGGCCAACCTGACCACCACCGTCAAGCGCGAACTGAACTTCACGGTCACTCAACGTGGCAACCACATCATCAGTTTCTACAGGACGAGCAGCGGCTTCGATGAGTACCTCCTGCTGGAGTGCCGCGTCAACAATGTCACGCCCACTGCCATCTACGACCTGCAGGCACCTGCCATACAGCGTCCTGCCGGCATCTACGATCCCTCCGGACGCCGGCTCAACGCACCGCGCCACGGCCTGAACATCATCGTCGATGCCGATGGCACCGCACGCAAGGTGATGGTCCAATAGTCAGACACCCCACCACACCCCATAGTGACACCCGCTCGGAGAAACCTTTTCCTGAGCGGGTGTCACATTTTTATGTGAAATATTTGGCTGTTTCCCGAAAAAACGCTACTTTTGCATTATGACATACCAAGCATTCTGGCGACCACTGACAGCGATCTACCCCGAGGGCGAGGCCCAATGGATAGGGCGGCTGGTCATGGAGATGGTCTACGGCCTGACGCAGAGCGACATCATCATGGGCCGCGTGGAGGCGTTGGACGAGTCCGTGCTACTGGCCATCCAGCAGCGTCTGCTGAAGGGAGAGCCCGTGCAGTATGTGGTGGGCATGGCCGACTTTGGCGACCACCAGTTTCTGGTCAGCCCAGCAGTGCTCATCCCCCGCCCGGAGACGCTCTGGCTCTGCCGAGCCGTCAGCGAAGGCATCGGCGCCATGCCGCAGGCCGTGCTCGACATCGGCACGGGCAGTGGCTGCATTGCCATCACCATTGCGCTCAGCAGGCCCACGGCAATGGTCACCGGCTGGGACATATCCAACGAGGCACTCGACCTGGCCCGCCGCAATGCCCTCAGGCTGGAAGCCAAGGTGGACTTCGAGCACCAGGATATGCTCTGTCCACCCGACGACCACAACACGTGGAACGCCATCGTGAGCAACCCGCCCTACATCTGCCTGAAGGAGCAGGCCGCGATGGAGGCCAACGTACTGGAGCACGAGCCTCACCTGGCCCTCTTCGTGCCTGACGACGACCCACTGCTCTACTACCGCAGCATCGCCCGCTATGCCATCCAGGCCCTGACCGCCGACGGTGCACTCTATCTGGAGATCAATCCGCTCTATGCCAGTCTGCTAGGTGACCTGTTGCTGGACACGGGGTTCAAGGAAGCAAATATCTACCAGGACGACTACGGCAAAGACAGATACATCATAGCATGGAAATGAAGAAAGAGACAACCGCCCTGCAGGCCTACCAGAAACTATCGGCCCTCTGCGCCCGCAGCGAGCACTGCCAGCAGGAGATGATAGACAAGATGCGGCAGTGGGGCGTCAGCGATGAAGACCAGGCCCAGGTCATGGCCCGCCTCATCAAGGAGAAATACGTAGACGATGCACGCTTTGCCCGCGCCTTCGTCTACGACAAGATACGCTATAGCAAATGGGGCCGCCGCAAGGTGGAGCAGGCCCTCTGGCAGAAACACATCGACGAGGCCATCGGCCGCGAAGTGCTCGACGGGGTGGACGACGAGGAGTACCTGCAGAACCTGCGCCCCATGCTCCGGCAGAAGCGGCGCAGCATCAAGGCCCAGAGCGAATACGAACGGACGATGAAACTCATCAAGTTTGCCCTGGGACGGGGCTTCACAATGGACCTGATTAAGCAGTGCATAGAGGTGGACGATGAAGACGAGTTTTCTGACTGACCTGTTCGACCTCATTGCGCCCCGCTCGTGTGCCATCTGTGGCAAGCGGCTCTCGGCTGCCGAGTCTGTCATCTGCGGGGTCTGCCATCTCAGGATGCCGCTCACCGGCTTTGCCCAAAGCCCTCTCGACAACCCGATGGCGCGCCTCTTCTGGGGACAGTTCCCTATTGAGAAGGCGGCCGCCTACTTCTACTACCAGCCCCACTCCGACACCAGCAGCATCATCTACCACCTGAAATACCACAGTCAGCCCGACATCGGCGAGAACATGGGCGGGATCATGGCCCGTGAACTGAGCCGTAGCGAGTTCTTCAGTGGCATCGATGCCATCGTGCCCATCCCCATCACCCGGCGTCGACGCTGGCAGCGAGGCTACAACCAGAGTCTAGAGATTGCCCGCGGCATCAGCGAGGTGACCCATCTGCCCATCCTCAAGGATGCCGTCCGTCGCACTCGTTTCGATACGTCGCAGACCAAGAAGAAAGGCTGGCAGCGACAGGAGAACGTGGCCGACGTGTTCCAACTGCGCCAGCCAGAGGCCATCAGCGGCCGCCACCTGCTGCTGGTAGACGACATAGTCACCACCGGTGCCACCATCAGAGCCTGCGCCCTCGAACTCTGCAAAGCCGGCGACGTGCGCATCAGCGTCGTCTCGCTCGGCTTCACCAAAAAGTAGGCTTTTTATTCCGCCTCGGCAAAAAAAGAATGAATTCTTTTGTTTTGCTCTCGACTTTTCGTAACTTTGTAATAAATTGCAGGATTTCTTTATATAAAGGCAGTTTGGGGAATTGAGGAAAAATGGGGTTACGATTTGGAGACCGTTCTCAATTCTACGTTCTGCTACAAATTGCATTCAATGAACTCC
>JAFUUL010000162.1 GCA_017483805.1 Prevotella sp.
AAGACCACGCTGAAGATACACTATGCACAGGACGGGGAGTTCCTGCCGCAGAAGCCGCATGAGGATGCTGGCAGTCAGATTTACAAGCCTGAAGAGGCAGAGGGCTACGCCATTGGCGTGGACACTCGCGGCACGCTGCTTTGGGACGACAACACGACGGAGTTGTTTGGCCGTCCGCTGCTGATGATTCTGTCGGAACAGGCCAGCCAGGAGTATCTGGACTACCTGAAGCAGAAGCACATTTCTTATATCACGACAGGACGCGACGGCATCGACCTTGCCTCGGCATTGGAGACGCTGCGCACGGTGTTCGGCGTGGAGCGACTGGCCGTGGTGGGCGGCGGTCACATCAACGGCTCGCTGCTCGACCAGGGACTGATTGACGAGGTGAGCATGATGTACGGCTACGGCATCGACGGACGCGAGGGCATGGCTGCCGCTTTCGACGGTCGTCCGATGGAGCGCAAGCCCGTCCGACTGGCATTCAAGAGCGTAGAGGAGCAGGACGGTATCGTGTGGATGAGATACCAAGTGAAGTAAAAATTGACTATGAAACAGATTCTGATGATTTTGGCAGCGATGCTGCTGACAACAACGACAATTATGGCACAGAAACTCTATATCACCATTGGCGGACGGACAGAGACCGCAACGCTCATCGATAACGCTGCGACACAATCGCTGGTGACAGCCCTGCTAAATGAGCCCATCACAGTGACACTCAATGATAACGACTTTGAAATCTGGGGTTCGCTGGGCCGTTCTTTGCCGACCAGCAACGAGCAGGTTAAAGCACAGCCCGGTGACATTGTTCTCTACAGCGGACAGTATATCTGCATCTTCTATGGTTCCAACTCCTACAGTTACACCCGTCTGGGCAAGATTGATGGACTGTCGGAAAGTGAACTGCGCACGTTCCTCAAGGCAGAGGAGAGCAATATCAGCGTCACGCTGTCGGTGAGCGAACCTACGGGCATCAGCCGTGTGCAGGCCGACGGGAGTTCGTCAAGGGCTTACACGCTGCAAGGCACGGTGGCTCAGGCTGGTCGGAAGGGTATCATTATTCAGAATGGTAAAAAGTACGTAAAATGAGAAAGACATTATTATTCGCAGCAATCATTGGCATGATGCTCGTGGGCTTCACACAAAAAGAGAGTAACCATCAAAACGAAGAGAATATGACAACACTGAATTTGACGCAGGAGTGGGACAAGGTGTTCCCGTTGAGCGAGAAAGTGAACCACCGCAAGGTGACGTTTGAAACACAGTATGGGCTAACGTTGGCAGCAGACCTCTATACGCCTAAAGATGCAGAGGGCAAACTGGCGGCCATTGCTGTGAGTGGTCCGTTCGGAGCCGTGAAGGAGCAGTCGAGCGGACTCTATGCCATGCGGATGGCATAGCGCGGATTCGTGACGCTGGCCTTCGACCCGTCGTACACAGGTGAGAGCAGCGGTGAGCCACGTCGCACGGCATCGCCCGACATCAACACCGAGGACTTCATGGCAGCCGTCGATTATCTGTCGCAATTGGAGAACGTGGATGCCGAGAAGATTGGCATCATCGGCATCTGCGGATGGGGAGGCATCGCCCTCAACGCTGCCGCTGCCGACACCCGCATCAAGACAACGGTGGCCTCGACAATGTACGACATGACCCGCGTCAACGGCAACGGATACTACGACAGCGAGGACAAGGAGGAGTCGCGCCATGCTGCCCGTGAAGCACTCTCTAAACAGCGGCTGACAAACCCGTTGGCTATGGGTGGCGGTGTAGTGAATCCCCTGCCCGACGATGCGCCGCAGTTCGTGAAGGACTACCACGACTACTACCTCACCCCTCGCGGCTATCATGCTCGCTCTGGCAACTCGAACGACGGCTGGCGCGTCATCGGCACCCAGGCCTACGCCAACGCCCGCTTCCTCTACTACATCAACGAGATTCGTTCAGCCGTCCTTGTGATGCACGGCGAGAAAGCCCACTCGCGCTACTTTGGCGAGGCTGCCTACAAGTACATGGTGGAGGGCAAGGCCGAGGGATACAATGTTGTTGGCAAACCCAATCCCAATCCAGAAAACAAGCAACTGCTCATCATTCCCGGTGCCTCTCATTGCGACCTCTATGACGGTGGATATACGGAACTCGTAGGAAAGGGCGAGCCTAAGAACCTGATTCCTTGGGATAAGTTGGCAGAGTTTTTCAAGGAGAATCTGAAGTAAGAGACTTGGGTAAAAGGATTGTAAGACAAAACGTCCGTGTCACGAAGAATGGCACGGACGTTTTTTATACCTTCTCCAAATCTTTGTTTCTGAGGTTGAAAATGCACTGGTGGCCGGGCGTGCGATAGCAGGAGTTGCACGACGGGTGTAATTTCAATCGGTCGTGCCACAGACTCCATCAGTTGCTATATCGAGCCCATCCTTTTGGAGAGCGGCGAGGACTCGCCCATCTACCGCGAAGTGATGCGGACGGGCGTGACAGTGTACAATGTAGAACGAAACCGCGAAATGAGTGGATAGGACATAACATAGAAACTACATAAGGAAGCGTTGACTTTTTGATTCTTGTATTCTGAATTCGCCAAAATAAGACTCCCAAGATGATAGAAGTTGATGCTCGCGTTTAGGCGCGGGCTGAGACTTGTATTTGGGAGAAAGGCGTTTGGCGATGCCGAGAATACGGATACAATATCAGTACCGCGCCGATTTTATGCCCTGCAGAGTGACAGGCAACGACCAATGGGTTATCAACCAAGTAACTATTCAGCGATAAGTTTATCCCACCTATAAATAGTATTTCTGATCTCGCTATCGAATTACAATCCCGTATGGGGGTACGAGTGTTTTCTTTCGTTAGAATTATAGGAGGGTGACTTTCGCAACCATCTGATAATCAGCAAAATATCTCCAAAA
>JAFUUL010000027.1 GCA_017483805.1 Prevotella sp.
CGTGAAGGGCGTGCAGCTGGTGTTCTGCGACCTGAGTGCATGGAAGGGTCAGCAGACGTGGTCGGTCTATGGCGAGATCAAGCGGAAACTCGTCGAGATGGGTGTGCCCCCGACCGAGGTGCGCTTCATCCAGGAGGCATCGTCAGACAAGGTGAAGCAGCAGATGATACAACTGGCCAACGAGGGAAAGATTCGCGTGCTGTTCGGTTCCACTCAGACCCTCGGCACCGGCGTGAACGTGCAGGACCGCATCGTTGCCATCCACGAACTCGACACCCCGTGGCGCCCCAGCGACATGGAGCAGCGCGAGGGCCGTGGCGTCCGCAAAGGCAACTGGGTAGCCAAGCAGTACGCCGGGAATAAGGTCGACGTGATTATCTACGCCGTCGAGCGTTCGCTGGATGCCTATAAGTTCCATCTGCTGCACTGCAAGCAGGTGTTTATCTCGCAACTGAAGCGCGGCCAACTCTCAGTCCGAACCCTCGACGAGGGCGACATGGACGAGAAGACGGGCATGTCGTTTGCCGAGTACACCGCCGTGCTCTCGGGCAACACCGACCTGCTGGAGCGCGCCAAACTGGAGAAGAAGATTGCCGCCATGGAGAGCGCCAAGAAACTCTTTTATCGAGAGCAGGCCAAGCGCGAGCAGAAACTGAAGGACCTGCTGCACGAGGCCGACAACCTGCGCCGCGACATCCCCGACTGCCAGGCCGACATCGACCGCTACGAGAAGGCGAAAGAGCACGACGAGTTCGGGCAGGTGGTCAACGCCCTGTCGCTCCGAGGCTATAGTGTGCCCGACGGTTTGGCCGTCGGGAGTATCGACTGGGCCAAGGCAGTAGGCACCCGCCTCCTGGAACTCGACGCCGAGACCGACACCGGCGGCAACTTCCAGACCGTCGGCACCATCTACGGCTTCGAGGTGCTGATGCGCACCGACATCGTCGGCACCCGCTACGAGGGCAACGACGCCCTGCCCGTGAAGGCCAACAAGTACTTCGTCCGGGGCGGTCGCATCCTCTATTCCCTCGGCGACGGCACGCTCGACCACCGCTCTTACTCGACCGCCGTAGCCTATCCGCTGAACGTGCTGACACAGCGTCTGCCCGACCTGCTCAGCCAGTGGCAGCACCGGCTGGAGCGTCTGCAGGAGAGCATCGCCCAGTTGCAGTCCCTCGCCACCGAGGAGTGGGGCCGCGACGACGACCTCGCCGCCCTGAAGCGGAGCCTCGCCGACCTCGACCGCCGTATCAAGCAGTCGCTCGACAGTTCATCCTCCGAGCAGGTGACGGCACAGAAGCGACAGGACGACGTGCTGCCCGTCCGATTCACCAAGGACGGACGCGACCACAAGGCCACCTGGCAGCGCGACGTGTTCGACCTCGTCAGCAGCAAGGAGATGCGCAAGATACTCGACGACATGCCCGGCTGGAACTATCTCCGCGACACCGAGGGCTGGGGCAGCAACGCCCGGCTCCGCGATGAACTGGAGGCCGAGTTCAGCACCTCCAAGCGTGCCGCCGACTTCATTGAGCGCATCGAGCAACTGCAGAAGCAGCGCCAGCACGACCGCCGCTGGCTCGCCGACAAGGCCAGTGAGGATACCCACGGCGATGTCCTGACCAACGACAACGCCACCATCTTCGCAGCCCGGAAGGCGCTGAAAAAGTTGGCGGCGTAACCCTCTTTTCGGAGTTGATAGACTATCTCTGCGGAGAACATAGGCATTCTTCCCGGAGAATGTCTATCAACTTTTCAGACCAGATTATTCACAACATTAAAACAGCAACAGAATTATGGGACAGAGAACAAACATTATCCTTCAAGTGAAGTACAGAGATGAGAAATGGAACGAAACGATTGAGGAAACAAGGATTTTCCACTGCCAGTGGGGTATCGGTCGTATTCTTCCGAAGAACGTGATGAGTATTTTGCACAACATGCAAAGTTCGGATTTGTACAGGAAAGGTGCTGCAGCAAGGCTATGCCCGGGCGGATTGTGGGACGCTACCGACGAATGGGAGATGAAACAGGACGAACTGAACGCACTGTCGTTTGACGATCCGTCCAAGGTAGGTGAGGTGATGCACGCCGCCAACAACAACGGCGGCATCTTCCTGCGACTGACGGAGACGTGCAATAGCAAGAAATTGGAGCGCACAACTACGGTGGAGTACGCCTTCATGCTGGGCTATGAAGAGGGTGGAAACTACAAGAAGTTTGTTAGCAAGGATAAGTTTCTGGAGAAGCAGAGCCGCTATATAGACGAAGACTTCAGGAAGATGCTTGACATGACTCTCGATTACTACGAGGCACAGGATATGGCCGCAATAGAAGACAAGTCTCCAGCTGATAAACTGCGGACTATCATGCGGAAACAGATAGATGAAAAGTAGTTTCTGACCCCCTCTCAAACCACCCCTATGGAGTTACCCACTAACTCCGTAGAGTTACCCACTAACTCGGTCGAGTTACCCACTAACTCCAAAACCGGTCCCTCGAACCGATTCCCAATCGGTTGGTCGATCCGATTACCAATCGCTTCCCGAACCGATTTCACCCCCGACAATTATTCACCCAAAAAAATCACAGACATTATGACAACAACAGCAAACTACATCCTGAAGGCCGTGGTCGACGGCCAGGTGTTCATCTTCCAGTACGACGAGTGCGGCGACGCATGGGAGGCGCTGGAGCAGTTCTGGCACGGCGGCGACTATGCCGACCGCATCGCCATGCTCAGCGGCAGCGGCGCGTTCCCCATCGACGTGATAGCCATCGACGAAGGCAAGGCCATCCGCAAGTACGAGTTCACGTTCAACAGCGCCGTCTTCGACCACTTCTTCGACAAAGGCTGGAGCGCATCGAGCACCGAGCCCGGCCAGCGCTACACCCTCGACCAGTTCGCCCGCGACATCGAGCGACGGGAGCCCGAACCGCCGACACCCCGCGCCGCGATAGACCGCTGGACCGAGTATGTGTTCAACGAATGGAAACGAAACAAGTAAAACAGATACGACAATGATACGAAACAAAGTAAAGGAAATCGTCGAGCACCTGACCTCGACCTATGAGAGCGACACCGTCAACATCCACTTCGGCATGAGCCACACCACGCTCTACCTGCCCTACGGCGCCATCTATGACTGCGACGACGACACCGTGATGCACGTCGAGGACGGCGACCGGGAACTCTGGATCAGCTACGACAAGATAGAATACATCGAAGGATAAACTAAAACAGATACGACAATGATTAAGAAGAAACTAACAGGAAGTGAACTGCTTCGACAGTGCGCCAACGACCCCGACGCCTATCTGAAGGCTGTGACAGAACGTAATGCTGCACTGAGAGCAGCGGGCAGCCCCTGGGTGGATGCCCCGCTGAAGACCGAGACCGGCGCATTCAACATTCCCACCATCAACGAAAGCCTGTACTGGGAATACGTGGCCGGGCTTATCACCCTGCACGATGCTGCCTGCGAGTTCTGCAAGGCAAACTGGGACCCCTACGTTGACGAGCGCTCCACCATGCAGCGCTTCAAGGAAATCGACAAGAAGTATCATAAGTTAAACTAACCCCCCAAACAAACCCAAATGAAAAAGAACATCATCAACATCCTGACAATCCTGTGTGTAACCCTCCTCTTCGTGTCCTGCGACAGCGGCTCCGACGACGGCACCGTCGGCAACTGGTTC
>JAFUUL010000028.1 GCA_017483805.1 Prevotella sp.
ACAGAGATAAGAGAAAGCGGGACGAGCCTTGCGCCCTCCCGTCGGTGGCGGCTTGATACGCCACATGTAGAAAGCCTTGCGGTTGTGGTTGCGATAATATCGCAACATACAGAACACAAGGCACTGGAGATAACCGAATAATGGTTTGCCGTATAGCTCAGACAGGTCAGAGCGTAGCAATAGTGCTGAAGGTCGCCGGTTCGAGTCCGGCTACGGCAACGATTTTGCCTTGCGACCAAATCGCAAGGCACAGTAACAACTAAAACAATAGCAATTATGAAAGAGAAATTTTTAAAGTGGATGGGCCGGAAGAATATGACGTTCTCGGCCATCGCAGGTGAGACGTTTACGAATGCCGAGGTGGTTTATACGCACATCGGGCTGGTGGTGTTCCTCTTGGTGCTGGGCATCGTGGGAGGGCTGGAGTAACGGACGGGCTGCGGAGATACCGCAGCGTACTGAACGGAGAAAGGCATGATTTATGACCGCACATCGCGCAGTTACGGCGACGGACAATGGCACTGCCCGTTCTCTCGAGAATGGGTGGAGCGGATGGCGATGGCCGCGAAACGGTGCGAGAGGCTGACAGCGGCAGGGATTGAGATGTTCGACAGGCGGCTGAACGAGGGGCGATGATTCCCGTGTGGGAGGAGGGCTTTCTTGACGAGCCGCAGGACGCGAGAGGGCTGCCGCTGTCGTGGTGCCGGGAGTATGAGGAGAGACACCGACAATGGCCGATGTGCAGCACGGCGATTTACGACTATGATTCTATTCCTGAAGTGGTGATCACTGACGGAAAGGATGACTGGCCAATGAAGCGGTGGGAAAGGGTGCTGACGGCGTGAATGACCCCAGCCGAGAACGGCTGGGCACGGTGGCTTTTCTTTCCTCGCGGCAGAACCACGAGGCACAGTAACAGCTAACAATGAAAACAGAGAGAGCAATGATTTCTCAATATTCTAAGGCTACGGACATCGACCGCGAGTTCTGGCAGGACTACAGGAAGGCCGTCTACTGGCTGAACAAGAAACTGTCGCCGATGCGCCAGAAGTGGAAGATATACGACGAGGCGTGGGAGGTGGAGAACTTCAGGCGCGACTACTCGTTCTCGGAGCCGGTGTTCTACACGTCGCCGCAGACGGGCAACCGATGGCTGTCGTGGATCACGACGAAGAAGGTGGACGGCGAGTTGCACTTCTACTCGCGGATTGTGCTGTACTACCTGACGGAGAAGTACATGACGATGATGCTGCCGATTACGACGGTCATCGATGCGGAGAAGGGCGAGGAGGAGCGCTGCGAGATTCACGGCGTGAACGTCTATACGGCGCACATGTTCCAGCGGATGGCCGACCCTGACCGTCTGGGCGTGGACATGAGCGACCGCATCAGGACAATGCGCAACTTCGCCGAGTTCGTGGCGACGGGATGGAGCGACACTAGGCCACCCCGCAAGGGCGAGCGGCACACGCAAATCATGCTCCGCACGCCTGCATCGTGGATTCGCGGCCACACGGTGATGGTGGGCGACCGCCACGTCACCATCTATCGGACGTTCTGGACTGACCGCTCGATGTCATACCAGCAGATGAAGGATGTCCGCTCCTTCAAGAAGTTTGCGGACGCAAGAATGAACATTTAACAATAAACGAGATTATGGAATTTGAAGGTAAAATCGTGAGAGTGCTGCCCGCACGGGAGGGTGTGAGTCAGCAGAGTGGCAATGCGTGGAAGACGCTGCCGTTTGTATTTGAGTTTTTCACGCCGGAGAATCAGCAGTGGCCTGAGCGGGTGCTGCTGGAGACGTTCGACACGAACATCCAACGGCTGATTGCGCCGTACTGCAAGACGGTCATGGGCGAGGATCAGAAGCCGAAGGTGGTGCTGAACCAGTACGGCGACGTGGAACTGCTGGGACAGATGGCCGTGCGCATCGGTTTCTCGATGAAGGTGCGCAACGGCAAGCGACAGAACGGATCGTCGTTCACGGTGAACGACTTGCGCATCTATAAGTTCGAGGCGGTGCAGCCGGGACAGCAGCAGGGGCAGCAACCCGCAGGACAACCTGCGGGCACGGTGGCTCAGCCGCAGTTCAACAATGCGCCCGTGCCGCCGCAATATCAACCGGCAGCGGCTCCATTCCCACCACAACCCTCTAATCAGCCTGGCGATGATGACCTGCCGTTCTGATTATTTCCCAGAAAGTTGGCCGACGGGCGTACTGACCCGCTCCGGCCAACAGCCGAATACTGACCCACGATTGCACAACAACAGATGGAAGAAGTAAGCAACGAGCAGAAGCGCGACAGAATCGACGAACTGCTCAACGAGAAGGACATGACGCTGGAGTATGATCACATCTTCGACCGATGGCTTTTCACACTCTACGACCGCCGTGCCGCTATCGTCTGGAAACGCAAGGGAATGAGCCTTGAAGCACTCCGCGACGAGTTGCTGACGTTCCTTGAAAACTATACGGATAGTCCGACCACAGATTAGACCCGTCGGGGATGGGTGACCGCCCAAGTGCTACGGCAGTTCTACCCCTCGGCACCCATCCTCATTTTTCAACCACGACAGAAAAGAGACACATGATAACAATCGACGAAAGACAGGGCGAGATGCACCGCCAACTGGGGGCTGCGGCCTCGATGGTGAAGGTGGTGATGGGCGTGGCCAACGGCTGTGCGCTGAACATCATGCTCGACTGCTATACGGAACTGAGCGGCAAGGCGACCGACCCCAGGACGGGCGACAGGAAGCCACCGCACCCGAAGTTCCGGCATCAGGTGAAAGCGGCCTACAAGCAGGCCATCGAAGAGTATCACCACTACGAGCGGCGGCTGGTGTATGCGACGGTCAACCGATTCTTCCACGTCGATGACTTGTCGCCGAAGTACCGCAAGATCTACGGCGACATCACCGACGCGGAGTTCTTTGAGTTCTGGAAGGGTACGAGCGCGAAAGCCTATCAGGTGAGCCGCCCGCTGGTGACGAGCCTCTGGAACAAGTACCGGCTGTCGCTGCTGAACCACAAGGTGCCACATGCCGAGCAGTTGGCGTGGGCCTGCGTAGGTCAGGCGGTGCTGACGCTGGCCTGTGACATCTTCCAGACGGCCATTGCCGACGCTATCCAGGCCGTGCCGATGCTGCAACCGCATCAGGTGCGCGGGCTGTTCAAGGACTTCTCGCTGAGCCGTGTGCGCGATGCATGGACGCGGGCGCTACGGCTGACGGAGGACATCAACTACGAGTTGGAGCCGACCGAGGACAAGAACATTCAAATGGGCATACTGCAGTTGGCCGAGACGTGGGCGAACCCCGACTACATCTACGACTCAGTGAGCGAGACGCTGCCCGAATATGAAGAGATATTCCGCACGAAGGGCGAGATGAAGAAAGCCCTGCGCAACATCGAGGAGGTGAGAGCGCAGACGTGGGAGAATCTGGAAAAAGACGAACTGGTGATATGAGCGAAACAACAAACCAAATACCACTGCCGGGACAGCAACCGCAGACACAGCCCAACCCAGACGCGGAGTTCCTGAAGGAAAGAAACTGGATGGACGTGGATGTGACGGGGCTGCTGCTGGACTTTGCGGAGCCGTACCACCCGCCACGATGGACGCTATCGCACAACGGCACACCGTTTGCCAACCGTGGCGAGTTGCACATCGTGACGGGCAAGAGCGGTCACGGCAAGACGGCCTTCATGTCGCAAGTCATGGCGACGCTGCTGTGCGGCAAGTTCGGTGGCATGGTCTATGAGGGCGAGCCGCCGGAGATGCCGAAGGTGCTGTATATCGACACCGAGCAGGGTAAGGACGACACGATAGCCATCAAGAACCGCGTCTGTACGCTGGCGGGCCTGCCCTACGACCAGCCCTGTGAACGGTTTGCCGTAGCCCGTCTGCGCGACACGGTGACAGCCGCCGAGCGTTGGCAACAGATACTGAAACTGGCTTACGTCATACGGCCTGCGGTGATGTTCATCGACGGACTGCTGGATATAGTCGAGGACTACAACGAGCAGAAGGAATGTACGCCGATTATCCGCGAGTTGATGATCATGGCGACCCACTACAACATGAGTACCTGGTGCGTGTTGCACGAGAACCCGACGACTGAAAAGATGGTCGGCTCTCTCGGCTCGATAGCCCAGCGCAAGGTGACGGAGGTGTTTGCCGTGCGCAAGCACAAGAATGAGAAGGGCAAGGACAAGAAGCCCAACCGCCCCGACATCTACTTCAGCGTGGAGCAACTGAAAGCCCGTGGCAAGGACGTTGAAGATTGGGACTTCGAGATACTGAGCGTTGAGGGCTGGGGACGGCCACAGGAAATCATCGACAACCCGACACCGCCACCGGCACAGAACTTCGACAAGGACGAGACACGACTGAAAGAGACGGTCAAGTGCCTGCTGGAGTTCATGTCACCACCCAACTCTGAGTATTTCACGAACATCATCAAGGAACTGAAGAAGCGGATGCGCTGCGGCGAGACCAAGGCCAAGCAATACTTCACCGCTGCCAACGATGCGGGCGCGTTCCACAACCCCATCAATGGCCGCTACACTCTCGACACGTCGCAATGTGACGCGATACTGAATGACTTACCATTTGCACCACAACAGAACGAGCAATGACACGAAATGAGTTCGTACTACAAGCCATGCTGAATATGGCAGGCAACGCCAAGTTGATGTCAACCAATATGCACTGCAAGGCAATAGCAGAAGCAGCCAAGCACCTGGCCGACGCTGCCGAGACAGTGGCCTTCTTCGAGTGAAACCCTGCGAAACCCTGAAACCCCCTTGCGCCCGTGCGCACACGCGCGTTATAAGGCTATACAGAGAGTCCTTGCAAAACCCCGAAACCCTCAACCCCTATATATATATTTATAATTATATATAGGGGATTGAGGAGGGTATTCAGGTTTTGTTGGGTTTTCGACGGGGTTTGGCTCAAAATCATCCGCATCATTCAATTCAACCATCTAAACGACTATGCCGAAAATCGACGAATTGACCATCAGGCGCATCAAGGACGTGGCGCGGATTGAGGACGTGGTGAGCGACTTCGTGACGCTACGGCGACAGGGCGTGAACATGACGGGCCTGTGCCCCTTCCACGATGACCAGCACGACGGCAACTTCATCGTAAGGCCATCGACGGTCAGCGGCAAGCGCGGCGGCAACACCTACCACTGCTTCGTGTGCATGGGCAAGAAGGATGGCGGCGGGCCTGTGGACTTCCTGATGAAGTGTCCCAAGTCGCGCATGACGTATCCCGATGCCATCCGATACCTCGGCAGGAAATACTCGATAGAGACGGACAATGTGCCGGTGAACTTCACACCACCGCCACCCAAGCCACCGCCACCACCACTGCCCCTGCTGCGATTCAAGCGCGACACGGTGAAGGAAACCATTCAGGGCATAGAGCAGACCGTGTTGGTGCGCTGGCTCTACACGCTGCCCTGGACTGACGAACAACGGGCGCGGCTGTGGCAGGTGCTACGGATGTACTGCGTGGCCGTCTGTCCGAATGGGCTTGACTGGATTCGTTTCTGGCAGATCTCCCATGAGGGTGTGCCGCTGACGGCCAAGTGGATGAAGTATAAGGCAGACGGCCACCGTGTGAAGGACAAGCGACCCGACGGCTCAAAGCAATACGCCTCCGATTGGGAACACGCATGGCGGGCGCGACAAGGGCAGTACAACCGAGACAAGTACGACGTGCAATATGCGCTGTTCGGTGCCCACCTGCTGAAGCGATACCCCGACGCGGTGGTGAACGTGGTGGAGTCAGAGAAGTCGGCACTCATCATGGCCACCTATTACGGACAGCCTGAGCAGAACCTTTGGGTGGCTTGCGGAGGTTTGAACTGGATAGACCTTGACATCTTCCAACCGCTCATCGACCAAGGGCGCACGGTGTGGCTGTGGCCCGACAGGGACGGCGTGGAGAAGTGGCAGCAGGTGTGCGACAAACTGGGTGCCGACAACGTGCGCGTCTATACCGACTTCTTCCGCACGTCATACGTCCCCGAGGACGACGGCCCCAAGGCAGACATCGCCGACATCGCCATCCGTCTGATGGGCGGCGGGCGACTGCCTGAGCAACACAACGAACAGAACCATACAGGCGACCCGCAGCCCCCGACCAATAGCCTCGGTGGCGGCAGTGCTGCGGCAACGCCTGACCCATCGGCGGGCGAGCGGCCCGACGGCGTGAGCGACGAGGAGTGGCTGGAGCATACGGCCATCATGAAGGCCATACGCGAATGGAACCTCACCCACGTACCCGACGAGCCGTTCCCCGGCAACACCCCGCTCCAGCAACTCTTGCACGACAGGGTGGAGGAATCGAAACGAAAACGAAAGGAGAAACAGAAGAATGAGCAACAACAACAATCAGACCGACAAGGATAGGGAGAAGTTCGAGCCGATGGGCACGAAGATAAGCCCGGCAATGGCGACGGTGTGGAACGCGGTGTGCAACGCTCTGGGCACTGACACCTACCACCTGCTCCAGCAGTTCATCTATTCGATGATACGCGCCGCCAGCGACCAACACGCCATGACGCCGGAGATTCGCCAACTGCTCGACATGCTCGACGTGGACGCGGGCTGGCAGAATGCTATCAACCTGTGCGCCCCCAACGGACGGCTGACCATCTCGCAGATGATCCTCATTGTGGAGCAGGAGGACAAGCGGGGCTTCGGTGCGGTGATGATAGACAAGCCCTTCATGGGCGAGGCACGGCAGACGGAGAACGTGGACGCCATCTACGAGCGGCTGACGGAGGTGATCTACAAGAGCCACTACCGCAAGTTGCGACAGATGGGCATTGACCTGGGCACCCACTCAGTGCGCGAGACCATCGACACGATGATAGACGCTCAGACCATCCTCAACCTCGACGATGCCCTGCGTGAAGGCCCACAGATGGGCGACCGCACGGACAGCGGACGTGCTGCCACCGGCTACGGCAAGAAGACTAAGAGCCACCAGCACCGCACACCCGACGGCGAGGCGAACAGACAGCAGCGCATCAAGTTCAATGAGGAAGACCGCGAGGCGGCAAGGGATGAAGCCAACCGTGACCGCGACCTTGGCGAGATACTGGAAGATGAAATGGGATTCAAACCACATGGAGGCGAATGGTAGCCTATGAGCCGAGACAAACGATACCAACGACTGCTGAACAGCCCGCGATGGTGGGAGGTGAAGCGCGTGGTGTGGCAGAGGGCTGGCGGGCTGTGCGAGGAGTGTGCCAAAGAGCATTATGTAACGCCCGGCGTGGACTGCCACCACATCGTGCCGGTAGAGACGGCAAAGGACGTGGCGACGATGGAGCACCTGTGCTACAACCCCGACAACGTGCGGCTGCTGTGCATCCCCTGCCACATCAAGGCGCACCAGGACATGCGCAGCCACACCACCGAGGAACTGAAGGCCAACCGACAGCGACGGCAAGACCGATGGGTGGAAGCAATGCAAAACAAATTCATGCACCATGATACAGATAACCAAGGACAAGAAGTCGCCCATGTGGACGATAACCAAGACCGACCGTGAGGGCTTCCATCGTCAACTGCCTGTCAGTTTCCACGACATGAACGAACTCGTGGAACAATGGGAGACCGAACTGGCGCGGATGGCCTCGACCTGACACCCCCGGGGCCTCGATTTTTCTCGACCCCCCTCAGGATTCCCAAATCCACTTGCCCTCACTTGCGTCGAGGCAGGAATTTTCGGAAATCGGGTTTTTCCCGCAGGGCAAATTAACATCGCAACTTTGGCGATTCTCGCTTTATTGGGGAGTCGCAGAATAATAAGAAATAACTGAAAAGACATGCCGAAACAACTGTATATTCCGCGACCGCTGCCACGCGAGCAGCCCGACCGCTGCGAGTTGTGTCCGCTCGTGGGTATCATTCCCGACGAGGACAGGCGCAAGGGGCTGCGCGAGCGGTACTACTGCCTGGGGATATTCGAGGCGCTGAAGGATGCCGAGGGACACCCCATCATGGATGCCGAGACGGGCGAGCAGAAACTGTCGTTCCCACGGCTGAAGACGAAGGGTATCAAGACGAGCGCCAAGGCGGTGCGGGCGGGTGGCCACAGGCTCCACCGACCGTGCGACCTGCTATGGCCCGCGTGGATGACGCTGCCGGGACGGCTCTTCGGTATGCCTG
>JAFUUL010000094.1 GCA_017483805.1 Prevotella sp.
ATGCGTTGCAAAGGTAAGCGGATTTTTGAGAACTAATAAAAAGCAAGTCTGAAGTGTTAAAATCTAAAAGTGGTTGATATACAAAGGTTTATCTCTATGCGTTTTTCATTGTTTATAGTTGTTTAGAGGTCTCTAAATACAACCATTGAACGCACTACTGCCGATGGATGTCACGCTGTTTGGGATGGTCACAGAGGTCAGACCAGTACATCGGGCAAACGCAGAACTGCCAATGGATGTCACGCTGTTTGGGATGGTCACCGAGGTTAGGCCTGAGCAACCCAGGAACGAAGAACTGCCAATAGTAGTCACGCTGTTCCCAATGGTCACAGAGTTCAGGCTCCTGCAACCGTAAAACGCACGATCGTCTATAGATGTAACGCTGTTGGGGATGGTCACCGAGGTTAGGTCTGAGCACCCCTGGAACGAAGAACTGCCGATTGTAGTCACGCTATTCCCAATGGTCACAGAGTTCAGGCTCCTGCAACCGTAAAATGCACGATCGCCTATAGATGTCACGCTGTTTGGGATGGTCACCGAGGTTAGGCCTGAGCACCCCTGGAACGAAGAACTGCCGATAGATGTCACGCTGTTTGGGATGGTCACGGAGATCAAACCAGTACAACCTGAGAACACATCATCATCGATATTTGTCACGCTGTTTGGGATGGTCACCGAGGTCAGACCAGTACAAAACTGGAACGCAGAACTGCCGATTGTAGTCACGCTATTTGGGATGGTCACTGAGGTTAGGCCAGTACAGTCAAAGAACGCATACCCCTCAATACTCGTCGTACCATTTGGAATGGTCACTGAGGTCAGACTACTACAGTTACAGAACACAGCATAGCCGATTATGGTCACGCTACTTGGAATGGTCACAGAAGTTAGGCCATAGCATTTGCGGAACGCATAATTGCCGATTGTATTCACGCTACTTGGAATGCTCACTGAGGTCAGGCTGCTGCAGCCGTCGAACGCATTACAGCCGATTGTATTCACGCTGTCCCCAATGGTCACTGAGGTCAGGCTTCTGCAACAATCGAACGCATAATTGCCGATTGTAGTTACGCTGTTTCCAATGACCACTGAGGTCAGATTGTTGCAATTTAAGAACGCATCACTGCCAATGCTAGTCACGCGACGTGTTCGGTTCATATAAGTTACGGTTTCAGGGATTTTAATGTATCCATAATAACCACCATCGTATCCATCATAAATTCTATTTGTTCTATAAGTCACTTCCAACTCAGTACTATCGTTGATGTAGTTATAGTAAATAGTCACTCCATCAGCATTTTCTACAGCAATGTCGTAGGCTGATACAGGCATTACGGCCATTAGAAACATTAATATAGACAATAGTCTTTTCATAAACTTACTTTGATTTTTGATTGTTCAACATTCACGTTGTAAGCACATTTCAGCATTCTCGCTATTTTGTCAGCCGCCTCTTTACATATAAACGGCGAAAGCAAAACACTATCGATCATTACTTTTGTGTTGACTGGTATTCGTATACCTTTGCTGTCTTTATCTGTGTCTGACTTGAGATGAAAATAGAAACGGAACTCCTCTTCATCAGCATACGCTATGTCCTTGTCAAAAAGTTGGTTCTCTTCAATGGTGATCCGCATGTAATCTTCCACATAATCGACAGAGCCACACAATACTTTGTTTTCTTCATTTGAACTACTCAAATCAATATTCAGAGATGAGATAAGATTATGTACTGTTGTCTTGATACATGCACCCATCTCGGTTGCATAACATTTCCACATCAAGAAACTTTCTTGTTGTTTCGTTGTCCAACACGAAGTGGGACAATAAATTATATCAGAATATGGAATCAATCTGTCTTGAATTTTAACTTCCGGGATTGCGCTGTCACCTACGGAACTGAAGCCAAACGCTAGTTTCTTATTTTCATAGCCTTCATTTGCATCCTTAAACTCTTTCCTGCGATTAGCGTATAATTTTCCTGTTTCCAAAAGACTAATAAGGTGCTCAAGTCGCAAATAATGGCATATAGCCCTATCGCCACATCCATCTTCTTTTCGATAATAGTACCAGTTCAATTTCTTTGTTTCACTATCCATACCATAATCCTGCCTTACGACACCCAAGATGAGGCTTTTTACATTTTAATTCCCATACAGCAAAAAAACGTGGGTATCCACCTTCTGTCCGTCTGTCATCTGAGGCCTACCACAGCCCTGAGTGCTGACGAACAGAGTGATACCCACGAACAAATTGCTGATACACCCGTAAGTGTGCTATGAAGGCATGGATTGCCTTCACGCACACAACGGGGACACGTATTCAGCATTCCCGTGGCATCATACTCCGCATTGTCTTTGGCACTCATGTTTTGTGGTAATTTCAGATGACCAATCGACAAAGCATCGTGTGACGCTTTTCGCTATGTAGTGACCAGACTCGTAACTCCGCTTGCCTCAGCGAGCATCACCGCCACAAACCTGTAGTCAGGTGCAAATATACGAATAAAAACTTAAAGAACAAAGTTTTCGGTCACTTTTCTTTGAAAACAGCCAGAGAAATACAGCATTTTCTTTCGTTCCGATATTATCTTCGGGCGTAAAGTATGGCACTTTAGGCAGTAAGGAATGGCAGTTTACTAGGGTAAAGTGCCATCGGAACGAACTCAGAGTGCCGTTTCTTCAACCCGAAGATGGTTTCGGAACGACCAGAAGGTGACTGGATGAAGTTTCAAAAAAGGTAACAGTTTCATACCACTGTTACCCTTTCTGAAATTATTGAACGATAATTTTCTTTCCGTTTTTGATGTACACACCCCTCTTTGTCGGTGTGGCAACTGGGAGGCCCTGCAGGTTGTAGTAGGCGTCTGGCGTAGAAAGGCTTCTCTGAAGTGTGATGCCGGAAGTGTCGCCTTTTTTGCCAATGAGCGTAATACTCAGTACGACCTGCTTTCCTTGTGGCGTAAAGGTAATCTGGCCTGTTGCAGGAGAGTCGAACTCAACGGTGTTGACAACGCTCTCCTTCGTATTAGGGAACACATATTGTGTAGCCTCGTAAGAAGTTCCGTTCACCTCACCCAGATAGGCATTGGCATCAGTATAATTGTCATAGCCGGCAAAAACTGTCTTGTTGATGCTGATGTCGGCAGGCAGGTTGATGGTGTATTGCACGCCAGCGGAATACTTGATTCCGTCATTGTTGCCTGTTGCATAACCTTTACTCTTGGTGTTGGTGATTGTGATATCGTTATCGAAGTAGTAGGTGCTGCTATTGTTGCTCCCCATATTAGTGCTCTGTGCAAGGGTGTAAGTGACGTCACTGGCTTCCTGTATCTCAGGCTGGTTGATGGCAGCCACCTTGGTACCTGCTTCATTGGTGTAAGCAGGGTAGTACTCTGCAACAGCATCGATGGCGTCGGCATTGCCAGCCAGCATGATGTCTTGTACCAGCGAGTTAGCGTAGACCTCAAGATTTGTGTAGTACTTTACAGGATCAAGTGTGTAGGTCAGTGCGTCTTTGGCATCGTTGGGGTTCAGGCCGTTGGCTGTCTCCCATGCATCAGGGATGCCGTCGTTGTCGGTGTCGAAGCCTGCGGCACGAGATCCTGTGCCAAAGTTTGCTTCGGTGTAGCCATTGACATCAGAGACATGGTCTATGCGCCCCCATGTGGGAGTGCAACTCTTTGTTGTGCCGTTTTCCTCGTATGAAGTTGCCGAGCCTTTGTAAGTGGCATTGCCAGCCCGGGTCTCCTTTTCATAGCGTTCGTCTACGTTGTCGCGGTTTAATGAAGCACCAGCATAAGTGAGGACTTTCTCATAAGCGTTCTTAGCAGTGTGGGTAGTTACTTCGCCAGTCGGGGCTGGTTCATCCAGTCGGATGCGGATACAGTCGACGCCGGAAGAGTTTTTCTTATAGGTGACATTTGTGCCATAATAGTGTTTAGGGTCAGGGCTCCATTGTTCGCCGTCGATGGTATAGGTGCCGGAATCATATGCTATATTTGACCATCCGTTAAAGTTTTCCGTATTGTTCATTTGATTGCCGTCGATATAATAACGGCTGGTCATGTCCCATAGATTGGGATGTCCGCTGGCATTGCCATTGGCGCCAACAGTGATTTGTGTCACTCTGCTGGTACCTGCAGCGGGGCCAGTCTTATAGTAGTTGTTTACAATGTTGATCTGGCCGCCACCAGGACCGCCGTAGCAACCGTTGCCGCAATTGTAGATGACGCAGTTGCGGAAGTCCACGTTTTCGGCTTGTACCTCATTTTCCCATGCGTATTGAAGATACTGTTTGTTACCAGTGTAACCCTTCCACTCGTAGCGTGCACCATTGAAACGGGGAGAACGGTTGGCCACATGGGCAATGAGGTTATGGTGGAACGAAGCCAGTTTGCCGCCCCAGATGCCTCCATAGCCGTGGGCACCCTTTGAGTGTCCTGGATGTACAAGGCTTTCGGCTATCGTGCACCACTGCATGGTGAAGTTATTGTTGTCGTAGAACGAAGCCACTTCGTCGATAGACCACGAGAACGAACAATGGTCGAGCAATATGCCTGTTTTATTGCGCTGCCAGATGGCGTCGGCTCCATCGTTGACATCTTTTTCTTCACCTCGTCGGCTGCGGATAAAACGGACAACGCAGTTGTTGCCGGGCTGAATGGTGTAGTAGCGCAGAGTGATGCCCGGGGCAGGAGCCGTCTGTCCAAGAATGGTGGTATTGTCGCCAATGGTGAGGTCTTTGGTGAGAGCAATGACACCGCCCACGTCGAAGACGACAATCTTCTTGTTGCTGCCGTTGACGGCCCATCTGAATGTTCCTTTTGTCGATGTCTTTCCATCGTCATTGAGTGTCGTGACGTGGCGTACTTCGCCGCCTCTGCCGCCAGTGGTGTAGCGGCCGTGACCCTCGGCACCGGGGAAAGCCGGAGCCTGTGCCATCAGGGTGGTGGCGATGGCGGTGAGGGTGAGTGATAGTAGTAGTTTCTTCATTTGTTGGTTGTTTGATTGGGGTTGCGATGATATCGCAACATACTGTACTTTATTGCATACGTTGCAGGTCCTCCCAGCGCACGTTCCATGTGCCGTCTTGGGGGAAGCCGGGGGTGTTGGGAGTCTGACAGCCGTCCCAGCCGGCGCACATCATGGCGACGGCACTGAGCAGGGCACCATTGCCGGGCAAGTAAAGGCGCAGACGGTCGGGGGTCTGATAGTTGTGACCATTCTTCAGGTAGGTGTTCTTCTGCGTGTCGATGAGCAGGGCCTTGAGGGCGGTCTCTGGTTGGCCCAGTCGGGCGGCAGCCATTGCCACCATGCCGTAGTCCCAGCCCCAGGTGGTCTGCCAGTTCCAGTTCTGCATCACCCAGTCGAGGGTGGCGGTCATCTTGTCCTTGGTGTAGAGGTCGCTCTGAGGCAGGAGTCCACAGGCACCGAGCACGGCGGGATGGTCGTTGCGGCCTTTCTCGGCAATGGTCTCAAAGCCAGAGACATTGGCGTTGCCGCCTACGGTGTTGAAGGGGTCGAAACTCTCCAGTTTGTCGGTCTTGCCTTTGGGGAGACCGGCGGTGTAGATGCCATCGGCATTCTGGGGCAGGGTGGCCATGTGGGCGATGATGTCGTCCCACTGCTTGTTGCGCTCCTTGCCCTGTCGTTCGCGCCAGTCGTTGGCGACGCTCAGGCCATACTGCCAATAGGCCAGTTCGAAGGGATGGTTGTAGGAGAAGTCCTTCGACATCGACTCCTGCATGGCGGTAGCACCTTGCAGGAAGTACCTGCCGGTCTTCTTGTCATAACTGACGAAATCGGCCATGAACTCGGCTGTCTCTTCCACCTGTCTGGCGTATTTCTTGAGCGTGGTTTCAGTGGGGTTGGCACGATACATCTCCTCAGCCATATATATATAATGTGGCTGCTGCCAGATAAGGAATGAGCCCGTGTTGGAAGGAGCCTCGCCGGCCCAGGGATCGGTCATCTTCATCCAGCGGATGCCCTTGAAGCCCTGCCGCTCGGCTATTTGACGAGCCACGGGATAGGCTACGGTGTTGTACCAGTCGAGTACCTGGGCCACCACCTTCGGACGGCTCCAAAGGGCGAAGTCGACCATGTGCCACCAGGTCATCTCCAGATGAGGGCGGCCGAACCACGAGTTGTAGGTCAGGCCCGTCTCCTGCGGGGGCTGGGCGTTGGCGCAGTTGATCTGGGTGAGATACTGCGAGAGCACCACGCGGCGCTCCAGTTCCTTGGCACGAGGGTCTGTGCATTCGGCGAAGTCGACGATGGCCCCCTCCTGCCACCAGCGGTTCCAAGCCTTCAGCACGGAGCGCAGTTCCTGGTCGAAGACGAGGGCCGGCTCTGGTATGTAGTTCTGGTTGGCGTCGGTCTTATAGGGTTTTGACTGCGAGTACTCAGCCTTCAGGGCCAGCACATCGTCGCTGGTGGTGATGACGAAGTCGTGTTCGCCTTTCCGCTCGAAACTGGCGTGTCCCATCCAGTTGAGTTTCAGATAGTAGCGGGTGCTGTCGATGGTGTGCTCGATGATGGCCGACTGCATATCGTTGAGGATGATGCGCGACTGGTGCAGCGAGGGCTTGTTCAAGTCGGTAGCGGCGTCGGCATGCTTGCCCGTGGGGTAGGGCATGCGGACCAGGATGGTGGCACGGCCGTCCTTCAGCAGCGGCGACTTGATGCGGTAGAGCACGCCGTCCTTGTTCTGCAGGGCGGCAGTGGTGACGTCGACCTGCTGACCGTCGGCCTGGAATGTGCTCTCGATAATGCCATCGTAGAGTTTCAGTTCCTGACGGATGCCCTTCAGGTCCTGTAGGGCAATCTGCTGGCCATTAGCATCCTTCATGTCCAGACCGATGATGCCCAGATTCAGCCGGTGGGGATTCACGCGGAAGTATTCGGTGGCAGCCACTTGGCGAGGGGCGTCGCCCTTCGAGGCCTTGTACTCTACGGCATACACCTCCTGATGGCCGTGACCCAGGTCAAAGGCTTTCTCGCTCTCCTGTGGGGTGAGTGCTTCGGTGTTTTCGAACTTATGCCAGCCCCAGTCGGACATGGCGGTCAGAGGCACACCTGCCTCGTAGTCAAAAGGGAACGACTGCAGGCCGGTGACGTCGACTGTCGTGGCAAAGTGGCCGTTGCCCACGCTGAGCGAGGCCAGCGGGTCGACCTCGGTGACGACGGGATTGTTGCGCTGGGTGACAGCCTGGCGGTCTATGGGCTGCATCACGTTCTCTGTGGTGAAGCCCATCTGCTCCATCTCGAGCGATGCCCAGATGAACGGGCCGAGGCCCTTGGCATCGTTGTCGCGGATGGCTTCGGAGAGATAGTAGTCGTAGCCGCCGTCGCGCCGACGGTTCTCCTTGACCGATCCCTTGGGGTTGACCTGCTTCATGGCGGCTATCACCTCATCGGTGGCAGCAGGGCCGAGGCCGGCCACTGAGCAGCAGTTGGTCAGTGAGATGGTGCGGTCGTCGTTGATGCGGATGAAGTTGTTGACGATGCCTCGATAGGCCTTGATGCCGGCATCGCGATATTTGGTGCCCACATAGCCCTTGCGGTAGGCCTTCAGCAGCACATAGGTGAACATGGCCGAGCAGGTGGACTCCAGATAGTTGCCCTCGCGGTTGGGACTGTCCATCACCTGATACCACACGCCGCTCTTCTTGTCCTGCCACTTGATGACAGCGTCCAGGTCTTTTTTCAGCAGGTTGATTAGTTCACCGCGACGGCTGTAGTCCTCGGGCACTGCATCGAGCACCTCGATGAGAGCCATGGTGTACCAACCCTGGGCGCGGCCCCAGCAGTGCTGGCTCAGACCGGTCTGCGGGTCGGCCCAGAAGGCCTTGCGGGTCTCGTCGTAGGCGTGGCGGTTCAGCCCCGTCTTGGGGTCGAGGGTGCGCTCGTAGGTAATCTTCAGTTGGTCTACGGCGTCGTCGTAGATTTTCTCCACAGCCCCCTTCTTCTTGTCCTTGGCACTGGTGGTGATGGGGGCGGTCAGACAGCGGTAGGGCAGACCCATGAAGATGCCGTCGAGCCATACCTGATAGGCGTAGATGGCCTTGTGCCAGTAGACGCGGTCGGCCTTGGTGCGTGGCTGGTCCTGCAGTTGCTTCATCATGGTCTGCATGGCCAGCAGGTTCTTCGGTTCGGGCCGTTGCTGGTACATACGGGTGACGAAGTGGCCCGTGCGGATGTTGTCGAGGTTGTAGTCCAGCAGATTATAGCCGCGAATCTCACCCTTCTCGTTGATCATCGTGTCGGTGTAGAGTTTGCAGTAGTCCAGGATGTCCTGACCGCCGTAGCGCAGGTAGGTGTCGAGCATACCCTCCAGTTCGATGCCCATCACGTAACTCCACTTGGGACGCTTCGAGAAGTCGAGCATATAACTCTCGGGCACACGCTTCATCTCGGAGCGTGTCATCCATTCTGAGTAGTGCTTGTAGGGCATCTTCAGCAGCGAGAGGCCGCCGTTCACGTAGAGGCCGTCGAACTGGATGTCGCGGGTCTTGCCCGTGATGGTGTTGCCCTGCTGCACGCCATTGAAGCGGCAGTTGCGCACGGTAATATCGTTCACGAAGGTGTCCTCCTCCAGACCGATGATCTGCACGCCGTAGCGCGACTTCTGGCAGGTGACGTTCTCCATCAGCACGTTGCGCACCACGGGGTAGTTGCCGCGGCAGCATATCTCGTTGTGCTCGTAGTCGAGGTTGATCTTCAGCACCGACTCGCCGCACTGGCCCACCTGGATGTCCTTCACGAAGATGTCCTCGATGATGCCGCCTCGGCAGGAGTTGGTTTTTATGCGCAGCACGCGGTCCAGGTTGGGCGAGTCCATCACGCAGTCGTGGGCAAAGATGTTCTTGGCACCGCCCGATATCTCAGAGCCGATGACCACGCCGCCGTGGCCGTTCTTCATCTCGCAGTTGCGGATAATAATGTTCTGCGAGGGCATGGCCCGCTCACGGCCGTCGCGGTTGCGACCGCTCTTGATGGCGATGCAGTCGTCACCGGTATTGAAGTAGCAGCGCTCGATGAGCACTCGGTCGCACGACTCGGGGTCGCAGCCGTCACCATTGGGACCGTCGTTGTTGATGTGGACGCCGCGCACGGTGATGTCGGTCGACTTCAGGGGGTGGATCACCCAGAAGGGCGAGTCGAGCAGCGTGACATCCTCAATCAGGATGCGCTGGCACTGGGTGAAGTTGACCAGTTGGGGGCGCAGGCCGTCTTTGGGACCGAAGGTGCGCTGCTTGTTGCGCTGGCCGTTGTCATCCACCATCGGCACGCCGTCCTCTCCGTTCTGCAGCAGACGGGGGCGGGCCTCCAGTTTCTGACTGATGGTGCCCTCTTTCCAGCCGAAACGGTCAGCACCGCACCAAGGCCACCAGGTCTCGCGTGAGCCTCCACCGTCGATGGTGCCCTTGCCGGTCAGCGCGATGTCGGTCTGCTGGAAGGCATAGACACAGGGCGACAGGTTGTAGCAGTCGAGGCCTTCCCACGAAGTCTCCACGATGGGGTAGAGGTCGGGCTGGAAAGCGAACTTCAGCACGGCGCCTTCCTCAATGACCAGGTTCACATGGCTCTTCAGGGCGATGGCTCCCGTCTCGAAGGTCTGTCCGGCAGGCACGATGACGCGGCCGCCGCCTTTCTTCGAACACTTGTCGATGGCCTTCTGAATGGCCGTCTGGTTCTGGGCTGCCGTTGCTGTGGGCTTGGCGCCAAACTTGGTGATGAGGTAGTCCTTGCCGCTGATCTGCGGTGTCTGGATACTCTGTTCGATTTGCTGGTACTTCTGTGCATCCCACTCGATGGCCATTGCGGCGAGGGGCATCAGCAGACAGAACATCAGGGCTGAGAAGAGTTTCTTTTTCATCATTTTAGTAGCATTAGTTATATATTTATAATTAGGTGCAAAGGTACAAATAATAACTGAAACCACCAAATGTTTGTCGGCTGATTTTGCGTTCAAGAGCCATCACACGATAAAATGAACGAGAGGATACATCTGCCAAAGCGATGTATCCTCTCCGATAAGGGGTGTGGAAGACGTGGCTCTATTTCTCCTCAACCAGGGGCGTGCCCAGCATATCCTGCTGTTTGCCAGAGGCTTTGTCGGCCTTCTTCTGGGCTTTCTCCAGGTTTCTCTTGGCATCCTCTGCCTTTTCGCGAGCCTTGTCTGCAGCCTTCTGGGCCTGCTCGGCCTTCTTGTTGGCAGCGTCGTATTTCTTCTGGGCCTTAGTCAGTTCGGTCTGGGCCTTTTGGGCTTCCTTGACGGCCTCCTCCTTCTTCTTTTGTTCCTTGGCAGCCTTTTTCAGTTCCTTGGAACTCATGTTAGTGGCGTCCTCGACAGTCACCACGTTCTGAGCCTGCATGCTTCCGCAAGCCATTGCCATGAGGGCAATCATCATTAGTTTCTTCATCGTAGTCTTCTTGCTTTTTTAATGTGTTGATACTTGTTCCTGCTCCATGCCGATCAGACGCAAGCCTTCAGTAGTGAGGTAGGGCTTCATCTGCTCGAATGTTAGAATCACGACGGGTAAACCTGCCGCATAGTAGGAAATCTCGTATGGCTGGTACTGGAAGACGAAGTTGCGGTCGGTGATGCGCATATTGGAAATCTGCAGGTCGTTGATGTCGATAAGGAGATAGTCCGACAGAGTATTATTAGCCCCCTCGTCACTATCCGTTTCCGTGAAATATTTCAGCAGTTCACGTTGAAACAGGGTGCGGAACGCCTGACTGTCGGTATTCTTCAGAATCTCCTTGCCGATGCGCTTGCCAGTTTCCTTGTCGAAGGTGGTTCCGTTTACCCAGTGAAAGCCGTGAGCACCGCCCGTGTAGTTATCGCCTACATTGACGTAGGTGACGTAGCGCTGGCAGTCATATTCCTGAGTCAGTTCGTTTTCATAAGACCAGTTGAACATCCACTCCATCCCCTCCAGGTCTTGCGGCTCTATATCGGCCTTCTGTTCGGCAATCTCCGACAGCATTTGCGTGTGGATGCCTTCACCTGTGTACCGAAATGCCTGTCTGGCATCGTGACTCTCATTGTAGATGGTGGTAAATGCCTCGAAGTTTTCACCCACGTACTTCATGATGGAATCGGCCAATGGCGTGCCAACGGTAGTAGGTACATCAGCCGAGATTGAAACCATGGAGTCTGGAGAGTTATAGGCCAGATGGATGAACTGCAGACCTGCCTGTTGCTCGTCTTTCGGTTGGACGGCAATGTCCTTGGTCTGGTCCTTGTCTTTCGCCTTGCCAAGGTACTGCCTGACTCTGTCGCAACCGGCGCAGAGCAGCAGTACCGCAGCAAGTGTGAAAAGCGTTTTCTTCATAGAGAAAGCGTTGTTTGTGACTTATTCGCCCTTGATGGCAGCCACGCCGGGGAGCACCTTGCCCTCGATGGCCTCGAGCAGAGCACCGCCACCAGTGGAGATGTAACTTACCTGGTCGGCCAGTCCGAACTTGTTGACGCAGGCCACGCTGTCGCCACCACCGATGAGTGAGAAAGCACCCTCAGCCGTAGCCTTGGCAATAGCCTCGCCGATGGCGCGGCTACCAGCCGTGAAGTTGTCGCACTCGAACACACCGGCAGGACCATTCCACAGGATGGTCTTTGCGCCCTTAATGGCCTCGGCGAATGCCTTCTGGCTCTCAGGACCTGCATCGACACCCTCGAAACCAGCGGGAACCTTGTTGGCGGGGCAGGTGATGATCTCGGCACCAGCCTTCACGCTCATGGTGCCAAAGTCCAGACCGTTGGTGGCTGTGCAGTCGCTGCCCAGAACGAGTTCTACGCCGTTCTTCTTGGCCAGTTCCTCAACGCCCAGGGCAACGTCCAGTTTGTCGAGTTCGACGATTGACTCGCCAATCTCGCCGCCGTGAGCCTTCGAGAAGGTGTAGGTCATACCACCGCAGAGGATGAGTTTGTCCACCTTGCCCAGCAGGTTCTCGATGATGCCGATCTTCGACGACACTTTCGAACCACCCATGATGGCCACGAAGGGGCGCTTGATGTTGCTGAGCACGTTGTCGACAGCCTGCACCTCTTTCTCCATCAGCAGACCGAGCATCTTCGAGTCAGCATCGAAGTAGTCGGCGATGACGGCAGTAGAGGCGTGCTTGCGGTGAGCGGTGCCAAAGGCATCCATCACGTAGCAGTCAGCATAGGAGGCCAGCGTCTTGGCGAAGTCCTTCTGACGGGCCTTCATCTCCTTCTTGGCTGCGTCGTAGGCGGGATCGGCCTTGTCGATGCCCACGGGCTTGCCTTCCTCCTCGGGATAGTAGCGCAGGTTCTCCAGCAGCAGGGCCTCGCCCATCTTCAGGGCAGCAGCGGCATCGGCAGCCTTGGCGCAATCGGCGGCGAAAGCCACGGGCACGCCGAGAGCCTTCTCCACGGCCTCACGAATCTGGCCCAGAGAGAGTTTGGGGTTCACCTTGCCTTTGGGCTTGCCCATGTGGCTCATGATGATGACGGCGCCGCCGTCGGCCAGGATCTTCTTCAGGGTGGGCAGGGCACCGCGGATGCGGGTGTCGTCAGTGATCTTACCATTCTCGTCCAGGGGCACGTTGAAGTCAACGCGCACGATTGCCTTCTTACTGGCAAAGTTGAATTCGTTAATTGTCATAATTCTTAGATGATTAAAATATTTGTTAATTGATATGTGTATACGAAAATCGAATGCAAAGATACGATATTTTTTTCGTATTCTGCATTCGATAGTCTATTATTTAAGTCTTTTTTGCGCTACTTGAGGTTTACTGCAATCTGTAGTTTGCAAAAAGATGTGTTCAGAACCTGAGGCTCCACCGTCCGCCAACAACAAGCCATGCACCAGGCTGGGGTACATTGCCGTAGTCTACATACGACCGGTTGTCCAGCACATTGTTCACCTCGGCAAAGAGTGTGTAGCGGTCTGCAGTCCAGTTCAGACGGGCGTCCATCAGGGCGAAGGGGCGGTAGTCGTGTGCCTCGCCCAGGAAGTCGGTGTACTGGCCCGTACGGTCTTGCCAACGCAGGTTGAGTCCCAGCGTCAGTTGGCGCCAGATGTCCACTTGCAGGTTGGCCACCAGTTTGTGCTTCAGATACTCCAGCGCATACTGCGACACGATGCCTGTCTCGAGGTCTTTGTCTTGGTCGATGTAACTATATGATACACGCAGAGTTGATAGCGGTGAGTGGAAGAGACGCTTGAAGTCGACGCCCACGTTGGCTTCTAAGCCAATTGAGTTGATTTTCGTGTGGTTCACGCTCTGCCATTCGGCCTGGTCGCCCAGTCGTGTGTCCATGATCCAGTCGATCATGTCCTTACCGTGATGGTGCCAGACGGTAGCCTTGGCCTCCAGGGCAGGGGAGTGGTACTGCACGCCGCCCTCCAGGGCCTGCATCTCTTCGGGCTTCAGGTGCGGGTCGGCGGCATAGCCCTGCAGTTTGTAGTACATCTCGGTGAACGACGGCAGGCGCAGCGACGAGTTGTAGGAGGCGAAGACCTTCCACCTGTCGCCCAGACGGTAACTGGCGTCGATGCCGGGATAGATGCTCATGTTCATGTTGCTCCATGAACTCTTGGCGGCCACAAAGCCGGCGGAGAGCGTCAGTCGGTCCAGCAGGATGTTGTGCTCTAAGTGGGCTGAGATGTTGGTGCGGTTGATGCCCAGCGTATAGTCGCGGTCGGTGCCGCTGATGTGATGCGTCTGCGAGAGCGGTTCGCCCAGATTGCCGCTCACCAGGTCCTCGTTTCTGAGTTCTGCACCAAAGGCGGTACGTCCGAGTTGCCAGTCGAAGTAACTGTTTAGTTTCAAGCCATATACGTCGCATCTGTTATAATTGTACTTCATCTTGTCGGCCTGGCCTCGATAGCCCTCATAGCGGTCGCGGTTCTGGTTCCAGTAGATGGCTGGCTGGAAATGGATGGCACCCCGCTTGTTCTCACCCTGAATGGCGGTGAAGAACTTCGTGGTGTGCTCGTATTGGTCGTCAGCCTGCCAGCGGGGCGAGGCGTAGAACGTGCCGCTGCCCCAGCCCTTGTCGGCCAGACCTGCGTGCCACGAGAGGCGCACCTGTTCGTCATCGTAGCCGCCCTGATAGAAGGCTTTCGATCCACTGAAGTCCGTGTTCAGCGAACCGCTGGCAGCCCGCGAAAAACCATCGCTGCGGGCATAACTGCCACTGAGCGAATGGCGGAAGTGCGTGGTGCCCAGACGGGCCACAAGTCCGGCCTTGGCGTAACCGAACGAACCACCTTCGGCTTCTACGTCGAGGCTTCCCTTGTCCTGCTGTGTCGTACTGGTGGTGACAATGTTGATGGCACCCACAAGCGACGAGGTGCCATAGACGCGGCCGGCAGGCCCCTCGAGCACCTCGATGCGCACAATCTCGCTCAACTGCACGGGCAGGTCGAGCACGTTGTGCCCTGTCTGCGGGTCGCAGATGTTGATGCCATTGAGCAGGATGGTGATCTGTTCCTGCGTGCCACCCCTGACGGAGATGTCGGTCTGCGAACCTAAGGGCCCGCGCTGTCTGACATCCACGCCTACGGCGTACTTCAGCAAGTCGTTAATACTTTGTACTGGCGCCTGAGCAATATCCTCGCGGCTCAGTACAGTGACCATTCTCGCCGCCTGACTCTTGGTCAGCGGTGCGCGGGAGCCTGTGACGGCTACATCGTCGAGCCATATCTCCTTGGTTGCCTTCGTCGAGTCGACGCGCCATGTCTCGTCGCTGATGCTCGCTGCCTTAGTGGCAGACAGCGTAGCAACGCTCAGCACGGAGATGAGCACCTCGCGCCCCAGGCAAGCAAAGAGGGAGTAGCCCTTCCGCTGAAACTGGCGGAAGACGATGACCTCGCGCTTCTGGAAAACTGGTTTGTACATAGATGTTTAATGAAAAAATCGAAAAACGGCTGCAAAGGTAGTCATATTTTTTCAAAAAGAGTGCTTTTCGGCAAAATATTCTTCCAAAATATATGCGAAATCTTTCGTCGTCTCCATTTTTTTTAGTACCTTT
Organism: Prevotella sp.; assembly: GCA_017483805.1. GTDB lineage: Bacteria > Bacteroidota > Bacteroidia > Bacteroidales > Bacteroidaceae > Prevotella. The sequence goes on from JAFUUL010000094.1 coordinate 15,019, forward strand.
GCACCCGCTAATAAGCGAACAATATTGTTATAACATTAAATAGTTTTATGAATTTCACAATGTTAATTACCGTCCTCGTGACGGCTATTACACTGGTGGCAGCCGCCTATGTGATGGCGAAACTATTGGGCCCGCGCTCCTATAACAAGGTGAAAGGAGAACCGTTTGAATGCGGTATTCCCACGCACGGCTCCAGTTGGATTCCCATTAACGTAGGCTATTATTTGTTTGCCATCCTCTTCCTCATGTTCGATGTGGAAACTGTTTTCCTCTATCCATGGGCAGTAGTGGTGAAGGACTTCGGCTCGATGGCACTGCTGTCGGTCGGCTTCTTCCTGGTTGTATTAGTATTTGGCCTGGCCTATGCCTGGCGGAAAGGAGCACTGGAATGGAAGTAAGAAAACCGAAAATCAAGGCTTTGCCCTACGACGAGTTCAAGGATAACGAGTCGTTGGAGAAGATTGTTGACGAACTCCATGAGGGTGGCGTCAACGTGGTGACCGGCAATCTGGATTCACTCATCAACTGGGGACGCTCTAACTCCCTGTGGTCGCTCACCTTCGCCACCTCTTGCTGTGGCATCGAGTTTATGGCCTGCGGCTGTGCCCGCTACGACTTCTCGCGCTTCGGCTTCGAGGTGACACGTAACTCACCCCGTCAGGCCGACCTGATTATGTGTGCCGGTACGATCACCCACAAGATGGCTCCCGCCCTGAAGCGTCTCTACGACGAGATGGCCGAGCCGAAGTATGTGGTGGCCGTGGGCGGCTGCGCCATCAGCGGCGGTCCGTTCAAGCAGAGTTACCATGTGGTGAAGGGCATCGAGGAGATCGTGCCCGTCGACGTGTTCATTCCCGGCTGTCCTCCCCGTCCGGAGGCTATCCTCTACGGCATGATGCAGTTGCAGCGCAAGGTGAAGATCGAGAAGTTCTTCGGTGGTGCCAACCACAAGCAGACCCGCGAAGAGGCCCTGCTGGGCGTCTCCAACGAGGAACTGACCTACGGTCGCGGCGGCAAGAAGCCCATCGTGGTGACCGAGGTGCCTGCAGAGTTTACAGAAACCCTTAAAAAAGAACAGGAGGAAGCGAAATGAAACTGAACCATCTGGTATTTGACTTCGATAAGTTCGCCCAAGAAATGGCGAACCTGAAAAATAAGAAGCACTTCGACTTCCTGGTGACCATCGTGGGCGAGGACTTCGGTGAAGAAGGCCTTGGCTGCGTCTATATCCTGGAGAACAGCGAGAGCCACGAGCGCTGCTCGGTGAAGATGATTGCCCGCACGCAGATGTGCGGCGACGGTATGTCGAGCAACGGCACAGGCGATACCGACGGCCAGGTGATGGCCTATATTCCCTCGGTGGTCAGCATCTGGAAGGGTGCCGACCTGCTGGAGCGTGAGGTCTTCGACTTCCTGGGCATCGTGTTCCTGGGTCATCCCGATATGCGCCGCCTTTTCCTGCGCAACGACTTCAAGGGCTATCCCCTGCGCAAGGATTTCCAGGCTACCAATGAGTATACGCTCGACGACGATGTGGAGCCCGACTACGGTCTGGAGTACTACATCGACAAGAACGGCGTGCTGCAGTCTAAGCAGAACCGCCTCTTCACGAGCGACGACTACGTGATCAACATCGGCCCGCAGCACCCCTCTACCCACGGCGTGCTCCGCTTGCAGACTGTGCTCAACGGCGAGACCGTGAAGCGCATCTATCCGCATCTGGGCTACATCCACCGCGGCATTGAGAAGATGTGGGAGTCGATGACCTATCCGCAGACGCTGGCTCTGACCGACCGTCTGAACTACCTCTGCGCCATGCAGCAGCGCCACGCGCTGGTGGGCGTCATCGAGGAGGCTATGGAGGTGGAACTGACCGACCGCATCAAGTACATCCGCACCATCATGGACGAACTGCAGCGTCTGGACAGCCACCTGCTGTTCACGTCGTGCTGCGCTCAGGACCTGGGTGCCCTGACCGCCTTCCTCTATGGCATGCGCGACCGTGAGCACGTGCTGAACGTGATGGAGGAGACCACGGGCGGCCGTCTGATCCAGAACTACTACCGCATTGGTGGTCTGCAGGACGACATCGACCCGAACTTCGTGAAGAACGTGAAGGACCTGGTGACCTATCTGCGCCCGATGATCAAGGAGTACATGGACGTGTTTGGCGACAACATCATCACGCACAACCGCTTGGAGAATGTCGGTCCCATGTCGCTCGAAGACTGTATCAACTACGGCGTGACCGGTCCTGCCGGACGTGCCAGCGGCTGGAAGAACGACGTGCGCAAGAACCACCCCTACGACATGTACGACAAGGTGGAGTGGGAGCAGTGCACCGAGACCTCGTGCGACTCCATGGGCCGCTACCTCGTCCACATCAACGAGATGTACCAGAGCCTGCGCATCATCGAGCAACTCATCGACAACATCCCCGAGGGCGACTTCTACGTGAAGCAGAAGCCTATCATCAAGGTGCCCGAGGGCCAGTGGTACTTCTCCGTGGAGGGTGCCGCCGGCGAGTTCGGTGTCTATCTCGATTCCAATGGTGACAAGAGCCCCTACCGCATGAAGATGCGCCCCATGGGCCTCTCGCTCGTGGGTGCCCTCGACCCGATGCTGCGCGGCCAGAAGATTGCCGACCTGGTGACCACCGGTGCCGCCATCGATATTGTTATACCCGACATTGACAGATAATAATAAGGTATGGAACATATATTTAATTTTCAAGACGTGACCACCTGGTTCCACGCACTGCTCACGCAGACGCTGGGACTGGGCGAGTTCTTGGCGGTACTGATCGAGTGCGTCATCGTGGGGTCGGTGATCCTGGGTGCCTATTCGGTCATCGCTATGATTCTGATCTTCATGGAGCGTAAGGTCTGTGCCTACTTCCAGTGCCGCATCGGCCCGGTTCGCGTGGGCCCCTGGGGCTTGATGCAGGTGCTGGCCGACGTGCTGAAGATGCTCATCAAGGAGATCTTCTTCGTCGACAAGGCCGACAAACTGCTCTACATCGTGGCACCGTTCCTGGTCATCATCGGTTCGGTGGGCGCCTTCTCCTTCCTGCCCTGGAACCGCGGTGCTCATATCCTCGACTTCAACGTGGGTGTGTTCCTGCTCACGGCCGTCTCGTCCATCGGTGTGGTGGGCATCTTCCTGGCTGGCTGGGGCAGTAACAACAAGTACTCTGTCGTGTCGGCCATGCGTGCCGCCGTGCAGATGATCTCCTACGAGATGTCGCTCTGCCTCTGCCTGATCACGGCCGTCATCCTGACCGGCACCATGCAGGTGAGTGGCATCGTGGAGTTCCAGCGTGGTTCGTGGCTCATCTTCAACGGTGCTGCCGCCATCCCGGCCATCATCGCCTTCCTGGTGTTCCTCATTGCAGGCAACGCCGAGGCCAACCGTGGCCCGTTCGACATGGCTGAGGCCGAGAGCGAGTTGACCGCCGGTCACCACACCGAGTACAGCGGCATGGGCTTCGGCTTCTTCTATCTGGCCGAGTTCCTCAACCTGTTCATCATTGCCGGCATCGCTGCCACCGTCTTCCTGGGCGGATGGATGCCCCTGCACATCGCAGGCCTCGACGCCTTCAACACGGTGATGGACTATATCCCCGGCATCGTGTGGTTCATGGGCAAGGCCTTCCTGCTGGTGTGGCTGCTCATGTGGATCAAGTGGACGTTCCCCCGTCTGCGTATCGACCAGATTCTGAAACTGGAGTGGAAGTATCTGATGCCGCTGGCACTGATCAACCTGGTGCTCATGACGGTTATTGTGGCATGTGGCTGGTTCTTTGAGCCTGCTGCCCTCTAACACCTTATTAATAATATAAGAAATGGAAAAGGAAAAATCATATTTCGGAGAAATCGGGCACGGCATCAAGACGTTGGCCACGGGCATGAAGATCACCCTGGGCGAATATGTCAAGGACTACTGGACCAACAAGTCGACTGAGCAGTACCCCGAGAACCGTAAGACCACCCTCCACGTGGCCAAGCGCCATCGTGGCCGTCTGGTCTTCAAGCGTACCGAGGACGGTGCCTACAAGTGCACGGCCTGCACGCTCTGCGAAAAGGCCTGCCCCAACGGAACCATCAAGATTACGGCCCACATGGCCGAGGATCCCGAGACGGGCAAGAAGAAGAAGGTGCTCGACGACTATCAGTACGACCTGGGCGACTGTATGTTCTGCCAACTGTGCACCAACGCCTGCAACTTCGATGCTATCGAGTTTACCAACGACTTCGAGAACGCTGTGTTCGACCGCGAGAAACTGGTGCTCCACCTCGACAAGGAGGTCTATCAGGGCGGTTCGCTGCCCAACCTGTTGGAGGGTGGGGCAGACTGGCAGGTCGGCAAGTTTAACACTAAAAAGAAGTAAACGACTATGGCTAGTATAGTAGTATTTTGCATTCTCGCTGTCGTCATACTGGGCTCTGCCCTGCTGTGTGTGACGACCAAGCGAATCATGAGGGCAGCAACATTCATGCTGTTCGTCCTCTTCGGTGTGGCAGGTCTTTACTTCCTGCTCGACTACACCTATCTGGGTGCTGCCCAGATTGCCGTCTATGCCGGTGGCGTGACGATGATCTATGTGTTTGCCATCCAGTTGGTCAGCAAGCAGACCCTGCAGGGCATGGTGGAGCACATCAAGTGCTCGCGCATCCTCTCCGGCCTGCTCATCTCTGTCATCGGACTGGCCACGGTGGCCTTTGTGTTCCTGAAGAACAGTTTCATCTCGGCCGCCACGACCGACGAGGTCCCCATGGACCAGATCGGCCAGGCTCTTGTGGGCAGTGGCAAGTATCAGTATGTGTTGCCGTTCGAGTTCATCTCAGTGTTCCTGCTGGCATGCATCATCGGCGGTTTGGTTGTTTCACGTAAAAAGGAGGATTAAGCCATGGTACCTGTAGAATGTTATTTCGTGCTCTCAGCACTGCTGTTCTTCATCGGCGTCTATGGTTTCGTTACCCGTCGCAACCTGATAGCCATGCTCATCTCCATTGAGTTGGTGCTCAATGCCGTCGACATCAATTTTGCCGCGTTCAATCGTCTGCTCTTCCCGGGCGAGATGGAGGGCTTCTTCATGACCCTCTTCTCCATCGGCGTGAGTGCAGCCGAGAGTGCCGTGGCCATCGCGATCATCATCAACGTCTTCCGCCGCTTCAAGAGCGACTCTGTGGACGCTATTACTAACATGAAAGGATAAAACACGACGCTATGATCTACGAATTATCATTTCTGATTCTGCTTCTGCCGCTCCTGTCCTTCCTCGTGTTAGGACTGGCCGGCATGAAGATGCAGCACAAGACTGCCGGCATCATCGGCACGTGCTCGCTGGCTCTGGTCACCATCCTGTCCTACTGGACGGCCTTCGAGTATTTCACGGCTGACCGCCTGGACGGAGTCTTCCAGACCTTTGTGCCCTACAACTTCACCTGGCTGCCGCTGGGCAATCTCCACTTCGACATGGGCATCCTGCTGGATCCCATCTCGGTGATGATGCTCATCGTCATCAGCACGGTGTCGCTCATGGTGCACGTCTATTCCTTTGGCTATATGCACGGTGAGAAGGGTTTCCAGCGCTACTACGCCTTCCTGAGCCTCTTCACCATGTCGATGCTGGGCCTGGTGCTGGCCACCAACATCTTCCAGATGTATATGTTCTGGGAACTCGTGGGTGTATCCTCCTACCTGCTCATCGGCTTCTATTATCCGTTGAAGCCCGCCATCGCAGCCTCTAAGAAGGCCTTCATCGTCACCCGCTTTGCCGATATGTTCTTCCTCATCGGCATCCTGACCTTCGGCTTCTGCACCGACTCGTTCAACTTCTCGTTCGTGGCCGATGCTGAGCACCTGGTGATGGGCGACGGTACGGCCCCCTTCATCGCTGCCAACATGGACAAGGCCCTGGGCTTCGGTGCCCTGGTCATTCCTACGGCCCTGGTGCTGATGTTCATCGGTGGTGCCGGTAAGAGCGCCATGTTCCCCTTGCACATCTGGCTGCCCGATGCCATGGAGGGCCCCACGCCTGTGTCTGCTCTTATCCATGCTGCCACGATGGTCGTGGCCGGTGTGTTCCAGATTGCCCGTATGTTCCCCCTGTGGATCGAGTATGCTCCGCAGGCCATGAGCATTGTGGTCTGGGTGGGCGTCATCACCGCTTTCTATGCCGCTGCCGTGGCCTGTGCCCAGAGCGACATCAAGCGTGTGCTGGCCTTCTCTACCATCTCTCAGATTGCCTTCATGATGGTGGCCCTCGGCGTGAGCCTGCCTGGCCACGGTGATGCCGTGCTCGACAACCACGCTCAGTTGGGCTATATGGCCGGCATGTTCCACCTCTTCACCCACGCCATGTTCAAGGCTTGTCTGTTCCTGGGTGCCGGCTGCATCATCCATGCCGTCCACTCCAACGAGATGGCCCTCATGGGTGGTTTGCGCAAGTATATGCCTGTCACCCACATCACGTTCCTCATCTCCTGCCTGGCCATCGCCGGTATTCCCTTCTTCTCGGGCTTCAGTTCGAAGGATGAGATCATCACGGCCTGCATGGCCTACAGTCCCGTTGTGGGCTGGATCATGACTGGCATCGCTGCCATGACCGCCTTCTACATGTTCCGTCTGTACTACGGCATCTTCTGGGGCACTGAGAACAAGGAGGCCCACGAGCACCATACGCCCCACGAGGCTCCTCTGACCATGACCATCCCCCTGATTGTGCTCACCGTCATCACCCTCGGCGTCGGCATCTACACCACGCTGGCCGGCTTCCTCGGCTGGGGTGGCTCGTTCGGATCGTTCGTCTCCGCCAGTGGCGAGGACTACACCATCCACTTCAACACGCAGATTGCCATCACCTCGACGGTCATTGCCATCCTGAGCATCTGTCTGGCCACCTATATCTATAAGGGTGAGAGCCAGCCCATCGCCGACCGCCTGTACAAGACGTTCCCCAGGTTGCACCGCGCTGCCTACAAGCGTTTCTATCAGGATGAGATCTGGCAGTTCGTCACCCACAAGATCATCTTCGCCTGCGTCTCTACGCCCATCGCCTGGTTCGACCGTCATGTGGTCGACGGCACGTTCAACTTCCTGGCATGGGGAGCCAACGAGACGGGCGAGTCGCTGCGTGCCTGGCAGAGTGGCGATGTGCGCAAGTATGCCGTGTGGTTCCTCACCGGCACCGTGGCCCTAACATTAATCCTTTTATGCATCTAAAGATATGAACATACTTAGTTTATTCGTACTGATTCCCGTCCTGATGCTTCTGGGATTGTGGATAGCCCGCAACCTCAATCAGGTGCGTGGCGTGATGGTGGCAGGTGCTTCGTGTCTGCTCGCCCTCTCAATATGGCTGACCTACTATTTTGTGACCGAGCGCAGCGGCGGCAATACCGATGAGATGCTGCTCGTGAGTCGCATCCCCTGGTTCAAGCCCCTGAATATCGAATATGCAGTAGGTGTCGACGGCATCTCTGTCGTCATGCTGCTCCTGTCGAGCATCATCGTGTTCACCGGCACATTCGCCTCCTGGCAACTCAAGCCGCTCACCAAGGAGTATTTCCTCTGGTTCACCCTGCTTTCCACGGGTGTGTTCGGCTTCTTCATCTGCACCGACATGTTCACCATGTTCATGTTCTACGAGGTGGCCCTCATCCCCATGTACCTGCTCATCGGCGTCTGGGGTAGCGGCCGCAAGGAGTACTCGGCCATGAAACTGACCCTCATGCTGATGGGTGGTTCGGCACTCTTGATTCTCGGCATCCTGGGCATCTACTACTTCAGTGGACACACCACGATGAATGTCAACGACATTGCTGCGATGCACAACATCCCCGAGGAGATTCAGAACGCCTTCTTCCCCTTCATCTTCATCGGCTTCGGCGTCCTCGGTGCCCTGTTCCCCTTCCACACATGGTCGCCCGACGGTCACGCTTCGGCCCCCACGGCTGTCTCGATGCTCCACGCCGGCGTGCTGATGAAACTGGGTGGCTACGGCTGCTTCCGCATCGCCATGTATCTGCTGCCCGACGCTGCTCAGGATCTCTCGTGGATCTTCCTCATCCTGACCACCATCTCTGTGGTCTATGGCGCCCTCTCTGCCTGCGTGCAGACCGACCTGAAGTACATCAATGCCTACTCCTCGGTCAGCCACTGCGGACTGGTGCTCTTTGCCCTCTTGATGATGAGCCAGACGGCCTGCACCGGTGCCATCCTGCAGATGCTCTCTCACGGTCTGATGACGGCCCTCTTCTTCGCCCTCATCGGTATGATCTATGGCCGCACCCACACTCGCGACATCCGCGAACTGGCCGGCCTGATGAAGATCATGCCTTTCCTGGCCGTGGGCTATGTCATCGCCGGTCTGGCCAACCTCGGTCTGCCGGGCTTCTCGGGCTTCATTGCTGAGATGACCATCTTCGTCGGTTCGTTCGGTGCCAAGGAACTGGCAGGCGACCCCGCCTCGTCGTTCCGCATGGTGGCCACCATCATCGCCTGTATGTCTATCGTCGTGACCGCTGTCTACATCCTGCGCGTCGTCGGTAAGATTCTCTATGGCGAGGTGGAGAACAAGCACTACCTCGAACTGACCGATGCCACGTGGGACGAGCGTGTCGCCGTCATCTGCCTCATCTTCTGTGTGGCAGGTCTCGGCTGTGCGCCCTTCTTCTTCAGCGATATGATCTCGCCTGCCACAGGCTCGATACTTCGTTCAATTGGTGTAATGTAAAAATCAGAACAGAACAATGGATATTAACTATAGTGAATTTCTGAAGATGGTTCCCGAGGCCACGCTCATGCTGGCCCTGGTGCTCGTATTCTGTGCAGACTTTGCATTGCACAAGAGTGAACGCAAAACCTTCGTACTGAGCGTGCTCACCGGTGCGCTGCTGCTGTGCCAACTGGTGCCCTGCTTCCTGGCAGAGCCCGCGTCGGCCTTCGGCGGACTCTATGTCACCTCGCCCATTGTCGGCGTGATGAAGACCGTGCTCACCCTGGGCACCTTCATCGTCGTTGTCATGTCGCAGTCGTGGCTCAATAACAATGCCACCCGCATCTCCGGCGAGTTCTATGTCCTGGTGCTCTCCACGCTCCTCGGTATGTATATGATGATGTCCAGCGGCCACTTCCTCATGTTCTTCCTCGGACTTGAGATGGCCTCTGTGCCCATGGCCTGCCTCGTGGCCTTCGACCGCTACAAGAAGCAGTCGGCCGAGGCTGCTGCCAAGTACATCCTCACCGCCACCTTCTCCTCGGGCGTCATGCTCTATGGCATCTCGTTCCTCTATGGAGCCGTCGGCACGATGTACTTCGACGATATGGCCGAGCAGATCCGCCTCACACCCCTGGCCATCGCCGGCATGGTGTTCTTCTTCAGCGGACTGGGCTTCAAGATTTCCCTCGTGCCCTTCCACTTCTGGACGGCCGACACCTATCAGGGAGCCCCCACGCCCGTCACGGGCTATCTCAGCGTCGTGTCCAAGGGTGCCGCCACGCTCACGCTGGCCATCATCCTGATGCACGTCTTCGGCCGTCTGGTCGACTATTGGGAGCCGCTGCTCTGGATCGTCATCATGCTCACCATCACCGTGGGCAACCTCATGGCCATCCGTCAGCACGAACTGAAGCGCTTCATGGCCTTCTCCAGCATCTCGCAGGCCGGCTATATCATGCTGGCCGTCGTGGGCAACTCGGGGGCAAGCCTCGCCGCACTGACGTTCTACGTGCTGGTCTATGTGGCTGCCAACATGGCTGTCTTCACCGTCATCAGCACCGTTGAGGAGAACAATGGCGGCACCACCGAGATGAGCGCCTACAATGGGCTCTATCAGACCAACCCCCGTCTGGCTCTGCTCATGACCCTCGCCCTCTTCTCGCTGGCCGGCATCCCGCCCTTTGCAGGTATGTTCTCTAAGTTCTTCGTCTTCATGGCTGCCGTAGGCGGTCACGAGAGTGCCCCGTTCTGGCCCTACTTCGTCGTGTTCATCGCACTGATCAACACCGTGGTGAGCCTCTACTACTATCTGCTCATCGTGAAGGCCATGTACATCACGAAGACCGACAGCCCGCTGCCCGCCTTCCGCAATGGCACCGCCATCAACTGGTCGCTCGCCATCTGCACCGTGGGCATCCTGCTCTTCGGCATCTGCTCGTGCATCTACGAGTGGATCGACCGTGCAGCCACCGTGTAAGCCACGTCTTACCTCACAAAAAATCTGGCGGCCGTCCTTAGGGACAGTCGCCAGTCTTTTTTTTCACTTCGGCTGCAGGTCCGCGTACTCCGTCACCGGGCTGTAGCAGGGGCAGGCCTTCTGGGGATTGAGGTCGTGGTGGCCCACGATCAGGGCGCGGGGGTAGGCCCTGTGCAGATCCTCCAGCAGTCGGCGGAGCGAGGCGCGCTGAGCCTCGGTGCGGGTGTCGGCAGGACGGCCGCGTATGTCCAGCCCGCCCTCGTAGCAGATGCCCAGCGAGTGGCTG
>JAFUUL010000029.1 GCA_017483805.1 Prevotella sp.
CGCTCGCTCTTCGCTTTCATCGATATACACGGCGTAGTCGGCGAGGTGACGGGTGCGATGAACAACGGTATACGTGCCTCGCTCATCATTCTTTGCATCGCTATGGGCGTGGCTATACCCAACATCTTCTTCCGCCGATTAATCACAGGTCACACAGGGACAGGCACGGTGTGAGGTCACACAGATATTAAACGAAAAGAGAGCGATATGAACCCCAAGTCACACCATAAAGACTCGCGCCCTCCGCCGGAGGGGTGTGCCCGAGGCATCGGGAGCGTCATTCATGGGGTATGGATGAGCAGCCCGGAGCGCGGACAAGCCAACATGGGGGTAGTGACGGACAGCCCTGAAACGCGGGCAAGCCATCCATACCCCAGGGACGGGGCAAACTGGATTCAGGGCAAGAAATTCTGCCCCCAGAATGAGAATAAATCCCACATAGTATTAACAATTAAAACCAACGAATTATGGCATTGACAATCAAGCAAATCCAAGCATTCTATCTCTCGGTGCTCCGCATCGCGGGGTTCCTGGAGTACCTCCACCAGTTCGTGAAACTCGTGCGGGCGTTTGCCTACACCGAGGGCAAGGCCGATAGCAAACTGCCCGCGCGGGTGCAGCCGTACTTCTCGGCGCTGGCATCGGCCGTGGCGGGCGTGGACTCGGCCTACAAGCAGAGCCGCGCCAGCGACCTGACGAAGCGGATAGCCGATGAGGACACGCGGCGCGACCGCTCGACTTTGTCGCTTGCCATAGCAAGAACCTCTACATGGCGCTGAAGAATCAGGTGCAGATGTACCTCAAGTTCGACTTCGACAAGGAGATGCAGGAGGCGGCGCAACTGCTGTGGAACATCATCAGGAAGTACGGCATCGACGTGTCGGAGAACTACTCAGAGGAGAGCGGCAAACTCCAGCAGATGTTGCAGGAACTGGAAACAAACTATCAGGCCGAGTTGCGGCTGAAGAAACTGGGTCTGGAGTCGCTGGTCAGCCAGTTGAAGACGGCCAACGAGGCCGTGCGCACGCTGATGTCGCAGCGCAACGACGAGCGGACGTATCAGCAGAAGGCCGCCCTGGCCACGGCCCGCAAGGAGGCCGACGAGGCCTACAAGGACTTCGTGGCGATGCTCAACGCCGCCGCGCTGATGGACGAGAGCGAGCGCACCTACGAGGAACTCTTCAACCAGATCAACGAACTCATCAACTATAATCGCCTGTATGTCGTGCCGAAGAAGGGCTCGTCGAAGTCGGAGGATGAGGAAGATGGCGGTGATGATTCCGAGGACGAGGGCGGGCCTGACGGTGCATCGGTCGAACCTAACAGTTCGTCTGACGAAACACCCGGCAGCGGCTCCACCTCTTTCGGCGGCGACGAGTAGATGTTCGATTTTCGGCAAAAAGTGAAAGAATCCCCGAACTTTTTATCAGAGAGGTTCGGGGATTTCTGTGTAACTTTGCGCCCAGAATCAATTTAATAAAAACATGGATATGAAGAAGTATTTATTCGGCGCAGTGGCCTTGGTGGCTGGCGCACTGGTGGCTTGCACGGAGCAGCAGGCTGCGAAAACAGAGGGACTGGTGATTGAACGGCAGGGCGTGTTCTCGTCCGGCGGACGGGTGACGGAGCCGATTGCGGGTGAGTATGACCCAACGCAGAACTGGCTCGACCAGGAGCGCAAGGGCACGACGACGCACGTGGATCATGCCAACACGTTCTTTCAGATTCCTGCGGGTGGCAGCGGTACGCCGGTGGTCTTCCTGCACGGCTACGGACAGACGCGCACGGGCTGGCAATCGACGCCCGACGGACGCGAGGGATGGTCGGACTTGTTCTTGAAGAAGGGCTATTCGGTGTTCCTCGTTGACCAGCCGCGGCGCGGTGCTGCGGGGGCGACGGAAGAGGTTGTGACCGACCCGGGCGATGTTGCTGGCGGACGGTTCAAAGTGGGCGAACAGGCATGGTACACGCACTTCCGCATCGGCCGCGTGGCACCAGAGCGCTACGAGGGTTCGCAGTTCCCCGAGGGCAGCGAGGCTCTGGAGGAGTTCTTCTGCCAGATGACACCCAACACGGGCAACTACGACGAGCCGCTCTTCGGCAAGGCCCTGAGTGCCGTGCTCGGCGACGTGCAGCAGATGACGGGCAAGAAGTCCATCTACATCACTCACTCGCAGGGCGGTCGTGTAGGCTGGGCTACGGACACCGACAACATCGCTGCCATCGTGGCCGTGGAGCCGGGCTTTGCTCCGCAGATTGGTTCGCCCGAATATCAGAAGTTCGTGGCCGCCAAGACCCCGATGCTGTTCCTCTTTGGCGACTACATCGAGAACGGCCCCGAGGACATCCAGTCAACGGGCTTCTGGCGGATGGTGCTGAACCAGTGCCGCGAGTTCGCCGCCCAGTACGTGAAGGACGGTGGCGACGCAACGGTCATCTACCTGCCCGACGAGAACATCCACGGCAACAGCCACTTCATGTTCCAGGAGAAGAACAACGCCGAGATTGCCGACCTCGTGGAGAAATGGCTGAAAGAGAAAGGACTGTAGGATGAAGAAGATATTGTTTATTGGGATGCTTGCTGCCATGCTTTCGTCGTGTGGCAGCAAGCAGCCGTCGGCATCGGAAGATGTGGTGACGAGGGAGCAATTAACGTTTCCTATTGGCGAGAAAATTGACAATCCGGCCTTTACGGGCGATGCCTATCTGAAGCCGCTGATTGCACTGGATTCGGTATTCAACTTTCCGCAGACCAACGTCGTGACGTTTGCGCCGGGCGCACACAGCAGTTGGCACCGTCACGGCGGTATGGTGGTGCTGGTGACTGGCGGCGTGGGACTCTATCAGGAGGAAGGCCGTCCGGCGCAGGTGCTCCGCAAGGGCGACGTGTTGCAGATTCCCACTGGCGTGCGACACTGGCATGGGGCGACCAAGGATAACTGGTTTTCGCAGGTGGTCATCTACGACTCGGCTTGGCGACCTAATTCTACGGTGTCGGACGAGGATAATTCGCTCTCGGACGAGTGTTACAACGAACTGGCACAGGAAGAGTACGACCATCCGACGCTTATCGATAGTCTGATGTTTGCTGCTCCTGACTCGACATTGACGCTGCCGACATTCAACGGGCCTATCCGTCTGGCCAACACGGTAGATACACCCAACGAGGCTGGTGCGCCGGGGCTGCACTACGTCGTGTTCGAGCCGGGTGTCATCAATGCATGGCACACGCATCCCGGCGGTCAGATTCTCATCGTGACCGACGGCATCGGCTATCACCAGATTGAGGGTCAGCCCGTGGAGGTGCTTCGTCCCGGCGATGTAGTGATGTGTCCACCCGACGTGAAGCACTGGCACGGTGCATCGGCCAACTCCCGCTTCGCCCACTTGGCAGCAGGCACTAATCCCGACAAGCCTGCCGTGGTTTGGACTGACGAGATGTTGAGCAAGGAAGAGTATAATAATTTGCCAAAAGAGTAATATATGAATAGATTTGATTACGAATTCCCTGTGCGCATACACTTCGGACAGGGATGCTTCGAGGAGAGTTTGAAGAAGGAGTTGCCGAAGTACGGCAAGAAAGTGATGCTGGCATACGGTGGCGGTTCGTTGAAGCGGACGGGACTGTACGACCGCATCGTGACGATACTGACCGAAGCGGGCAAGACCGTTGTCGATTTCGCAGGCATCATGCCTAACCCGACGTATGCAAAAGTACTGGAGGGCGCACGACTGGCTCGTGAGCAGAAGGTTGACTTCATCCTCGCTGTGGGCGGTGGCTCCGTGAGCGATTGCTGCAAGATCGTGGCAAGCCTCACCCCCAACCCCTCTCCAAGGGGAGAGGGGAGTGATTACCTTCAGACTCTGAATGACGATGACTTATGGAAAGAACTGTCTACTCCCCTCGTCCTTCGGAGAGGGGGTGGGGGTGAGGCTGTTCCTTTGGGCGTCGTCGTAACCGCCAGCGGCACGGGCTCGGAGCAGAACAACGGCGCGGTGATTACCCATGAGGAGAAAAAGCAGAAGAGTCCGCTCTGGGGCAGCTTTGCCGACTTCACTATCCTCGACCCCGACCTGACGAAGACCGTGCCGATGCGGCAGGTCATCAGCGGTGCCTTCGACACGCTGTCACACTGTATGGAAACCTATTTCGGACATCCTCATGCCACGAACCTGTCCGATGAAATCAACGAGGCCGTGCAGCGCAGCGTCATTGCCAACCTTAAGGCCATCGCTGCCAATCCCGACGACGACCATGCCCGATCGGAACTGATGTGGGCTTCGGCCATGGGCGAGAATGGCATCCTGAAACTTGGTAAGCAGACCGACTTCCAGTGCCACATGCTGGAGCACCAGTTGGGAGCCTACACCGACTGCAACCACGGCCAGGGCCTCGCCGTGCTGCATCCCACGCTCTATCGGCACATCTATCAGTCGGCTTCAGAGAAGTTTAACCGCTGGGCACAGGAGGTCTGGCTTGTACTGAATGCCGAGGACGGCATTGACGCGCTCGAAGACCTCATCCGCGCGGTCGGTCTTCCAACAACCCTGACCGAAATGGGCATTACCCTCGACGATGCCACCCGCCGTGCCATTGCCGACTCTACCATCATCACCCCCGGCTGCTGCAAGCAACTGACAGCTGACGAACTGTACGAGATACTAAAGGAATGTGAGTAGTTTGTGGGCTGATTCGGGAGCAGTTGTTTGTAAATTTGCGGGGCAGTTTTGTAATTGCCAGTTTTGGTGAGGAAGAACGGACATATAATGTGATAGTATTTAATCAGAATTATTATTTCCCCTCCCACCCCCAGGCATCCGTCACAGACTACGGCGCATTGTGAACGAGCCATAGAGCGGGCTTCGGTGCAAGGTTTGGCGCGAAAATACGACCTCGCAGAGCGTGGAGATTTTCGCAGCCAACCACAAGGGCAGCCTTGCACATAAGCCCGACGGCTCGTACCTTTGCAGAGTAGTCCGCACGGATGCCAGATGTTCGGTGGTGGGAACGAAACCATCAACGACAAAGTTATCTCTTGAGCCTGTATCTTGGTACAAACATAGTTTTTGCCATCTGATGGCATCGTCTGGCAAAAGCCAGTTCATCCTCGTCATCCTTCTTCTTGGGCAGTTCGTTGTTACCACCAC
>JAFUUL010000163.1 GCA_017483805.1 Prevotella sp.
CACAGCCTCGCAGCACTTGACTCGGGAATGATACTTCTGCCATATGATATACCTTCTTTGGTTTCTGCCTACAAAGGTAATATCAGATTAACAATTTTCATCCCCTTTGGCGAGTTTTTTAATTCATGGGCATTTCATAATACTATAGTTATTGTGCCTACAAAGTTACACCTTTTCTTTCAAACCGTCTCCCCTACCCGCCCGACATTCGCTCTATTGGCAATGAAATCGTTTGCACAAACGCCTGCTTTCTGCCGGCCAACACAAAAAAAGTCCGCTGCAACCCTCACGAGCAACAGCGGAACAAGCCTATGTTTAACTAAAAATCCTTTTTCTCTTAAAAGAAATTTTCAGCCCAATAGGACTAAAAATTTGAAAGTTTAAAAGGGTGTTTCACAACAACCTCCTGTTATCCTACAGTTGAAAACTTTCTTTTTTACCAATAACTAAAAACCTAAAACTATAAATATTACTACTAACCTAAAACAATCTCTGTATCTTTTTGACGATGCAAAGGTACGACCTTTTTCTGAATCCCGCAAGAGTTTTTGCCAATTTAGTGCCTAAAAACGCCTCATTCTTGATGCAAATCAACCCGCTGTGCCCGCAAACACACAAATTTATCACTTCTTGATTCTCGCTTCTCGCTTAAAATGATTACCTTTGCAGGCCAATGAAAGTACTGATTGTCAACACGAGTGAACGAACGGGTGGAGCGGCCGTGGCGGCCAACCGGCTGACCGAGGCACTGATCAACAATGGTGTCAAGGCCAAGATGCTGGTGCGCAACATGGAGCAGGCTGAGGGAGGACGGCCTTCGCTCTTTGTGACCGACGCCGGCGGCTCGCTACAGAAGAAATGGTGCTTCTACTATGAACGGCTGACCATCTGGCTCAACAACCTGTTCGACCGCACCAACCTCTTCAAGGTGTCGACAGGCAATGCGGGTATCGACATCACCAAGACGCACGAGTTCCAGGAGGCAGACATCATCCATCTGCACTGGGTCAATCAGGGATTCCTGTCACTGAAAGGCATCGGAAAAATCCTTCAGAGCGGCAAGCCCGTGGTATGGACGATGCACGACATGTGGGAAGCCACAGCCATCTGCCACCATGCCTACGAGTGCCGCCGCTTCGAAAGCGAGTGTATGCTGTGTCCTTTCCTGAAGCGCCCGTCACGCAAGGATCTGTCGAATCGGGTGTTCCACCGCAAGCAGAAGGTGCTGGCCTCAGCAGGCAGGCTGCATTTCGTGGCCGTCAGCAACTGGCTGGCAGACCGGGCCCGCAGCAGCGCCCTCATCGGACGGCTGCCCGTCAAGGTGATTCCTAACGCCATATCGCTGTCGCAGTTTACGATTGTCGACCGCATCGATGCACGCACGGCTCTCGGCGTGACGGAGCCCTATGTACTGGCCTTTGGCGCTGCCCGCGTCGACGATCCCATCAAGGGCTTTTCCTATCTGTCCGATGCCCTGCGCCTGCTGGTAGAGAGGGGTCGCGTGGCCAAGAACGAGGTGCGCTTGCTCATCTTCGGCGGCGTGCGACAGGCCGAGGTGCTGAGTCAGTTGCCCGTACCCTATACCCATCTGGGGTATCTCAGCGACGAAGACCGCCTCTCACTGGTCTATTCAGCCTCCAACGCCACCATCTCGTCATCGCTCTACGAGACATTCGGACAGACACTCATCGAGGCAATGGCCTGCGGCAGCATTCCCGTGTCGTTCGACGGCAGCGGACAGGCCGACATCATCAGTCACCAGAAGAACGGCTATCTGGCCGAACGGCTATCGGCAGAAAGCCTGGCCGACGGCATCGAGTGGGCCATCACCCACCCCATTCCTGCACAGGAGTTGCGACGCAGCGTCAGCCGCCGTTATGCCGAGAGCGTGGTGGCCAACCGCTACATAGAACTCTACGACCAACTATCTGGCAATCACCTCTAACACACAAAGCATTTCCATGATACGATTCACGGTTGTTACCATCACCTATAATGCCGAGGCCGTCTTAGACCGCACGCTGCAGAGTGTGCTCCGGCAGACCTATGAGGGCATAGAGCATCTGATCATCGACGGCGCCTCTACCGACGGGACGCTGCACTTGGCCGAACAGTACAAGCAGGCGTCTGACGAATCGGAGTCGGGCCACAAGGTGATCATCAAGTCGGAGCCGGACCACGGCATCTACGACGCGATGAACAAGGGACTGACACAGGCATCGGGCGACTATATCGTCTACATGAATGCGGGCGACTTCTTCCCGCAGGACGACACGCTGGAGCAAATCGTTCATCGGTGCCGCCTGACCGAAAGCCCGTCGGACGAACTGCCGGGCGTGCTCTACGGCCTGACGAACATCGTGGACGGCGAGGGCCGCTTCCTGCATCCCCGTCGCCTGCAACCGCCAGAGCATCTGTCGTGGCGGTCGTTCCGCCAGGGCATGCTGGTGTGCCACCAGGCTTTCTATGCCCGCACCGACATCGCCAAGAATCTGCAGTACGACCTGCGCTACCGCTTCTCGGCTGACGTCGACTGGTGCATTCGGGTGATGCATGAGACTGAGCGCATGGGCCTCACCTTATATAATATAGGCATGGTGGTGGCCAACTATACCGAAGAGGGAACCACCACGCAGAACCACCGCGCCTCGCTGAAGGAGCGGTTCGACGTGATGCGTCGCCACTATGGTCTGCTGACGACGCTGGTGATGCACGCCTGGTTCGTAGTTAGAAAGTGAAGGCTTTTAGTGCGGGTACAGCCTTGCCCGTCCTGTTGTCGAAGAGTCCGCGGTTCAGCCAACCTTTAGTGACGTTGTTCTTGAAGCCGTTCTCCTCAGGGAACCACCAGAACAGGCCCGTCACGTTGTCATGCTTCTTCAGTTCCCTGACCAGTTCGCGGGTAAACCGCTTCTGACCCTTAGGCGAGATGGGATAGAACTCGGCATACTGGTTGGGCTTAGCCCAGCGGTCGCGCTCATGGGAGTAGTAGGCCGCCGTTTCTACGATCATCACGGGCTTGTCGGGGAACATCTCCTTCAGATGGTCAAGCGTCACACCCAGATTGGGAATAGACTTGTGCCACATGGGGTAGTAACTTAGTCCGATGATATCGTAGTCCACCTCATACTGGCGCAGATGCGTATAGTAGGAACGGGTGATGTCCCAGTTGCCGGCCTTCTCGGTATGGATGATGATGCGGGCCTGCGGACAGACCTCACGACAGGCACGGCAGCCTGCCTTCAGGAAGTCGCACAGCACATCCCACCCCTCGTCCTTCGTCGGATCAATCTTGCCTGTCGGCCAGAGCATACCATTGGTAATCTCGTTGCCCACCTGAATCAGTTCCGGCTCGGCACCCGCTGCCTGCAGCGCCAGCAGCGAACGACGCGTATGCTGATAGACGCTGTCGGCCAGTGCTGCCCGGTCGCAGTGCTCCCACTCCTTGGGGGTGAACTGCTTGCCGGGGTCGGCCCAAGTGTCGCTATAGTGGAAGTCGAGCATCAGTTGGAAGCCCGCCTGCTTGATGCGCCGACTCAGGCGGACCACATAGTCCAGATCCTGACAGACGCCTTCACCCTTGCTGAAGGCAGAGGCCTGGGCAGGATTGACAAAGAGGCGCACCCGCATGGCATTCCATCCGCGCTCCTTCAGGAACGGCAGCACCTCGACCTGGCGGCCACGCTCATCCTTATAGACCGTACCCGCCTCCTCATAGGATGGCAAAAGCGAAATGTCGCCACCCAGCAGGCGTTTCTGCTGGGCAGCGGCAGTGATGACGAGGCAGCACACGACTGCCAGGGCTATAGTTCTCTTCATCTGACGATGACTTTCTTTTGGTTAATAATGTATAGACCGGACTTCGGCTGGCTGACTTGACGGCCCTGCAGGTCGTAGACGGCTGAAGGCTGAAGGCTGGAGTCTGAACGAAGGGTCTCGATGCCTGTGGTGACGGTGGCCTGCTTACCATCCTTGTTGTAGTAGCCGCCATTCACGAAGGTCAGGTCATCCGTCTGATTGCCGCCACCACTGAAAATGATGTTGTTGGGGGCTGTCGTCTTGGTGGATATCCACTTGAACACCCTGTTACCATTGTCGGCAGTGCCCAGCAGCGTGGCGCTGGCACCGGGCCAGGCCGTGCCCACATAGTCCTTGCCGTCGCCACCATTCATCCAAGCCCAGGTGTAGATCTGGCTACCCCAAGCCACTGGAGCCTCAAAGAAGGCACAAATCACGCCTTCATTGACGGTGCAGAACGAAGGCACGCCACCAAATTTGCCGTCATTCGGCTTATCATCATCCTTCAGTTCAGGCAGTTTGATGTCTTCAGGAGCGATGCCCTGCACGTAGTAGGCATAGTGGTAGCCGCTGATCACCTTTTTCCACGCATTGCTGGTGGGTGTGTAAGTGCCGGCCTTCGCACCCACCACGCACAGCAGTTTCTTGTCTCCGCTGCCTGCCACCTGCACGGCATAGTAGTCCTCTTTGCTGGCCAGGTTGGTCGGCACACTCACGTTGGTGATGCCCACCGCCTTGCGGACCGTAGCCATGTTGGCTATCTCCTGCTTGTAGGCCTGCCAGTGCTTCATGAAGACGCAGGGCGTGCCCGGCATGGCCAGCAGATAGGCATTGGCAGCCAGCGTGTCCTTGCGCAGGGGATCCTGCTGGGCACTGGCCGAGCGGTATTCGGTGTCGTGGTTCTCTACGAAGGTCACGGCATACTGACGATAACTGCCGCTATTGAAATAGGAACTCACCAGCGGCCAGTTGCCGTCGTTCTGTTTGCCCAGATTCGTCCAGTCACCATTGTTGGCAGCATTGCGCACGGTGTAGCGGAACTGGAAGTCGAAGGCGGCACTCGTCTTGTCGGTGGCGTCAATCCAGTTCTTGATGGTATTTGAACCGTCCCAGCACTCACCCACCGAGAACTGCGGTTTGGCATCATTATTATACAGTTTGGTGAACTCGCCGCTATAGCCTTTCACCATGTCGTAGCGGAATCCCGCATAGCCATAGTCCTCCAGCAGCATCTTCAGATAGGCCTTTACGTTGGTCTGCACGTTGGTACTCTTGTGGTCCAGGTCGCGCATACCGCCCCAGCCCTCGCCGGTGTCGTTGTTCGACGAGAGCGAATAGCCGTTCTGAGTGGCCCAGGTCTTGGTGGCGCCATCATCGTCGTTAGCACAGATATCCGTCGACTGCAACTGATAGGTCACGCCCTTGTAGGTCTCCTTGGGGAAGTCTACCCAGTTCGACACGTTCTTGCGGTGGTTGATGACGATGTCGGCAATGGTGCCGATGCCCTTCGACTTGAAGGTCTGGATCATCGACTTCAGTTCATCGCCTGTGCCGAACGAACTGTTGTAGTTGGAGAACCAGTACAGGTCATCGTAGCCCATCGACTGTCCGCCGCAGTTGGCACTCTGAGGTATCCACACCAGGTCGAAGGTCGTGGAGAGATTGTCCACCTGCTTCTCCAGCGTGCTCCACTGCGAGTCAGAATAACTGTCCCAGTAGAAGCCCTGCAGCATCACGCCGCCATAACCAGAAGGCCATCCCTGCGCAAGGCAGGCTGACAGATGGAAGATTGCAAATGACAAAATGAGTAGAATCCGTTTCATATCGCCGTATAGTTTTAGTTATTCTTTGGTTTTCGACTGCAAAGATACAACAAAAAAGGAAACGCTACCGATTGTCAGCCCCAAAGAGTGCCGCAACCGCCACGCAAACGATTGCACCCGTCCCCGTCCTTGTTGGCCCGACAACTACAGGGCGACTTTAGTGTAAGTGGCGATGATGTTCTCGCCAAAGAGACTCTGGGATTGCTGTTGGGCGTTGGAAGGCAGTTGAGGGGCACGCGTACCACCTGCGACGGTGATGGGAGCAGTCTCCACGCGAATCTCGTCCCACAGGTCCTGCACCAGAAAGGACTCGAGCGTCTTGCGGCCACCCTCTACGATGAGCGACTGGATGTTGTGGGCATAGAGCGACTCCAGGTTCAGCGGGTGCTGACGGTCGATGACCAGACGCTTGGGGCTGGGGCCCGACCAATGGCGGACGGTCAAGAGGGGGTGTTCACGCTCGTCGGTCACCCGCCCAACGAGGATAGCGTCCTCCTCGGCACGCAGTTTGTGAGACAGCATCTGGGTGAAAGGTGTCGAAACGGCCAGCGCCTGACCATTGTTGTCGATGAAGCCGTTGGCCGTCTGTGCCCATTTTAATATAATGTACGGGCGATGGAGGCGGTGGAAAGTGAAGAAGCGGCGGTTGAGGGCCTTGCACTCGGCCTCCAGCACGCCAACGGTGACCTCGATGCCGGCATCGCGCAACTTCCGGATGCCTCGTCCCTGCACCTCGGCAAACTCGTCGATACAACCCACCACCACACGGCGTACGCCTTTGCGGACGATCAGATCGGCACAGGGAGGCGTCTTGCCATAGTGCGAGCAGGGCTCCAGCGAGACATAGATGGTCGCCTCTTTCAGCAGCGGCTCATCCTCTGGGCTCACCGATGCAAAGGCATTCACCTCGGCATGGCCCTGACCACACCTGACATGATAGCCCTCGCCGATGATTCGCTTTCCGCCATCATGCTCCGCAACGACGATCACCGCCCCCACCATCGGGTTGGGCTTTGCGTTCTGCCGTCCGTTTCGTGCCAGTTGCAGGCAGCGGCTCATATATTGCTCGTCTTCCGTCATCATGACTGAAATCTTTTTATTTCCTGCCGAAGTCAGCGGGCACCTCGCCCCACTGCTTCGTCTCCCACTTGATGATGGGATTGCGGAAGTCGTGGGTACGCAGCCAGTTCTCCGCACGCCCAATGATCTGATAGAGGGGTTCCGTGTCGGGCGTACGCTCCAGTTTGGTCTTGCACTGGCGCTTGCTCACCCACAGGATGGCATTGTAAGAGTCAGAGTAGATGGTCTTGTCGTGCAGGCCGCGCTGCCAGCAGAGGGCCAGGGCATGAACGATGGCCAGGAACTCCCCGATGTTGTTAGTCCCTTTCACGGGACCGAAGTGGAACACCTGAGCCCCCGTCTGCAGGTCGATGGCCTGATACTCCATCGGCCCCGGGTTGCCCGAGCAGGCCGCATCCACCGCCCACGCGTCGGCCCGCACCGCCATTGGCAGTGGCAGCACGGTGTCGTGGCGATAGTCGGGAGGATTCTGCATCGTTTTTTATATTTTTGCAACGGACTACAGGACTGACACGACTCTCCTTAAAAAAGTCCTTAAGTCCTGTAGTCCGCTGCTGGGAGTTTACATTCGCTCAGGAACCTCGATGCCCAGCAGGCTCATGCCGCTCTTGATGATCTTGGCCACATTCTTGGCCAGCATCAGGCGTACGGCTTTCTTCTGCTCGTCGGCCTCATTGAGTATCGAGTAGTCGTGGTAGAACTGGTTGAACACCTTGGTCAGTTCGTAGCAGTAGTTGGCGATGCCTGAGGGCGAATAGTCCTTGCCGGCCTGCTCGACGGCAGCACCAAATTCCGACATCTTCTGGATGAGTTCGATTTCCTTGTCGCTCAGTTCCGGAATTCCCTGAATTGCCGGACATTCCTGTGCCTTGCGCAGGATTGAGCGGATACGGGCATAGGTGTACTGGATGAAGGGACCGGTGTTGCCGTTGAAGTCGATGCTCTCCTCGGGATTGAAGAGCATATTCTTGCGGGCGTCGACCTTCAGGATGAAGTACTTCAGGGCACCCATACCCACGATGCGGGCAATCTCGCGACGCTCCTCCTCGGTCATATCGTCAAACTTGCCCAGTTCCATCGAGGTCTTGTAGGCGTCTTCTACCATCAGTGCCATCAGGTCGTCGGCATCGACAACGGTACCCTCGCGGCTCTTCATCTTGCCGTTGGGCAGTTCCACCATACCATAGGAGAAGTGCGTCAGTTCCTTGCCCCACTTGAAGCCCAGACGGTCCAGCAGGATGGAGAGCACCTGGAAGTGGTAGTTCTGCTCGTTGCCCACCACGTAGATCATCTTGTCTATCGGGTAGTCCTGGAAGCGCATCTCGGCCGTGCCGATGTCCTGCGTCATATAGACCGAGGTGCCGTCGCTGCGCAGCAGCAGTTTCTGGTCGAGGCCCTCGTTGGTCAGGTCGGCCCACA
>JAFUUL010000164.1 GCA_017483805.1 Prevotella sp.
TGCGCCTATAGGCAAAAGACCTTGCGGCTCCAGCCAAAAGGTCTTGCGGCTCCAGCCAAAATGATTTTGCGCTCCGAAGCAGAAGCAGGGTGGAAGCGGGTGTTTAAGGTGGGGGTGGTCAAAAAACAGGCAATTCGTTTGGCGGTTCGCTTTAGTTTTCGTACTTTTGCAGTATGAATTACGAGGTGAGGAGCGTGCAACAGCGCATACTGGGCAATCTGCTGGCGGTGGACAAGGTGTGCCGCGAGCACGGACTGCACTACTACATCTACGACGGCACCATGCTGGGGGCTGTGCGCCACGGTGGCTTCATCCCCTGGGACGACGACCTGGACATCGCCATGCCGCGCGAAGACTACGAGGTATTCATCGCCCATGCCAACGAATGGCTGCCCGGGCCCTACGAATTTGTGTGCAGCGAACTGGACGAGGCCTATCCGCTGCCGTTCGGCAAGGTGCAGGACGGCAGCACCACGCTGATAGAGCGCGAGCACCTGTACTATCTGGGCGGGCTCTACATCGACGTGTTCCCCATCGACGGGGTGCCGGCGAACAGCCTGCTGCGCCGCTGGCATCTGGTGAGATATGACATCCTGAAGAAGGCGGTCTACATGGCCTATCGCAATCCCTATCGCCACGGACGGGGGCCGACGAGTTGGCTGCCCCTGCTGTGCCGCAAGGTGCTGGGGCAGCAGCGGCTGCAGCGCATGACGCGCCGGCTGCTGACGAAGTATCCGTTCAAGGACTGCCAGCAGGTGTGCGTGTATGATGACGGGTTCCACGGGATCGTCAGCAAGGCGGTGCTGGGCGAGCCGACGCCAGTGCGCTTTGAGGGCGAGGAGGTGATGGGCGTGGAGCATGCCGACGCCTATCTGACCCATATGTATGGCGACTACATGACGCCGCCGCCGGCACAGGAGCAGCGGCAGCACCGCTTCCACTACGTAGACTTCAACCTATCCTATCATGACTACCAAAGCAAATAAGCCCATCTACTGCAACCAGGAAGAGGAAACCCGCTGTGGCTACACGATTACGGCGGAGATGAAGCGGGTGTGGAATGTAGAGATTGACCTGCTGCTCAGGCTGCTGGAGGTCTGCGAGCGTCACGGCCTGCGCTGCTGGGTGGCCGACGGCACGCTGCTGGGGGCCGTGCGGCACGGGGGCTTTATCCCCTGGGATGACGACATCGACGTGTGTATGCTGCGAACGGACTATGACCGCCTGCTGCAACTGGGCGATGAGTTCAGCCATCCCTACTTCCTGCAGTCGGCCTACTCTGACCGCGACTACTACCGGGCCCACGCCCAGTTGCGCAACTCGCAGACTGCGGGCATCAGGCCGTCGGACGCCTTCCGCCCCTTCAACCAGGGCATCTTCATCGATATTTTCCCCATGGATGCCGTGCCGGCCGACCAGCAGCAGTGCCAGGCCATGCTGAAGCGCATCCACAAGATAACACACTTCCTGAAGGCCAAGGACACGCCGATACTGGCTTCGGGCCGACTGGGGCTGGCGGTGCGCAAACTGAGGTGCCGCTGGGCCGTCAGCCGCCGGGGCTGGCAAACCATCTACAGCGAGGTGGACGACCTGCTGCGCTCCACGCCGCTGAGCGAAAGCCAGTATGTGGCCGAACTGGGATTCAGCGGCACGGAGAACCTGCTGGACAAGCACATATTCGACGGAACGGTGATGATGCCCTTCGAGCAGGTGATGGTGCCGGTGCCGCAGGGCTACGAGCAGTTTCTGCGCACGCAGTATGGCGACGACTATATGACGCCGCGCCAGGTGGGCACAGCCCACGGCGAGGTGGTGCTCGACGCCGACCGCAGTTACGAGGAGTTGCTGCCCGAGGTGCGCCGCAGTTACCGGCGTTCGGCCCTGAGCAGGCTGATGAAGAAGATAGGGAGGAAGCGGTCATGAAGATAGTGGTAGCACCTGAGTACGAAGCGCTGGCAAGCGAGATAGCACGACTGCCCCTGCTGATGGAGGAGGGACAGGGCGAGACGGTCTACGACGGCCGCAACAGCGTGGCGCGCTTCATCGTGGGCGGACGGAGCGTCATGGTGAAGCGCTTCAAGCGTGTCAACCTGGTGCAGCAGGTGGTCTACACATTCTTCAGGAAGACCAAGGCGGAGCGGGCCTACCGCTATGCCGAGGAGTTCAGCC
The DNA here is from genome assembly GCA_017483805.1 of Prevotella sp. Classification (GTDB taxonomy): domain Bacteria; phylum Bacteroidota; class Bacteroidia; order Bacteroidales; family Bacteroidaceae; genus Prevotella. The sequence goes on from JAFUUL010000164.1 coordinate 2,170, forward strand.
GGAGGGGCATCCAGACGCCGCAGCGCATCGCCTATATGGAGTGCCGGAAGTGGGGACTCTTCACCGTGGGCTATTTTGTGAGTGCCGAAGCGGAGGGCACGGGGTGCCACGAACTGCTGAGGGAGGTGGAGGTCTTCGACAGAGACCTGGCCGATGCCGTGGCGGGACAGGTGCTGCTGATGCACAGCCGCGGGGTGCTGCACGGCGACCTGAACCTGACGAACTTCCTGTGCGCGAAGGAGGATGACGGCTATCACTTCACGATGATAGACATCAACCGCTCGAAGTTCACCGCCGGCATGCCGGCCGACGAGGCGTGCCTGAAGAACCTGGTGCGACTGACGCACCGGCGCGACCTGTACGACTGCTTAGTGAGATGCTATGCCCGCCGACGCGGCTGGGACGAGGATGCCACGGCAGCCAAGGCACTGCGGCTGCTCGAACGGTTTGAGAAATAGGGCCTCACAAGACGGGCCGGAAGGTGCCACGCACCACATACCAGAGGGCCTTCAGCCGACCGCGCAGCACATGCCAGCGCAGGCGGGAACCCGTGGCGGGGCTGTCGATGAGTTGCGGCTCAAAGTCTCTGCCGCGGTAAGTGTAGAGCCGGCGGAAGGTGGACGACGTCAGTCCCCACTTCATGAGAAACTGCATCTGTCCGCAGTTCTTCTTCACCTTACCAGTAGACTTCGACTCGAAATGGTAGACGCGACTGGCCGACAGGCCCTTCATGTAGCGTATGCCGCAGAGCCACAACTTGGCCGTGAAGTCTGGGTCGCTGTACATGCCCGGAGTCAACTCTACGCTGTAGCCGCCCACCAGGTCCCAGATGTCGCGATGGACCACGTTGGGGGGCATGGTGGCCCCCATCCAGTCGCTGATGCTCAGTTGGCGGTATTCGGCCAGCAGTTTCTGTTCCTGAAAATTCTCCACGCTGTCCCCATAGTCGGCAACGATGATGGAGTCGGCCGGCGTGTGGGGCTGTATGGTGGTGGCCGAGAGGAAGAAGCGGTTGTCCGGCAGCCGGTCAATCTCGTCAGCCAGAGCCGTGTCCCAGCCGGGCAGCACATACATATCGTCGTTGAGGAAGCAGATGTAGTCGGTCTGCACCTTGGTGCGCATCATGTTCATCGACAGGCAGACACCCACATTGCGCTCAGTGTAGGTGTAGTCCAGTCCCTCTGACCGCACCCATTCCAGTGTGCCGTCGGTGCCCTCGTTGACGTGGACAATGATCTGGTGCTGGCAGGCGGAGTGGCGCCTGATGCTCTCCACGCAGAGTTGCAGGAAGCCGAGGTTGTTCCACGAAGGTATGAAGATGGAGAATGGTTTCATCGTCTTGAATGTCTTTTTTGATGGTGGTTATTCGGATATGTGCTGGAGTATTCGGTCGGCCAGCAGGCGCCAGTCGAACTGCTCCACATGGCGGCGTGCAGCGGTGCCCAGCCTGCGGCGCAGCGCCTCGTCGCGGTAGAGCCGGGCTATGTGGCGCTCGAAGCAGAAGACCCAGCGGGCCGAGCGGATGCCATTCGCGCCGTCGACCAGCAGGTCCTTGGTGCCGGCACTGGTCGACACCACGGGCAGGGCGCAGGCCATGGCCTCAGCCACGGTGTTGTTCCAACCGGAGTAGCGCGGATTCTCGGCCGACACGAAGCAGTCGGCACGGTTGTAGAGTTCGGAATTGCGGTCGAAGGGGTGGTTCTGCACGAAGTCGAACGGACACTTGCAGGTGAAGGCGTCGAGACGCTGCTGCCACTTGGCGTCCTGCGCCGTGTCGAAGAGCAGCAGGCGGATGTTGTAGCCTTTCTTATAGAGGTGCTCGCAGGCCTTCACCACATACTTAGTGCCCTTCACCCGCTCGGCTATGCGGCCATAAGCCATGACGACGAAGGGGCGCTCGGCGGGAACCTGATAGTCGGTCTTGGGCTGATAGTTGGAGAGCGTGACGCCTCCCACAGCCAGGAAGGCCTCACGGCCAAAGTGGCGGCGGTCGTAGTCGTAGACATTGGTGGAGCAGGCAAAGACCTCGATCTCGGGGTGGCGCATGATGTCGCGCAACTGCTCCTTGATGCGTACAGGGTAGAATATCTTGTGGCGGGCATGCGATGTGAGCATCATCGGCACATAACCGGTGGTGGTGGTCCACAGGGCATCCAGTTCGTCGTCGGCCAGACGGTCGAAAGTGGCCATGCGGCCCCGGAAGTCAAACCACGTGGGGGCGGCGCCATCTGGCGTATAGATGCACACGTCGTGGCCTTTCTCCACGAAGATGTTTCCCAGTTCCAAGAAGCGCTTCACACCGCCATACAGTTTGGTGTGAGGCAGCAGTACACCTAACTTCATCTGATTCATCGCATTATTTGTTGTTGATATGCATCGTGGTCATCGCCTCACGCAGGGCATCGAGCAGGAACTGGCCGCCGTCGAGCCGGGCAGACACCCGCTCCACATGCTGCCGCATGGCCTCATACTGTGCGGGCTGAAGGGCACTGAGTGAGGCGGACAATTCATCGAGCGAATCGATGCAGAGGCCTATCCCCTCCCGCTCCACGATGGGAGCGATGGCGGCCTGGCGCCAAACCACGATGGGCAGTCCGGCGCGGAGATAGAATGATGCCTTGTGAGGACTGTTGTAGCGCAGATACTCGCCGAAAGCACCTGTGCAGGTGTCGGTGGAGTCGCCATCCCAGACGAGGCCAAAGTCGGCATCGACGCTGCCGATGAACTCGTCGGCAGGCGTGAAGGGATGAAACACCATGCGGGCATTGTCTTTCAGGCCGGGCAGCCCGTCGCGGTTGCCGTAGATGTGCAGTTCGTAGGGCAACTGCTCTTCTTCAGCCAGCCGGAGCAGGAAAGCATTCTTGCGCATGGCCAGTCCGCCGGCATAGACCAGCCGGGCGGTAGACGGCGCACGATGGGCCGACGTGCTGCGGCGGGCAGCGGAAGAGTGATAGTCGAACAGCCCCAGTGCTCCCACGGGATGCTGGTAGCCACGATCGAGCAGCCACTGACGCATCACGTCGTTCGACGCAATGACATAGTCGGCTTTCATCAGTCGGCCGATCTCCTGCTCCACGCTGAGTTTCCGGCGGCGGAAAGAGCCCAGGTCGTGAATCAGCGCAACGGTCCGGGCCTTGCGGCTCCGCGCCACACGGCAGAGGAAACTGAAGTACTTCTTCACGGGGTACTGCAACAGCACCACATCGCCCTCACGCACAGCGAATACGAAGCGCAGCACGCCGGCCAGGTCGAGGAAGAAGGTGACAACCTTGTTGCGGTGAAAACTGCGCTGCAGTCCCAGGTTGGTGGCTCCTGCTGCGGTCAGCGTGTCCTCGTTGTCGGTCTTGGCCTTGTTGCCTGCCGACCCGGTACCCCGATAATTGCGCGAGATGTAGCAAAGTCTGTGTTCCATATCTACTTGAACTCCTCTTTCCTGATGATTTTCCCGTCGATGACGTCATACTTCAGATTAAACTCCTCACGGCCCCGCTTCCAGCGGTTGTGAGTCCACAGATAGTAGGCCGGCTGTCGGCGAATGTTCTCTTCGAGCAATTCGTAGAAGCGGCGCGTGATGTCGAACTCCTGCTCCTTGGCTGCCTCAGCAGTAATCAGGCGGAACGTGCAGATGTACTTGCCGCGGCAGGGCCGCTCCATGTCGACATAGAACACGGCATCGTTCACCTTGCGCATGATGCGCTCTGCACCGGTGAAGACCGGCGTGTCGTGGTTCAGGAAGTCTACCCACAGGTGCATGTTCTCCCACTTGGGCAACTGGTCGCTGATGTAACCGAAGAGGTAGTGACGGCCATCGCGCTTGCAGCCCAGCAGGTGGCGCAGGATGTCTTTCTTGGGGATGCACTCACCGCCGTGGGCCGAACGGATGTCGATGAACAGGCGGTCGAAGTCCTCGTTGTAGAGCGGATGGTAGATGAGTCCCATCACGGCCTGCGGATAGCGCTTGAAGGCCAGCCCCGAGGCCGACAGCCACTCCCAGTTGCAGTAGTGGCCCAGGATGGCGGCACAGTCGCGGCCCTCGTCGAACACTTCCTCCATAGCCCCCACCCCACGGAACTCGATGTGCTGCAAGAGTCGCTCGTCGGAAATGCTCAGCAACTTGAAGGTCTCGAAGATATAGTCGCAGAACCAGTGATAGAACTGGCGCTCGGTGCGGCGCAGATCCTGCTCGTCTTTCTCGGGGAAGGAAGAGGTGAGGTTCTTCCAGACCACATCACGGCGATAGCGGGCAACGTGATAGACGATGACGTAAAGCGCGTCGGAGATAAGGTAGAGCACCCCGAACGGCAACAGCGAAATGGCGTAGACGAGCGCGTAGAGCAGGTGGTAGAGGACTTTAGATATCATGGCGGTCATAGTATGGTCATATTTAACACTTTCTCAACGATGGGAGCCATATCATAGTAGCGATACTCGGCCAACCGGCCCCCGAAGATGACATGGGGAGTATGGGCACTGAGGTCGCGATACTGCTCCGCCAGGCGGTTGTTCTTGTCGTCGTTGACCGTATAGAAAGGCTCCAGGCCCTGCTCCCATTCTGCCGGATACTCTCGGGTGATGACGGTGGAAGGGAGGTCGTAGACCGACTGCCCGAACAACTCGAAATGCTTATGCTCGATGATACGGGTATAGGGCACCTGACGGTCGGTGAAGTTCATGACGGCATTGCCCTGATAGTTGGGCACGGGCAGGACTTCATGCTCAAAGCGGAGGGTGCGGTAGTCGAGCCGCCCCAGGCGATAGTCGAAGAACTCGTCCACTTGTCCGGTAAAGACAACTGTGTCGGCCAGCCCCTCCCAGTAGGCCCTGTCTTCAAAGAAGTCGGCAGAGGTGCGCGTCTCGATGCCCTGCAGCAGTTTGTCGATGAAAAGGCTGTACCCGCCGACAGGTATGCCCTGATACTTGTCGTTGAAGTAGTTGTTGTCGTGGACGAAGCGCAGAGGCAGACGCTTGATGATGAATGCAGGCAGGTCGGTGCACTGGCGCCCCCACTGCTTCTCGGTGTAGCCTTTGATCAGTGTCTCATAGATGTCCCTGCCCACCAGCATCAGGGCCTGCTCCTCCAGGTTGCGCGGCTCCGAGACGCCCTCACGGCGCAGCCTGTCGGCCACTTCCCGTCGCTGCTCGTCGATGATACGCTGTGCATCGGCAGGAGTGAGCACGCCCCACATCTGATAGAAGGTGTTCATGTTGAACGGCAGGTTGTAGTGCTTGTCGCCGAAGACGGCGATGGGAGAGTTGGTGTAGCGGTTGAACTCCACCAGACTGTTGACGAACTGCCAGACCTGGGGGCTCGAGGTGTGGAAGATGTGGGCACCGTACTTGTGCACATTGATGCCTTCGATCCGCTCTGTGTAGATGTTGCCGCCAAGATGCGGACGCCGGTCGATGACGAGACAAGTGCGGCCCGCCTGTTTCGCCCGATAGGCAAACATGCAGCCGAAGAGTCCGGCACCGACGATGAGGTAGTCATATCTTTTTGTCATACGGCGTTCGTATTTCTGTTGTGTATTATCGTTTCATCAAATCTTCGGTCGTGACCTGCAGGATGGCCCGGTTCAGGCGCATCAGCGAGGCCGTGTCGGCAGACTCGCAGACCACCATGCGGTGGGTGTCGAAGTCGTAGAGCACGTGGCCAGTGGAGTCGGTCGTCCACTGGGCGTTGCTGTAGTTGTTGACAGCCGTGGGGTGGACGTAGGTGGCTGAGAGGACGTCGCGGCTGAAGGCGAAATCGTCGTGCGGCAGGCGCAGTTGGCCCAGCAGCGTGGCGGCCAGGTCGCTCTGGTTGCACAGGCGATCCACCACCCGCGGCTGCCTGACGGCACCGCCGAGCCAGAGCATGGGTATATGGTTTTTCCGCAGGGGTTGCATCTGGTCTACATCGTCATGGATGATGCCGTGGTCGGCTATCAGGACTATCAGCAGGTTATCCCAGAGGGGCGTCTGGCGGAGACGGTCCACGAAGTCGACCAGACAGTCGTCCAGATAGGCAAAGGCATTCTCCACCTCGTCGTCCAACCGCTCGAGGGGAACATCCCACGGCTCGTGACTGGACAGCGTGGAGTAGCCCCAGAGATGCCCTACCCCAGTTCCCGCCTTCACCATTTCCTGATACAGCCAGTCAAACGTGATATCGTCGCGAACGCCCCATTGGGCCGAACGCTGCTCGGAGATTGAGAAGTCGTTCTTGCCGGTGAGTCGGTCCCATCCAGTGGAGACGAGATAGCCGCGCATGTTGGTGAAGTTGATGTCGCCCCCATAGAGATAGGAGGTCTGGTAGCCCTGCGCCTGCAGCGTCTTGGCGATGCTGGGCAGCATGCGGCTCTTCTCCGGAATCTTCATGACCGACAGCGTGGGGAACGAGGGGTAGCCGCTCAGCACCGATACCGTGCCGCGGTCGGTGCGCCACGAATTGGCATAGCAGCGGCTGAAGTAGATACCCTGCCGCTTCAGTTGCTGCAGCCGGGGCATGGCGTCGGCAAACTGCTCACCGGCGCTCTCCAGGAGGATGATGAGTATGTCGGGGCGCGTGGTGGTCAGCAAGGTGTCGGCATCGATGCTCTCCGTGGTGTAAACATCGCTGACCACCTGCTCGGACTCGCTGGCAGGGAAGAACTGGTACTGCGCGAGGTCGCCGGTCTGATGACTCAGGGAGTACAGGAAACTGAACACGGGATTGACGGCCGAATGGTTCAGAAACTGGTTCTGCGAATAATACACCTGCCCGACATTGGTGGTGGACTCGTCGAAGCCGCCCCTGATGCCGATGACGAAGGCCGGCACGAGCAACAGGTCGACCAGGGCCTCGCACCACGAGAAACGCCCCACGAAGGGATAGCCGCAGAAGCGGATGTAGAGCACCGACAGCAGGGCCGCCAGCAGGAGGAACAGAACGAGGCGGAAGAGTACGTAGCCCACGCTGACGCTGGCCATCGCCTCGGCAGGCGTCTCGAGATAGGCCAGCCACGAGGCGTCCAACTTGAACTGCCAGAAGGCATACATGCTGGTGTCGGCCACAAAGGCCAGGACGAAGGCAACGGACACAAAGATGTAGTAGCCCACGAACACCCAGCGCGGCAACCGCCACCACATGCTGGCCACAGTCAACAGAAAGGGGATGATGAGGAAGTAGAGGGCCGTGGAGAGGTCGAGCGAGAGTCCATGCCACAGGACGGCACACACATCGCCTGCCGAGAACGGTGCCACAGACTGATTGCACAGCATGAACACCACCTTGGCCACGATGAACGCCAGCACCGTCAGCACATAGAATCTTAAGAGAAAACCAACTCTACTCTTCATTCTTCACTCATCACTCATCACTCATCACTTTTCAC
>JAFUUL010000165.1 GCA_017483805.1 Prevotella sp.
TCGCAGGAGGTGGAGTGCATTGAGCCGAAGCCCATGCCCAACCTGCCCGTGGCCAGCGCCCTCTGGGTGCCCCAGCCCACGTTCGAGATCGGTGCCGGCGCATGGATTCTGGCCGGTGGCACGCACCACAGCGCCTTCTCCTACGACATCACCGAGGACTACTGGGAGGACTTCGCCGAGATGACCGGCATCGAGTATGTCCGCATCAACAAGGACACCAAGACTGCCGAGTTCAAGCAGCAACTCCAGAACAACGAAATGTACTATATGCTCTCTAAAGCCCTGAGATAATATGACAGCAAAACAGACAATCGAAGCAGGTAAAGCCATTCTCGGTATCGAGTTTGGCTCTACCCGCATCAAGGCCGTTCTCATCGACGAGAACAATAAGCCCATCGCACAGGGCTCGCACGAGTGGGAGAACCAACTGGTAGACGGACTGTGGACCTACTCCACCGAGGCCATCTGGTATGGCCTGCAGGACTGCTACGCCGACCTGCGCAAGGACGTGCGCCGTCAGTACGACTGCGAGATTGAGACCCTGGCCGCCATCGGCTTCTCGGCCATGATGCACGGCTACATGGCCTTCAACGAGCGTCAGGAGATCCTGGTGCCCTTCCGCACCTGGCGCAACACCAACACGGGCAAGGCTGCCGCCGAACTCTCCAGCCTGTTCAACTACAACATCCCCCTGCGCTGGAGCATCAGCCACCTCTACGAGGCCATCCTCGACAACGAGGAGCACGTGCCCAGCATCAAGTACCTCACCACGCTGGCAGGCTACGTGCACTGGCAGGTGACGGGCCAGTTTGTGCTCGGCGTAGGCGATGCCTCCGGCATGATTCCCGTTGACCCCGCCACGAAGACCTACGACGCAGAGATGGTCCAGAAGTTTGACGAGATCCTCGCAGCGAAGAACCTGCCCTACAAGTTGCTCGACATCCTGCCCAAGTCGCTCAATGCTGGCGAGAACGCAGGCTTCCTCACACCCGAGGGTGCCCAGCGTCTCGACGTCAGCGGCCATCTGAAGGCAGGCATCCCCGTCTGTCCACCCGAAGGCGATGCAGGCACGGGCATGGTGGCTACCAATGCCGTCAAGCAGCGCACAGGCAACGTCTCGGCAGGCACCTCGTCGTTCTCGATGATTGTGCTGGAAAAGCCGCTCAGCAAGCCCTACGAGATGATCGACATGGTGACCACGCCCGACGGCTCGCTCGTGGCTATGGTCCACTGCAACAACTGCACCAGCGACATCAACGCCTGGGTGGGCCTCTTCAAGGAGTACCAGCAGTTGCTCGGCGTGCCCGTCGACATGAACGAGGTCTACGGCAAACTCTTCAACAAGGCCCTCGAGGGCGATGCCGACTGTGGCGGCCTGATGGCCTACAACTATGTCTCTGGCGAACCTGTCACGGGCCTGAGCGACGGCCGTCCCCTCTTCGTGCGCTCGGCTAACGACAAGTTCTCGCTGGCTAACTTTATGCGCGCCCATCTGTATGGTGCCATCGGTGTGCTCAAGTTGGGCAACGACATCCTGCTGAAGGAAGAGAACGTGAAGGTGGACCGCATCACCGGCCACGGTGGCTACTTCAAGACCAAGGGCGTGGGTCAGCGTATGCTGGCCGCTGCGCTCAACTCGCCCATCTCCGTCATGGAGACTGCCGGCGAAGGCGGCGCATGGGGCATCGCCCTGCTGGCCGGCTACGTGGTCAACAATCCTAACCGCCTCTCGCTGGCCGACTATCTGGAGACAGTGGTCTTCGCCGGCAACACGGGCGTCTCGATTGCTCCCACCGCCGAGGATGTGGAGGGCTTCAACCGCTACATCGAGAACTACAAGCAGGGCCTCGCCATCGAGCAGGCTGCCGTGGACAACAAAAAGTAGTTTTGGGGAAACAGGTCTTAAAACGTATTATATATAAAGGTGATATAAATCATTATCTATATGAACGACAACAAAGTAATGCTGAAGGCAGCCGACAACATCCGTATCCTGGCTGCCGCTATGGTAGAAAAGGCTAAGTCGGGACACCCCGGCGGTGCCATGGGTGGTGCTGACTTCATCAACACCCTGTACAGTGAGTTCCTGGTCTACGACCCCGAGAATCCCGCATGGGAAGGCCGTGACCGCTTCTTCCTCGACCCCGGCCACATGGCTCCGATGCTCTACAGCCAACTCTGTCTCATCGGCAAGTACACCCTCGAGGATCTACAGCAACTGCGCCAGTGGGGCTCCGTCACGCCCGGCCACCCCGAGCGCGAGATTGAGCGCGGCATCGAGAACACCAGCGGTCCCCTCGGCCAGGGCCACACCTTCGCCGTGGGTGCTGCCATCGCAGCCAAGTTCCTGAAGGCCCGTCTGGGCGACGTGATGAACCAGACCATCTACGCCTACATCTCCGATGGTGGCGTGCAGGAGGAAATCTCGCAGGGCGCAGGCCGCATAGCCGGCAACCTGGGCCTGGACAACCTCATCATGTTCTACGACGCCAACGACATCCAACTCTCCACCCGCACCGAAGTGGTGACCATCGAGGACACCGCCAAGAAGTATGAGGCATGGGGCTGGTATGTACAGAAGATCGACGGCAACGATGTCGACCAGATTCGCGAGGCCATCAAGAAGGCTCAGGCTGAGAAGGAGCGTCCCAGCCTCATCATCGGCCACTGCGTCATGGGCAAGGGTGCCCGCAAGGCCGACGGCTCGTCCTACGAGAGCAACTGCGCCACCCACGGTGCTCCCCTCGGCGGCGACAACTTCGTACAGACGATGAAGAACCTGGGTGCCGATCCCGAGAACCCCTTCCAGATCTTCCCCGAGGTCAAGGAACTCTACGCCCGTCGTGCTGAGGAACTGAAGAAGATCGTGGCTGAGCGCTATGCCGCCAAGGCCGCCTGGGCCAAGGCCAATCCCGAGAAGGCCGCCCTGCTCGAAGAGTGGTTCAGCGGTCGCGCTCCTAAGATCGACTGGAGCAAGGTCGAGCAGAAGGCAGGTGCCGCCACCCGCGGTGCTTCTGCCACCGTGCTGTCAGTGCTGGCCGAGCAGGTGCCCAACATGATCTGCGCCTCTGCCGACCTGTCTAACAGCGACAAGACCGACGGCTTCCTGAAGAAGACCCACGACATCGTGCGCGGCGACTTCAGCGGTGCCTTCTTCCAGGCTGGCGTGGCCGAACTCACCATGGCCTGCTGCTGCATCGGCATGGCCCTCCACGGAGGCGTCATTCCCGCCTGCGGCACCTTCTTCGTTTTCTCTGACTACATGAAGCCTGCCGTGCGCATGGCAGCCCTCATGGAGTTGCCCGTCAAGTTCATCTGGACCCACGATGCCTTCCGCGTCGGTGAGGACGGCCCCACCCACGAGCCCGTGGAGCAGGAGGCACAGATCCGCCTGATGGAGAAACTGAAGAACCACCACGGCCGAAACAGCGTGCTCGTTGTCCGTCCTGCCGATGCCGAGGAGACCACCGTCTGCTGGCGCATGGCTATGGAGAATACCCTCACGCCCACGGCCCTCATCTTCTCTCGCCAGAACATCGAGATGCTGCCCGCCGGCAACGACTACACGCAGGCTACTAAGGGTGCCTATGTGGTGGCCGGCTCCGACGCTGACTACGATGTCATCCTGCTGGCCAGCGGCTCTGAGGTGTCCACCCTCGAGGCTGGTGCCACGCTGCTGCGTCAGGACGGCGTGAAGGTGCGCATCGTCAGCGTGCCCAGCGAAGGCCTGTTCCGCAGCCAGTCGAAGGAATACCAGCAGAGCGTGCTGCCCTGCGGCAAGAAGAAGTTCGGCCTGACCGCCGGTCTGCCTGTCACACTCGAGGGTCTTGTGGGTGCCGACGGCACGGTGTGGGGTCTGCAGAGTTTCGGTTTCTCGGCTCCCTACAAGGTGCTCGACGAGAAACTCGGCTACACCGGCCAGAACGTCTACGAGCAGGTGAAGAAACTGCTGGCCTAAGCCGCCACATCCCTATTTGCACTCAACAAGAGGGCACCCCGTCACATTGGGGTGCCCTCTTCAAGTAATCGCTCATCCATACACTTGCGCCATATATAGGTTCTCTTACGCCGCTTCCACCCAAAGGGCTTCGGCATCGTTCTGAGAACAGGTGCAAAGATAAAAAGAATTTTCCAACAACGCAAACTTTTGAGGGAGAAATCATTCGGAAGAAGAAAGAAAAACGCATCTTCGGGTGCAAAGTATGGCAGGTTAGGCAGTAAGGTATGGCACTTTACTATGGTAAAGTCCTATCGGAACGACCGTAGAGTGCCATACCTTGCACCCGAAGACAGCATCGGGAAAAGCCGAAGATGACGGCTGCTGGCTTTGAAGCCTCCAAGCGGGGAGTTTGAAGGCTTCAAACGGGTGGTTTGGAGGCTCCAAACCCATCGATTGGAGGCTTCAAACTCATAGTTGCCTTGGGGATCGGGATTTCCCGATACCTATGAGGCGGAAGAGTTCAGCAACGAGCGAGGTCCTCCAGGCGGATGGAGCGCGACTGGCGAAGATAGTCGCCGCGCAAGCGGACGGCCTCAGTCCACTGGGAACTCATCAACTGCCTGACGGGCAGGTCGATCTGCCACTGGCCCTGCGCCTCCAGGCGGTCTATCATCACGCCTACGCTCAGACGGTCGAGACTCTCGGCTGGCACGTAGCGCGAGGCGTCACCCTTCTCGTCGGGCGAGATCTCTATCAGCAGGCGGGCCTCGATGAGACGGTAGAGCAGGTCGTTGACGATGCGGATGGGGATGCCCGTCTCCTGGCGCAGGTCATCGGCCGTGGCGGCACGACGGCCGGCGGCAAAGCGGCGGCAGACGCGCGACATGAGCACGGAGGAGAGCATCAACTGATAGCGATGGCTGATGTTGTCGGTGCGGGCGTCGTAGTCGTAGTAGTCCAGATTCTGCGAGGTGTAGGTCAGTTCAGCCCCGAAGAGGCAGATGGTCCACGATATCTGCACCCAGAGCATGAAGAGCGGCAGGGCGGCAAAGGATCCGTAGATGGCGTTGTAGCCCGTCACCCAGAGTTGGGAGTGGATGTAGAAGAACTGCACCAACTGCATGGCGATGCCGGCCAGGATGCCGGGCACGATGGCGTTTTTCACCTTCACGTGGGTGTTGGGCATGAAGACGTAGAGGCCCACGAAGAGCAGCGACATGAGCACGTAGGGCGTGGCGTCGATGAGCCAGCGCACGACGGGGCCGAGCAGCAGGAAATCGGGCAACGACTTGGCCACGGTGGCCAGGAAGAGGCTGATGCCCGACGAGACGACGATGAGGATGGGGAAGAGGAAGAACATGGCCAGATAGTCGGTGATGGTGCGGAAGATGCTGCGCTTCTTCTTCACCTGCCATATCTCGTTGAAGGTCTGCTCGATGTTGCTCACCAGCATCATCACGGTGTAGAGCATGAAGATGAGGCCCACGCCGAGGAAGATGCCGCTCTTGGTGTGGACGAGGTAACTATTGACGAAGCCGATGATGACCTCGGCCACCTGTGGCTGCGACGAGAAGGCATCGCGGAACCACACCTCGATGAACTTGTTGTAGCCAAAGCCACGGGCGATGGCGAAGACGACGGCCAGTATGGGTACGATTGCGAGCAGCGTGCTATAGGTGAGGGCCGAAGCCTGGGTCAGCACGCGCTTGGTAGTGAAGAAGCGCACGGCCAGGAAGGCCGTCTTGATGATGGCAAAGAGCACACGCCGGACGGGCGGCAGTTTGTCGTCGTCAATCCGCCACATCTCCACCTGAAGGAATCGTATCAGTCGCTTCACCCCCTTTAACTGTTAACTCTTTATTCTTAACTCTTAATTAAAAAAAGAGCACTGCCCCTATAAGCCGGGTTCTGTGCCGCCTTGCGGCGGTGTCTGCCATTTATCTACTACGCACCTCGCGATGCGTCTCTAGCGTTCTACCCTCCATCGCATGCCTTGCGGCAACTCGGGCGGGCAACCCTGAGCATGGCGATGGTATACATGAACTTGCAGCCTCCAGTGGGAACAGCCCGACGATCGCCCGCCGGCTGGTGGTCTCTTACACCGCCTTCTCACCCTTACCCCACCCCCCCCGAGGGGGCGTGGGGCGGTCGTTCTCTTCTCCCCTGACCAGCCGTCGCCGACTGCTTCTACTTTCAGAAGTGGAGTGCCCTGTGCTGCCCGGACTTTCCTCTCGCCTCCCCTTTCAGGGACACCAGCGGCAGACCGTGGCAGTGCTCTATGTGTGTATCAATCTGTCAATAGGTGAGCACCTCTACGCCGTGCTCCGTCATCAGCAGCGTGTGCTCCCACTGGGCACTGGGCTGCTCGTCCTCGGTGATGACCTCCCAGCCATAGGGATCGTCGGCATCGATGAAGACGCGCCAGGTGCCCATGTTGATCATCGGCTCGATGGTGAACACCATGCCGGGCACGAGCAGCATGCCGGTGCCGCGATAGGAGTCGTGGTCTACGTCGGGCTCCTCGTGGAAGGCCAGGCCCACGCCGTGGCCAGCCAGGTCGCGCACGATGCCGTAGCCATACTTCTTGCAGTGCTTCTTGATGGCGTGGCCAATGTCGCCCACGAAGCCCCAGGGCTTGGCAGCCTCCATGCCTATCTCCAGGCACTCGCGGGCCACGCGCACCAGTTGCTCCTTCTCGGGTGTGGTCTTGCCGATGATGAACATACGCGAGGCGTCGGCATAGTAACCATCGAGGATGGTGGTGAAGTCCACATTGATGATGTCGCCCTCCTGGAGCACGTCCTCCTCCTTGGGAATGCCGTGGCAGACCACCTCGTTGATGCTCGTGCAGACACTCATGGGGAACGGGGGCGTCTCCTCGTCGCCGCCATAGTTCAGGCAGGCGGGCGTGGCGTTGTGCTCCTCGCAGTACTGGCGGCAGATGCGGTCTATCTCCAGCGTGTTCATCCCCTCATGGATGGCAGCGGCCACGGCATCGAGCACGCCGGTGTTGACCACGCCGGCTCGACGTATGCCCTCTATCTGCTCAGGGGTCTTGATGAGGTCGCGCGTGGGGACAAGTTTGCCCTTGTTCTCCCAGTACATGATTTTCTTATCCAGTTCTGTTGGCTCCTGTCCTGGCAGACAGTGCCATCTGCGTTTCTTTGTCATTATCTCTTCAACTATTACTTTTCAAATCCGGAAAAGGCCGCCACCGTCTCAGCCAGTGCACGGGGGTTGCCCATGTCGAAGCGCTCGCCCTTCAGGCGGAAGCCTATCATGCCCGACTGCTCGCGCACCTTGTCGAGGGCCGACGTCAGTTCTATCTCGCGCACGTGGTCGCCCTCGCTGTCGGCAGCCTCGATGTCTGCCTCCAGTTGCATGAACACCTCGGGCGTCAGGATGTACTGACCGAAGACGGAGCAATACTCCTTCTCCCCTTTCTTGTTGCGCACGCCGAGGAACTCTTCGGCGTGGCTGGCCTTGGGTTTCTCCGACAGGCCGTTGACCTGCAGCACGCGCTCATCCTGGTCTTCCCACACGCCGCTCATGATGCCGAAATGGCTCACCTGATCCAGTGCCACCGGATAGAGGCCCACCAGCAGTTTGTTGAATCGCTCGTAAGCCTCAATCAACTGCAGGGCGCAGGGCTTGTTGGACGCCGAGCGGTAGAGCGTGTCGCCCAGCATGAGCAGCACGGGCTCGTTGCGCGCAAAGCCCACGGCCTGATAGACGGCGTGGCCGAAGCCGCGCTTCTCGCGCTGATAGACGTAGTGCAGGCGCTTGCCGATGTCGAGTATGCGGTTTTCGTACTCGCGGCTCTCGGCGTTCAGTTTGCCGGTATGCTCAGCACCCAGCGGACGCTCGAAGAAGTCGGCATAGAGTTGACGCTCCTCCTTGCTGCCCAGCACCAGGCATATCTCCTCGATGCCGCTCTGTATGAGTTCCTCGAGCAAGATCAGAATCACGGGCCTCACCATGCCGTCGGGGCACGGAATGGGGAAGAAGTCTTTCTTCAGGCTGCGCGTGGCCGGATAGAGCCGCGTGCCGAAGCCTGCCACGGGTATGATGGCACGCCTGACGGTATGGACAGGCTGGATGGTCAACTTGTAGGCAGGCATGCCCAGACCGATCAGATAGTCGGTCAACTGCTTCTGGCAGGCCTCGTCCTTAGCCAAAAACTGCACCGAGCCGTCGCCATGAGAGCCCACGCCCTTGCCACCATAGGTCAGGGATTTGATGTGCTCATCGGCCAGCACCGCCTTCAGTTTAGGCGACGTCAACTCGCTGGGGCAGAGCGGTGCCACCTGACGGTCGAACACCTCTTCGGTCTCCGTCATCAGCCGACCCAGGGCCTCCACCTGGCCGGTAGCCATATACTGGACGGCCTGATCCACAAACCGCTGGTTCTGTTCGCCCAGCGCCTTGTGCAGCAGTTCCTCCTGCTCGTTGGAGGCAAAGGGATAAGCCTTATTCAGGTCTGACAGGATCTTGATGGTGTCCTTCGTACCGCACAGGTCGGCAAACACCCAGTAGAGGTGCTTCTTCACGTTGAGCGGCCTCACCTCAACCTCATCGCCGTCGAAGGTCATCAGGTTGGGCTTCACACCGAAGGCACAGGCCTGATCCAGACGACCGCAGCGCGACGACGTGCGAAGTTCGCCCACGTAGGCGATATTCATCTCGCCCATCGTGTTGAGGTTCAGATTATAAATAAGATTGAACGCGCGCGCGACGAGTACACAGATGGCCGCACTCGACGACAGGCCGCTCTTCATGGGCAGCGTCATGTCGGTGATCTTAATGCGCACGCCGCCTACCTTATACCACTGCAGCATATACGATGCCACACCGGCACAGTAGCAGAAGAAGTCGCCCGAACGGGCCACGCGCTTCAGGGCCTGTTCGTCCATCCGGCAGGAGAAGTCGCGCCAATGCTCGTTGATCTGCATGGCCTCGCTCGTCACCTCGAAGTTCTTCGATTTCTCCACCTCGGCGTAGATGCCCTGCTCGATACCGGTCACGATGGCAGCACCCGGTGCTATGTCGGCATTCATCGTCCGATAGTGACCGGCCCAGTCGGTATGCTCTCCAAACAGGCACAGACGCCCTGGAACGAATAGTTTAATCATACGCGTATTCTTGCTTTTAGTTTGTTTGATGTGCAAAGTTAAGCATTATTTTTCAAAAACGAAAAAAATGTGCCGAAAAATTTGCAAGAGTCGGGAAAAGTTCGTACCTTTGCACCGCTTTTGAGCGAAAAAGCCTTTCGGTCGCCCTTTTGGGGGAATACCGAGGAAGTTTGGGTGAGTGGCTGAAACCAGCAGTTTGCTAAACTGCCGTACGGGTTCCCGTACCGGGGGTTCGAATCCCCCAGCTT
>JAFUUL010000166.1 GCA_017483805.1 Prevotella sp.
CATCACTCATCACTTATCACTCATCACTTCTCACTTCTCACTCTTCAGTTGCTCCACCAGGTCGGCAATGCGCTTCAGTTCCTGCGGGATGCGGATCTTCTGCGGACAGTGAGGCTCGCACTGACCACACATGATGCAGTGGTCGGGCTGGCGGTCGCGGGGAATGGCACGGTCAAGGCTGATCAGGTAGCGCCGACGGTTCTCCCGATAGTTGGCATCGCCGGCATCGTCGGGCATCTGGCCCTCAATCTTCATCTTGTTGTAGTGTACGAAGGCGGCCGGTATGTCGATGCCGTAGGGGCAGGGCATGCAGTATTTGCAGTCGTTGCAGGGGATGGTGTCCTCCTCCATCATCTGATGGGCCAGTTCCGTGTCCAGGAAGCGTTGCTCCTCCTCGGTCAGCGGCACCAGCGGACAGTAGGACAGCAGATTGTCCTTCAGGTGCTCCATGTAGGTCATGCCGCTCAGCACCGTCAGCACCCCCTCCGGCGTGCCGGCATAGCGGAAGGCCCACGAAGCCACAGACCTCTGCGGGTCGCGCTGTTTCAGTTCGCTGACCACGTACTGCGGCACCTTGGCCAGTCGCCCGCCCAGCAGCGGCTCCATGATGACAGCCGGTATGCCTCGCTTCAGCAGTTCGTCGTACAGGTAGGAGGCGTCGGTGTTGCGCGGGTTGATGTCGTCGGCATAGTTCCAGTCCAGGTAGTTCAGTTCTATCTGCACGAAGTCCCAGTGGTACTTGTCGTTCAGGGCAAGCAGATGGTCGAACACCGCGATGTCACCATGGTAGGAGAATCCCAGGTTCTTGATGCGTCCAGCCTCGCGCTCCGCGAGCAGGTAGTCCAGGATGCCGTTGTCCAGATAGCGTCCCTGCAGGCTCTCCATGCCGCCCATGCCGATGCCGTGCAGCAGATAGTAGTCGATGTAGTCCACCTGCAACTCCCGCATAGAGTTGTGATACATCTCAATGCTGGCTTCGCGCGACCAGGTCTCCTCGTTGAAGTTCGACAGTTTGGTGGCCACGAAGTATTTCTCGCGCGGATGGCGGCTCAGGGCGATACCCGTGCAATGCTCGCTCTGACCGCGGCAGTAGGCCGGTGACGTGTCGAAGTAGTTTAGCCCGTGCTCCAGGGCGTAGTCCACCTGACTGTTGATCATCTCCTGGTCGAACTCGTCGCTGTCGGGCAGGGTCGGCAGTCGCATCATGCCATAGCCCAGCAGCGACACCTGGTCGCCGTTCTTGGGGTTCTTCCTGTAGGTCATCTGGCCCACGGGCGGCTCGGTGGGCGATTCAGTTTCGCTGGAGCCCTGCCTGCCTGCACATGCTGCCACGGCTGCGGCGGAGCCCAGACCCAGATATTTCAGAAACGAGCGGCGTGATATGTTCTTGTCTTTCATACGCGTTATATATTATGGTGTACGACATGACCTTCCACGTGAATGGCCGGAATGGGCCGCACGGGGCACAGGTATTCGCAGGCTCCGCAGCCGATGCAGGCCTCCTCGTTGATGCCGGGGATTGAGGGCGACAGATCGTCGTCGGGGTCGGTGGGCATCATCTCGATAGCCCCCACGGGGCAGTGGCGTGCGCAGTTGCCGCACTCCACCTCGCCAAGGGCCGAGATGCAGTGGTGAGGCGACACCACGGCGTGGCCTATCTGGATGCTCGACTTCTCGATGTCGTCGATGGGGCGGATGGCACCGGCAGGACACACCTCAGAGCAGCGCGTGCACTCCGGACGGCAGTAGCCCCGCTCGTAACTCATCGTGGGCTGCATCAGGCTCATCAGGTCGGTGCTGGGGCGCAGCACGTCGTTCGGACATTCCGACACGCAGAGTTGGCAGCCCGTGCACCGCGTGGCCATGTTCTTGGCCGAGAGCGAGCCCGGCGGCGTCACTGGTGTCACGCGTTCGGGGGCTTTCTTCTGTACAATCTCCGCCAGTCCACCGTCCACTTTCTTGGCCTCCTGAGCCAGCGCGGCTGTGGTGGCCAGCGCGGTAGTCACCAGGAAAGCCCGCTTGGTGGGGTCGGGGCTGGATTTTCCGGATTCTTTAGTCTGATTAGATAGGTTAGAATGGCTGGAATACGCCAGCGCCCCAAACTTGCACGCCTCCAGGCAGTCGCCGCAGACCACGCAGCGGGAGTAGTCCACCTGATGATTCTTGAAGTCGATGCACGAGGCCTTGCAGTTCTTGGTGCAGAGCGAGCACGAGCGGCACTTGTCGGCATGGAAGCGGATTTTCAGCCACGAGAAGCGCGACAGAAACGACAGCACCGTGCCCACCGGACAGATGGTGTTGCAGTAGGTGCGACCGTTGCGCCAGGCCAGCACCAGCAGCAGGATCAGGGTGCCCGCGGCAATCAGCAGCACGGGCAGCGACTTCAGCCATACGTCGACGCCGTAGAAGGCATAACTGTCCATCGACTCGGCCACCGAGGCCAGCACGTTGTTGCCCAGTTTGTAGAGCGGCTGCAGGATCATGGTTGCGATGCGGCCGAAGGCACTGTAGGGGGCCAGCAGTTGAACCACCGAGCCGACGCCCGCCAGGGCAGCCGCCAAGAAGAGGACGAGCACGGGGTAGCGCAGCCACT
This sequence comes from Prevotella sp., assembly GCA_017483805.1. GTDB lineage: Bacteria > Bacteroidota > Bacteroidia > Bacteroidales > Bacteroidaceae > Prevotella. The sequence goes on from JAFUUL010000166.1 coordinate 2,594, forward strand.
TCACCTCCTTGGAGTAGGTGTAGCGGTTCTTCTTAGCCTTCATGCCCCACTTCCCGAAGATGTCCTGCAGGACACCCAGCGGACAGATGACCGAGCAGTAGATGCGCCCGAAGACGAGCGTCAGCACGGCCAGTCCGACTATCACCGCCACGTTCAGTGCCAGCACGGCCTCCAGGGCCTGGATGCGTGCCATCCAGCCCAGCCAGTGGTGGAGCGTTCCCGTGAAGTCGAGGAACAGCAGTGTCAGTCCTGTGAAGAAGACTGTCGCAAGCGCGATTCTTGTTTTCTTTAGCATACCTATGTATTTGTTTTGTTTAGTCTAACGATGACGATGCTCAGTTCATAGAGCAGCCAGATGGGCAGCGAGACGATGCACAGCGTGAAGGCATCTCCCGTAGGGGTGATGATGGCCGCCACCACCAGGATGGCCACGATGGCGTGACGGCGATAGCGAGCCATGATCTGTCCGTTGATGAAGCCCATCCTGCCCAGGATGGCGCAGACCACCGGCAGTTCGAAGATGACGCCCATCACCAGGCTCATCGATACGAGCGTGTCGATGTATGACTGCAGCGTGAGCATGTTCTCCACCTCGGGGCTGACCTGATAGGTGCCCAGAAACCTGACCGTCAGCGGGAAGATGAGCAGATAGTTGAGCAGCGTGCCCAGCATGAACATCACGTAGCCCGACACCACCAGCCACAGCCCTGCCCGCCGCTCCTTGGCGTAGAGGCCGGGCGAGACGAAGCGGAACAACTCGTAGATGATGTAAGGCGCGGCGCACAGCAGTCCGGCATACATCGCCACCCGTATGTGGGTCATGAACTGCTCGGTCAGCCCTGTGTTCATCAGATGGATGCTGAACGGTTCGACGCCAAGCAGGCGATAGGCGATGAAGTCGCTCGTCCTGGGGGCCAGCACCACGGCGAAGAGCCAGTCCTTCATGCAGAAGGCTGCCACGCCGAAAATCACGGCTGCAGCCAGCGAACGCAGGATGGCCCATCTCAGTGCTTCCAGATGTCCCCAAAAGGTAGCCACCTCACTTTTCATCCGTCTTCACCTCGTCGTCCACTTCCTTCATTCCTTCCTTGAAACTCTTCACGCCTTTGCCCAGTCCGCGCATCAGTTCGGGAATCTTGGCACCTCCGAAGAGCAGCAGCACCACCAGCACGATGAGCAGTATTTCCTGCCCCTGAAGGCCGAATAGCAGTAATGTTTTAAGTTCTAACATATAAAATAGATTTAAATCTCGGTTGCAAAGATACGAAAATTAATTCTTTTTTCGTAACTTTGCAGACAAAAATTTAATCTTCTATCATTATGGGATTCTGGAAATCATTGTTCGGAGGTGAAGAGGAAAACACCGAAGAGGCAAAAAGAAACGCCGAAGACAAGAACTTCGACCTGTTGAAATACGATGGCGTGAAGGCTCTGCGCATGAATCAGGTGGAGTATGCCGAAAAGTGCTTCCGCGAGGCGCTGAAGATTCACGACGACCTGGAGACGCGCGACTATTTGCAGCAGACGCTGATACGGCAGGGCCGGCTGGAGGATGCCTTGGCTGAACTGAAGGTGATGGCTGCCGCTGCCCCAGACAATGTGGCGGTGCTGATGCAGGCAGCCCATGTGGCCTATATGCTTGAGGACTATCCCGAGATGCAGGCCATCTGCGAGCAGGCGCTTGCCATCGACCCCGACCATGCCATGGCCAACTATCAGTTGGCACAGGCCGCACTGGGGCAGGGCGACCTCATCGGCACCATTGCCCGGCTGACCAAAGCCATTGCTTCGGCCGAAAATCTGGCCGATGCACGATTGCTGCGCTCGAAGGTACTGCTGAAGATGGGTGACCTTAAGGGGGCTGGCGAAGACGTGGACTGGCTGCTGGCTCATACCACCGACGAGGAGGACGTGCTGCTGCAGGCTGCCCGCCTGATGCACGCCAAGGCTGACGACGATGGCGCCATGACCCTATATAACAAGGTGATAGACCTCAACCCCTTCCAGATAGATGCCTACAGCGAACGCGGCAAAATCAGGTACGACCGCGGCGACAAGCAGGGGGCCGAGGAGGATATGCAGAAGGTGCTGGAACTCAATCCCAATGCGCTGGCGGACGTCAGCGGAGAATATTCAGCCGAAGGGATTGAGGAAAAAGTAAAGAAAGCCTATACCATTCTCAATCCCTTCGGAATCTGATTTTCTTTTCTCGGGGGGGGTAGACTTAGACCTGGCGGGTCAGACCAACTTGAATGTGAGCGTGGTCTGGCCCATCTTGATTTTCACGCCGCTCTTGAGCAGCACGCTCATGCCCTGCGGCACCCGACGGCCATTCACCAGCACGGGATTCAGGTCTTTCAGCACCGTCAGCGTGAACGTCATCACGCCGTTTCGCGGTTCTGCGTCGATCTGGACGGAGCGGCGGCTCATTTCGGGGTCGATGAACTGGATGTCAGAGGGCGTGTTGGGGTCTTTTCTGCCTATCAGCGTCGAGCCGTCCAGCAGACGGATCTTGTTGGGACTGCTCATGAAACCGCCTCCCCACTGCAGTTCGCCGTTGGTCACTCTACGCTTGCGGGGCGTGACCACGGTTTCGTCAGACGGTGTCGGCTCGGGCTCGGGCTCAGGATCGGGAATGTCGATATAATTATATTGGTGGGGCTGCTCCACCTCCTCCTGCTCCTTGCGCAGGCGCTCCTGCTCCTGACGCAGCCGTTCCTGCTCCTCCTGCTCCTTGCGCAGCCGCTCCTGCTCCTGCTGGCGGCGCTGCTCCTCCTGCTGCTGACGAATGCGCTCCTGCTCCTGGCGCAGCCGTTCCTGCTCCTTCTGGAGGCGCTCCTCGGCCTCGGCATCGTAGGCCGTGATGTGCACCTTGGCGTTGCAGTCCTTGCAGGTGATGACCTGCACGCCGGGCTGCTCGGGCTTGATGGCGATGGGCTTGTTGCACTTCGGACAGATGAAACTGGTGGCCTTGCCTATCTTCGCCCTGTTCTCGATGACGTATTTGTCGCCTTGCAGTGTCACCTTACCCAGCACGCGGACGGGCATCTGCGTGTGGAACTTATCCACCGGTTCATCGCTCGGGGCGCCCACCTTGGGGGGCTTCACCATATACTCCTGAGCGGCATTGCAGTGGGTGCACACCACCTTGATCAGGCCCATGCGCTTGTGGGTGGAAGCCTCGAAGTGCTTGCCGCATTCTATACACTTGACATCGAGAATTCTTGCAGGTATGTTCATACTATTATTAATAATGTGTAGCGATTGTTTTTTCTGAACTGCAAAGGTAAGCATTATTTCCGAAACGGCCAAATCTTAGCGACGGAAAAATAAAATATGAAAATTTCTTCCATTTTATTTGCGTATTTCAAAGAATTGTTATACTTTTGCAACCGAAAATAACAAAACGAAAGATTTATGACAGGTCTGAACGCATATTTTTACTTCTACTTTTACTTTGCAAGCCATTGTGAAGCGGGAAGTCGCGTTTAGATTTCAAAAGGATATGAAACATAAGGCCCCGCTTCACCAGAGAGTGAAAGTGGGGCTTTTAAATGAAACAAAGGAACATGAAGCGAATAGCAATCCAGGGCGAAATAGGGTCGTTCCACGACATAGCCGCCCACCAGTACTTCCAGGGTGAGCAGTTGCAACTCATCTGCTGCAGCACCTTCGAGCAGGTCTACGACAGCCTGCGCCAGGATCCCACGGTCATCGGCATGGCTGCCATCGAGAACACCATCGCGGGCTCGCTGCTTCACAACTACGAGTTGCTGCGCGACAGCGGCACCACCGTGGTGGGCGAGCACAAACTGCACATCACCCACTGCATCTGCTGTCTGCCCGACGACGACTGGTCGACACTGACCGAGGTGCACTCGCATCCGGTGGCCCTCATGCAGACGCGCCACTACCTGGAGCGCCATCCGGAGTTGCGCATCGTGGAGGGTGACGACACTGCCGGTTCGGCCAAGATGATTGCCGAGGGCCAGCACCACGGCTGGGCAGCCATCTGCCACGCTGAGGCCGCGCGGCTCTACGGCCTGAAGGTGCTGGAGGACGGCATCGAGGACAACAAGCACAACTACACGCGCTTCCTGGTGTGCTCCATGCCCCAGAAGGCCGACCTGCTGCGCCCGCTCGTAGAGACCGACAAGGCCAGCATCGTCTTCGCCCTGCCCCACGAGGAGGGTTCGCTCTCGGCTGTGCTGGCCATCCTGTCGTTCTACAAGATCAACCTGACGAAGATCCAGTCGCTGCCCATCATCGGCAAGGAATGGGAGTATCTGTTCTATGTTGACGTGACCTATAGTGACCTGACGCGCTATCGGCAGGCTATCGACGCCATCATCCCCCTGACGCGCGACCTGAAGATTCTGGGGGAGTATAGGGCGAATTGAAGATTGAAAATTGAAGATTATGATAAAACCAGCAGACAGACTAAATTTAGTACAGGAATACTACTTCAGCCGCAAACTGAAGGAAGTGGCCCAACTCAATGCCGAGGGCAAGGACATCATCTCGTTGGCCATCGGCAGCCCCGACATGCCGCCATCGGAGCAGACCATCGATAAGTTGTGCGAGGTGGCCCGCCAGCCTGGGGCCCACGGCTACCAGCCGACGCAGGGCACGCCCGAACTGCGCGAGGCCATGGCACGGTATTACAAGAAGACGTATGGCGTCAACGTAGACCCGGCTACCGAGGTGCTGCCGCTCATTGGCTCGAAGGAGGGCATCCTGCATATCACCCTGGCATTTGTAAACCCTGGCGATACGGTGCTGGTTCCCAATCCGGGCTATCCCACCTATACGTCGCTGTCGAAATTGCTTGGTGCACGAGTGGAGTACTATGACTTGAAGGAAGAAAAAGGCTGGATTCCAGACTTCAACGACTTGCTCAATCGTGACCTCTCGCACGTGAAACTGATGTGGACCAACTATCCTCACATGCCGACCGGCACTCCTGCCACCCAGGGCCTTTACGACCGTCTGGTGTGGATTGCACGCAAGAACAATTTCCTTATTGTCAACGATAATCCGTATTCCCGCATACTGAATAGCAATCCGCTGTCGATTTTCTCCACTCGGTTGTCCAGTAGCGACGATGCGTGGGATCACTGCATTGAACTCAACTCGCTTTCAAAGAGTCACAATATGCCAGGGTGGCGTGTGGGCATGTGTGTCGGTAAGGCCGAATATATAAAGAACATCCTAAAGGTGCAGTCGAACATTGAGAGCGGCACCTTCCGTGGACTGCAGTTGGCATCGGCCGAGGCCCTCGACTTCAACAGCGAGGCATGGCATGAGGAATATAACATCAATGTATACAGCCGTCGCCGCCGGTATGCCGAGCAGATCATGGACGCGCTGGGATGCACCTACGACAAGAGCCAGGTGGGCATGTTCCTCTGGGGCAAGATACCCGCCGAGTGCCAGAACGTGGAGGACCTGACGGAGCGTGTGCTCCACGAGGCCCGCGTCTTCATCACCCCGGGCTTCATCTTCGGAAGCAACGGCGAGCGCTACATCCGCATCTCGCTCTGTGCCAAGGAGGAGAAGATACAGGAGGCGCTGGAGCGCATCAAGAGAATCGTCACGACGAAATGACGTGATAACGAGATAACGTAATAACGAAAAAAGAACAAAAGATATGGAACTGGAATTAGAGAAACTGAACCTTCCGAGTGATAACGAACGCCCCTTCGTCATTGCAGGCCCATGCAGTGCCGAGACCGAGGAGCAAGTGATGAAGACCGCCCGCGACCTGGCCATGAAGGGCTGCCACAACTTCCGCGCTGGCGTGTGGAAGCCGCGCACCAAGCCCGGCGGCTTCGAGGGCAACGGTGAGAAGGCCCTGCCCTGGATGAAGCAGGTGAAGGAGGAAACTCACATGCTGATATCCACCGAGGTGGCCACGCCGGAGCACGTGGAGTTGGCCCTGAAGTACGACATGGACATCCTGTGGGTGGGAGCCCGCACCACGGCTAACCCGTTTGCCATGCAGGCCCTGGCCGACGCCCTGAAGGGTGTGGACGTGCCCGTCTTCGTGAAGAATCCCGTCAACCCCGACCTGGAACTCTGGATCGGTGCCCTGCAGCGCCTGAACCAGGCGGGCATCAAGCGCCTGGGAGCCATCCACCGCGGCTTCTCCAGTTTCGAGCAGAAGATCTACCGCAACGCGCCGATGTGGCAGATTCCCATCGAACTGCACCGCCGCATACCCGAACTGCCCATCATCTGCGACCCCAGCCACATAGGCGGCCGCCGCGAACTGATAGCCCCGCTCTGCCAGCAGGCCATGGACCTGGGCTTCGACGGGCTGATCGTGGAGAGCCACTGCGACCCAGACAAGGCCTGGAGCGACGCCAAGCAGCAGGTGACGCCCGAGGTGCTGGACTACATACTCTCGCTGCTCATCATCCGCGACGAGCACGTGACCACCGAGAGCATCCAGCAACTGCGCAAGCAGATTGATGACCTGGACAACCAACTGATGGACCTCCTGGCCCGCCGCATGAGCGTGTGCCGCGAGATAGGCAACTACAAGAAGGAGCACAACATGACGGTGCTGCAGACCTCGCGCTACAACGAGATACTGGAGAAGCGCGGCGTGCAGGGCTCGCTGACGGGCATGTCGCCGGAGTTTGTGGCCAA